>JAABVY010000316.1:296-15932 GCA_011777135.1 Candidatus Zixiibacteriota bacterium | reverse complement strand
GTGTGGTTCTCAAAATCAATCCGAAACTCGCTCCCGTAAAAGTAGGTGTCTTTCCGCTGGTCAAGAAAGAGGGTATGCCGGAAATAGCCCTGGATATCTTTCATAACCTGAAGAAACATTATAAGTGCTTCTATGATGATGGAGGTGCTGTGGGACGGCGTTACAGGCGTCAGGATGAGGCCGGGACGCCGTATTGCGTAACAGTCGACGGGCAGACAAAAGAGGATAATACAGTAACTGTGCGAGAACGTGACAGTATGGAGCAAAATAGGGTCAAGATTGACGATCTTGTTGCCGAATTTAGAAATAAGCTGGAATTCTAGGAAAAATCTATTATATGTGGAGGTCAGAATGATTAGGGTACTGGTTATTTTACTGGTTTTGACAGGCCCGGTTTTCGCGCAGGGATTATCCTATGGTGTACATGCCTGCGGCTCATGGCTCAAGAGCGACTTCGAAGCCGGAGCGTTTTCCTATGAGCCTGAGGACTATGAGACTATTTATGGTCTCGGTGTGGATGGCATGTTTAAGCCGATGCTTTTGCCGATCGGGGTCGAAGCTGGATTCACCTATCTTTCAAGCAGTGAGATTGAGGGAGAGACACCATTTAAAGCTAATGGTCATCCATTCTATATCAATGGCAAGTATTACTTCACACCATTCACTTTTGTTGGCGCCGGCCTCAACTATACATTCTGGAATGTAGAAATCGAGGGTAATGATGTCGACGTCGATGGCAAGATTGGATTTCAATTTGGCGTCGGTGCGGAATTCAGCCTCAGCAGCCTGAAACTTCATGGCAGCGCATTTTATTTTATTCAGAACGGCAAATTCGCGGTAGAAGATTTTCCAATTGCGGTTGATGATGATGAAGCCGATGTGCAGCTTAAGGGCCTCCAGATCAGGGCCGGAGTCAGATTCGGCGGCTGAGCTACAGCATTGTTTTTATGCCAATCTGATATTTAGAATTCATGGGTCTGATGGGTATGCTAGGCGTTCAGGCTCCAAATANNTTACTTGAAATAGAATCAATTTTTTGTGTCATGCAGTTTCAGGATGGCAGCGTAGATGAGAAGTACAGACAACTCCACTGTATAGGGGCCTATATCCAGAGAGCTCTCAAACAATGAATGTCCAAGTCTGCCGATAAAGAGTGCCAGGACAACTATACTGATTTTTCCCAGACTCTGACTGGAGTTAGTGCGAACGCGCGAATATAACATCTTCATAAATCTCCAGATTATCCACAAGACGATGGATAAACCTACTATCCCAATCTCTGCAAGTCGCTGAAGATAGCCATTGTGAATCATCCCGCGTTCCATGGCCGAACGTAAATCAATTGTCACGATGGGATGGGTTGCTTGGGCATAGCTATAAAGCAGATTAGATACATTGCCGGGTCCAACCCCGAACAAGGGATAATCCTTTATCAATTCCAGACTGGTCTCCCAAATTATTGTTCTGCCGGATAATCCTCCTAAGATCCGCGTCACCCTGGCAAAATCCATGAACAGAGCGTGAGAATGAAATATGTAATAAATCCCTATTAAGCCAACAATTATAAGGCTCAGGAGAATTACATGCTTTCTTCTTAGATACAGATACACAGCTACAAAGACGATTAAGCTGAATATGCTTGCTCGTGAGCCGCTGAGTATTAAAGCAGAAATAGACAAGAAAATCCACACATAAACTATAGTTCTCTTATTTTCAGAATTCACCTTCAATTCCCTTAGAACAAGCGCAGAGGCTGTTGTTGCAACGGAGAAAACACCAAGTGTATTTGGATTTCCTAATATTCCCCACACCCTCAGGTAACCCAATGCAAAAAACTGGTAATAGGCAGCAATATATATCGGAATCGAAATGACAAATAGAAAATAGAGGAATTTCTTGAGATCGGTCTGAGAATCAATAACATTGTATACAAGGATAAATATGGCAAGAAATGCAAGCATCTTAATAAATTCGAACATGGCTGAAAATGGAAAAGGTGAAAAGAAAATCGTAATGGCGGACCATCCAAAAAAAATCAAAATCGGGACCATGATATATTTATTGGGAAATCTGATTGGTTTTTCTGCAAGCCAGTATTTCAACCATCCTAGTAGGATAATCGTGAAGATTGCAAATAACCTCAAAATTCTAACGCTTTCTCCCTCGGGCAAAATCAAGGGCTCGTAAGGAATCCATATCAGCAAAAAATATAGATATCCCAATGGCGAGAGGATGAAAAAAGCCGCAAAAAAGAAAATCAGAACAACGCCAATTATCTGGAAAGGCGAGAGAAATGCCAGACCCGCCAGAATTAGGAGATCACAGAATACGAGAAGCAACAGTTTTTGATCCTGGATTTCCGTCAGAATCGGATGCGTGTGAAGGCTATTCATGGCAGAAAAATAGTGCACCATTCAATTTTATCAAGCGAAATATTTGAATTGTAAATACAGCAAACAGGTGTTAATATTGTAGAGTATGATCAATATTATGGAAAAATTCATCTCAAGCCTGATCCAGGAAAGCGACAAAATCGTCATTGGACTCTCCGGCGGGCCGGATTCGGTGTTTCTTACCCTTTATCTGAATTCGCTCCAGAAAGAAAAATCGCTCGATCTTCACCTAACCCATGTCAACTACAAACTCAGGGGAAGGGATTCTGACCTGGATGAGCAGTTCTGTCGTGAGTTTGCTGAAAGACTCGGTCTGCCGCTGGAAGTGGAAGTCGCCGATCTATCCAGTTTAAAAGACACTCCCGGCAATATCCAGGCTGAAGCAAGGCAAAGACGAATGCGTTTTTATGTATCGGTGGCACAGAAATATGATCGCAACAAAATCGCCCTGGGACACACTCTCGATGACAACATCGAGACCATTCTGGGAAATATATTTCGAGGCTGCGGGCTGGCCGGATTATCCGGGATGAGGGCGCAATCCGGTAATATCATAAGGCCTCTACTGTATACCTCAAAAAAGGATATACTGGAATATCTTGACAAAAATGGAATTTCCTATAGAATCGACGCCTCGAATCTCGAGAGCGATTATACAAGAAACAAAATCAGGAACATAATTCTGCCCAGGATTGTCGATCAGGTCAATCCGGGGGTCTATGATGCGGTGAAAAGACTTTCATGGCTCGCAACAGAAGCTCACAAATATTTCGAGAAATTTTCAGATAATTTCCTGGATCAGCACGGCTCATATTCCCTTCAAAATAACATCATCATTCCGCTTGCTGAATTTTCTCCTCTGGATAGGATCCTGAAAAGACACATTTTGATGAAGTCGATCGAAAGACTTTCTGGAAATGAGCGTGATATTGCAGCATTTGACTTAATCGATTCTGCCTTGAATATTATCGACTCCCCAACCGGTACCCGGGCCGATCTGGGCGGCGGGCTGATGATAGAAAAAGCTTCAGAAAACCTGATTATATTCAGGCCTGTCGAAAGAAGTGAACCGATTTCAGTCGCAATCCCGGGAAAAAGACTATTGCAAAGTTTCAATTTAGTGTTAAATTCAGAAGTAGGGAGTGCAGCTACAGAGATCAAGCATACGAGTGACAATTTTAAGGTAATTCTCGATTATTACAAACTCAAAGGAGAACTGGAAGTAAGGCAGTTTCGGGAAGGAGACTATTTCCGGCCGCTGGGAATGATGAAGTCAAAAAAATTGAGTGAATTCTTCATTGACCGGAAAATCCCCCGCGCGCTGAGGATGGAGATACCGCTTTTGGTCTGCAACGGCGAAATCGCCTGGGTGATTGGAGTGGAGATTTCCGACCTCTTCAAACTTGAACCTGCAAGCGAGCAGGCAGTGAAACTTTGGGTCGAAAAAGTTGTTAGAGATGTCAAGTAAAGTGGCGGAAATAACGCAGATATTGAGTGAAGCCGAGATTCAAAAGAGAGTCTCTGAGATGGCAGATCGGATAAGTCGGGATTATTCCGGAAAGAAGCCGATCCTTGTTGGAATTTTGAAGGGGTCTTATATGTTTCTGGCCGATCTGACAAGAAAAATTGAAGTTGAACATGAGATTGATTTCATGATGGTATCGAGCTATGATAACGACCCCCATGAATCCGGAAATGTTAAGCTCATGCTGGATTTAAGCCGAAACATTTCAGGAGAAGATGTTATAATAGTGGAAGATATAGTTGACAGTGGAAAGACATTGAATTATATCTATCACAATCTCTTAATGCGGAAACCGAAATCGCTTGAGATTGTAACACTTCTGGATAAGGCAGAGCGCAGAGAGATTGCAATCGACATAAAATATGTCGGTTTTGAGATTCCGAATCGCTTTGTGATTGGCTATGGCCTGGATGATGCCGGCATGTATCGCGGCCTTCCATTTATAGCTTACAGGAACGAGAAAGGATAAAGATTGAAAGAGAATAATAGAGGATATTTTTCATCCGACGATGACGATAGAAGGCCGCCCCGCAAACCGGCTGACAAGAAAAGGCCGCCGAGCGAAGAGCGCAGGGATGAATTCAACTGGAAGAAGAGCGGACGCACGCTGTTTTTCTGGGCTATTATTATAATAGTATTCATTTTTGCCTTCAAGATGCTTTCTTCGGGCGGCGGGGATGTTATCGAGCTCGAGTACAGCCAGTATATTAAGCAGCTCAAGCAGGATAATATTCAGGAAGTCGTCATGGCGGAGAAGGAAATCGAGGGCAAGTTCAAACAGCCCTACTCCGGTACTGTCAGAGGTACCACCAGAGAATTTCAGCGCTTCAAAACGGTGATGCCGGTGAAATCCTATGAAGAAGTTAAGCTTCTCCTGGATCATGATGTGAGTATTAAAGCCCGGATTGATGACTGGGGCTGGATCACCATCCTGATCGGCTCGGCGCCCTGGATTCTGCTTATTCTATTCTTTTTCTTCATGATGCGTCAGATGCAGTCCGGCGGGCCCAAGGGGCTTTTCTCCTTCGGAAAGAGCAAGGCGCGTCTGGCTTCCGATGTCGGACCCAAGGTCACTTTTGCTGATGTTGCAGGATGTGACGAGGCCAAGGAAGAGCTCGAAGAGATTATCGAATTTTTGAAGGAACCGGGCAAATTCCAGAAACTGGGAGGTAAGATCCCCAAGGGCGCGTTGCTTTTAGGCTCTCCCGGTACCGGAAAGACCTTGCTGGCGCGTGCGGTCGCCGGAGAAGCCGGGGTACCTTTCTTTTCCATGTCCGGATCCGATTTCGTGGAAATGTTCGTGGGCGTGGGAGCTTCTCGAGTGCGCGACCTTTTCGACCAGGGTAAGAAGAATGCCCCCTGCATTATATTCATCGATGAGATCGACGCAGTCGGCAGACACCGAGGTGCAGGTTTGGGCGGCGGCCATGACGAACGAGAACAGACACTGAACCAGCTTTTGGTAGAAATGGATGGTTTCGATGCCAATGACGGCGTGATCCTGATAGCGGCCACAAACCGTCCCGATGTTCTCGACCCGGCCCTTCTGCGTCCCGGCCGATTCGATCGCCGTATTGTGGTGGATCAGCCTGACGTCAAGGGACGAAGGGGCATCTTCGAGGTACATGTCAGAAAGATCAATCTGGCCGATGATGTTGACCTCGAGATTCTGGCACGTGCTACACCTGGAATGTCGGGAGCGGACATCGCCAATATGGTAAATGAAGCGGCGCTTCTGGCCGCCCGTCGGGGACATGACAGGGTCTATATGGTAGATATGGAAGACGCCAAGGATAAGGTCATTCTCGGAACCGAGCGTCGTTCACTTGTGATCACCGAAGAGGAAAAGAAAACAACGGCATATCATGAAGCCGGGCATGCACTTTTAGGAAAACTTCTGCCCAAGGCCGATCCGGTTTATAAAGTGACTATTATCCCTCGGGGAATGTCCCTGGGACAGACATCCTCGCTGCCGGTGGATGAGAAGCGCACATATACCAAGGAATATCTGGAGGCGATGCTGATAGTATTCATGGGCGGACGTGTGGCCGAAAAGCTGGTCTTTGAGCATCTCTCGACAGGTGCCGGAAATGATCTTTCCCGGGCAACCGAGCTGACACGGAAGATGGTCTGTGACTGGGGCATGTCCGAATCCCTTGGCGCAATCACATTCGGCAAGAAAGACAACGAGGTCTTCCTGGGCAGGGACATCGTACGGGACCGCAACTACTCCGAAGAAACAGCCCGTCAAATTGATATTGAAGTCCGCAAGATCATCGATGACGCCGAGAACAAGGCCAGGGAGCTCTTGGAAGAAAACATCGATAAACTGCATAAAATTGCCGAGGCCCTTCTGGAGAGAGAACTTCTAGATGGCGAGGATCTCGCAAAGATTATAAAAGGTGAAGAACTGGAGGAATTGACAGCTACCTCCTCCAAAACATAAAATTGATGAAGTCAGAATTGACTCCGATTAAGATCGGCAACAGCCGTTTCGATTTTTCCCGTCCCTATGTTATGGGAATCCTGAACGTTACTCCGGATTCCTTTTCAGATGGCGGGAATTTTTTTTCAAAAGATAAAGCCATTGAGCATGCCCTTCGGATGCAGGATGAAGGCGCTGATATCATAGACATAGGCGGCGAATCTACCCGCCCTGGCTCCGATCCAATAAGTTTGGAAGAGGAACTCGAACGGGTGATACCTGTTATCGAGGCGATTGCTCCCAAAATGAAGGTGCCGATTTCAATCGATACCCATAAAGCTCAGGTCGCCCGGAAAGCGCTGGAGGCGGGAGCCTCTATGGTTAATGATATTACCGGTNNTATTACCGGTTTGAAGGGCGATAGACAGATGGCCCGGCTGGCAGCGTTGCGTAATGTGCCGGTGATAATCATGCATATCAAGGGCACCCCCAAAAACATGCAGAAAAACCCTGTCTACACTGATTTGATTGGCGAGGTCAGCGAATACTTCGAAGAGAGTATTGGTATTGCTGCGGCAGCCGGACTGAAGAGAAACAATTTGATTCTCGATCCAGGCATTGGCTTCGGCAAGACCTACCAAAACAATTTCCAGCTGATCAGCAGGCTTGGGGAATTTAAGAAGTTCGGCCTGCCCCTGATTGTGGGTGCCTCCCGCAAACGATTTCTCTCCATCGATAATAAGTACCCGGAAACAGAACGTCTGGAGCAATCGCTCGTCATCGCCTGTGCGGCGGTCGCCAACGGCGCCAATTTTGTGCGGGTTCATGATGTGCTGGCTACAAAAAAAGCGCTCTGGGCTTTTTCGAACATCGACATTTCTCGATAAAATCCAACTTGCTTTCAAGTTTGCTTGCAATTTATAAAAAATAGTAATATTATATTATTTTAACCTGGAAATAAGATGGAAATACTCAGCTACCAATTCCTGGATTTTACGGTAATCGATCTTCTCGATGTACTGGTCGTGGCATTTATCATCTACAAGCTCCTTGAGCTTGTACAGGGCACTCGTTCGGCCCAGATGATGATCGGGCTGGTCTTTATTTTCATCGTTGCTTTTCTGGCCTACTGGTTCCAGCTGGAGGGATTGAAGTGGCTCTTTTCCAACCTTGCCACGGTTGGTTTTATTGTGCTGGTAGTGGTCTTTCAGCCTGAAATCCGCGGCGGCCTGGCTCAGATCGGGCATACCCGCTTCATGCGGCGCTTTGTCAAAAGCGAGTCGGAGCATGCCATCGATGAGGTGGTCAAAGGTGCCATCAGGCTTTCGGAGTTGCGCTATGGTGGACTCATAGTCCTCGAAAGACAGGTTGGTCTGAAAAATATCATCGCTACTGGAAGGGAGATCAATGCTGAGGTCTCCTCAGATCTTTTGACGACAATTTTTACGCCATATACACCACTGCATGACGGTGCGGTAATTATCAGGAATGAAAAATTACTGGCTGCCGCATGCGTGCTTCCAATGACCCAGAATCCCCGCTACGCAAATCTCTTTGGTATGAGGCACAAGGCTGCCATCGGTGTAACCGAGGAATCGGATGCGGTCTGCCTGGTGGTCTCAGAAGAAACCGGAGCAATTTCAATCACTTATCAGGGAAAATTCAAGCGTGATCTGGAGAAGCTCACCCTACGGGAGAGCTTGACAGAAATTCTCGAAATGTCCTGAAAATGTTTGTAGATCTTGTAGAAATTGAAGTCCAGAGCGGAAAAGGCGGGCCTGGATGCGTTTCCTTCCGGCGGGAGAAATATGTGCCCAAGGGCGGGCCGGACGGAGGCGACGGCGGAAAGGGGGGATCGGTATATATACAGGTGGACAGCAATCTCAATACACTCATGGATTTGAAATACAAGCGGAAATATAAAGCAGAAAACGGCGAGCCCGGCAAAGGCGGAAAGAAGAGCGGAGAGGACGGAAAAGATGTGACTATCAAGGTGCCTCCTGGCACAATGGTTTTCAATGCCGAGAACGACCAGTTGCTTGCTGATCTGGTTGAGGATAAGGATAGGTACCTGGCCGCCAAAGGCGGTATCGGCGGACGCGGCAATACGCATTTCAAGTCACCCACAAATCAGTCACCAAGACGCGCCGATCCCGGAATGCCGGGAGAGACCCTGAAACTAAGATTAGAGCTCAGACTTATCGCCGATGTCGGATTGGTGGGCTTTCCGAATGCGGGTAAATCGAGCCTTTTAAAGGCGATGTCGGAAGCCAAACCGAAAATCGCCGATTATCCGTTTACAACTCTCAACCCCAATATCGGCATTGTCAAAACTGCTGATTTTGAAACCATCAGGATGGCTGATATTCCCGGAATAATAGATGGAGCAAGTGAGGGAAGGGGCCTGGGCTTGCAGTTCCTGCGCCATATCGAACGGACTTCGGTCCTGCTTTATATTCTGGATGGTGAGAAAAATGATTTTCTCGAAGATTATAAAGTGTTACAACAGGAGCTGGAGAAATACAATTGGCGTCTGGTTACCAAGCCCAGTATCGTTTGCATAAACAAGATCGATCTATGGGATGAGGAAATGCTTTCGCTCTGGAAAGAGCAGCTGGGCGAAGGATATGTTTTTATCAGCGCTAAATATGGAATTGGGCTTGACGATTTGAAGGCTGCCGTGGCAGAATTGCGGTCGGAACATGAGGAAGAAAAAGATGAATTTGAATCAAGATAAAATATTGGCATGGCTCGCGCTGGCAACTGTGCCCAAGGTCGGTCCGGTCAGGATTCGCCAGTTAATTCGAAATTTCAAATCCCCCGAGGCAATATTGAATGCGGGCAGGACCGATCTGGAGAATCTCCCGGACATCGGTCCCAAGCTGGCATCTCATATAGCCAGAGAGGCCGATTTCGAGGAGGCCGAAAAGCAGCTTGAACTGCTTGAAAAGTCGCCCTATAAGCTTGTCGTGTTTGAATCGGATGAATACCCGGAGTCATTGAAAAATATCTATGATCCCCCGCCGTTTATATTCTACGAAGGGGATTTAGACTGTCTAAAGAGGCCATGCCTGGCGGTAGTTGGACCCAGGAGCGCCTCCTCCTATGGCCGAATGATGGCCGAAAAGCTGGTCAGAGAATTAATCGAGGCCGGTTTTACGATAGTCTCCGGTTTTGCACGCGGAATCGACACAATTGCGCACAAAACGGCCGTAGATTCCGGTGGCCTGACCTTGGCGGTCTTCGGATGTGGTATCGATACGATTTATCCTCCCGAAAACAAGACGCTGTACCGAAATCTGGTATTAAACGGCTGTGCCATATCGGAATTTTTCCTGAAAGAGAAACCCGAACCGAAATATTTTCCGCGACGCAACCGTATAATCTCCGGCCTCAGTCTGGGTGTTCTTCTGGTCGAGGCAGGGGAAAAGTCGGGCGCACTTCTGACCGCACAGCACGCTCTCGATCAGGGACGAGAGGTATTTGCTGTACCGGGAAATATTAATTCCAGAACCTCGAAAGGTACCAATCGTATCATCAGGGAAGGCGCCAAACTGGTAACTTCGGCCCAGGATATACTGGAGGAGCTGAAATTCTTGGTGCCATCTTCAAGGCCGGTGGATGAAAATAGAATTGCGCCCCATCTTGAGGGTGTACAGAAAAAAATCTATGATGTTTTAAGCAACCAGCCGATACAATTAGACAAAATAGTAAAGCAGGCGCAGATGCCTGTGTCGAGTGCGCTCGAAATTCTGCTTGAACTTGAGCTCAATGGCCTGGTCCGTCAGTTATCCGGAAAAATGTTTGTAAAACAGTTCTAAAGTGGTTATAATAAGGATTTGCAGAGCAAAGAAGTAAAAATAGTCAATAAATACGGCTTACATGCGCGGCCATCAGCCCAACTTGTGAAAACTGCCGCCTTCTTCAAATCTGATATTTACCTGGAAAAAGATGGTTTGAAGGTCAACGGCAAGTCCATCATGGGCGTCATGATGCTTGCCGCAGAATTCAACTCCACTGTGGTAGTATCTGCCGAGGGGCCTGATGAAAAAGAGGCGGTGGAGGTGCTCTCAAAACTGTTGAGCAGCGATTTTCAGGAAGTTTATGATGAATAAGTATTCTGCTGAAAGAGAACAACTTAACGGAATCGGCGTCTCCCCCGGAATCGCCTGCGGAAAGGCTTTTCTGCATATTTCCGGCTTCCCGGAATATAAAGAGGAAATAATAGCTGAAAAATCTATTTCACTTGAAATCGAGAAGGTGAAACGGGCTTTCGAGCAGACCAGCCGCGATATGGAACAGATCAAAGCCCAGGCGGCCGACTCCGAAAACATCGATTTAACCGGTGTGCTGGATGCCCAGATTCTTATCGTAGCAGATCCGGAATTCAAAAATCAGGTCATCGACAAAATCGAATCCCTGCATTATTCGGCCATTTACGCTTTCACATCCTCTGTAAACGATAATATTGAGCTGCTCTCCCGCTCCAAGGATCCCTACATGAGGGAGATGATCGCTGATATAGAGACTGTCTCGAATCATATCCTGAAACATCTGCTGGGCGAGCGGCATAAGGAATTGACCGGGTTTACTGAGCCTGCGATCCTCTTTGCATCTTATTTCAATCCGGGCGAAATACTCGAGATGCCCAATCTTAATGTGACCGGTTTCGTGACCGAGAAAGGCGGCCCCACCTCACATATGGGCCTGTTTGCCAAATCGCTTGGTATTCCGGCAGTTGTGGCTGTAAAGGCGAACCTGAAACAGATTCCGTCAGGAAGCAAAATTGTAATCGATGGCAGCAAAGGGATTGTAATAATAAATCCCGGTAATGATGAATGGGAGGAATACCAGAAAATATCGCATGAAAGACAGGAGACACGTTTAAAGCGGTTCCAGAGGATTCATGAGATACCCTCCGCCACACGGGACTCGCATCATGTGGAGATCATGGCCAATCTGGATCTGCCAACGTCTCTGGATGAAATCCTGGCTCACGAAGGCGTAGGTATTGGCCTATACCGCACCGAGTTCCTCTATTTGAAGCGGGCCAATTTTCCCTCTGAAGATGACCAGACCAAAGTGTATTATGACATAGCCAAAAAATTTGCCCCGCAGAATGTGATTCTGAGGACCTTTGATTTGGGCGGGGATAAGCTGACCGACTATTTCAAATCCGAATTTGAAATCAATCCCGCCCTGGGATGGCGGGCTATCCGTTTTTCCCTTGATGTCGCGCCGATCTTCGAGGTCCAGCTGAGGGCAATGCTGAAAGCCTCCACTCTAAAGAATGTCAGTATCATGCTGCCGCTTATCACGACTCTGGATGAAGTGCAGAGAGCCAAAGAAATACTGGAGAGAATCAAAAGAGATCTGCGAGATGAAAAGGAAAAATTTGACGAGAAGATAAAATTCGGAATTATGATCGAAACCCCGGCCGCGGTCTTCATAGCTGATGCGCTAGCCAAAGAGGTGGATTTCTTTTCTATAGGTACAAACGATTTGACCCAGTACACTTTGGCCGTAGACAGGAATAATAAACGTGTGGCCAAGCATTTCCAGGTCCTGCATCCTGCGGTTGTCCATTCTATAAAAAGAACGGTAGAGTCCGCGCATAAGGTTGGAAAGCCGGTGGGAATCTGCGGCGAAATTGCCGGCGATCCTCTTGCTACCAAGCTGCTGGTCGGATTGGGGGTCGATTCGCTTTCCATGAATCCGGCCTCAATTCCGGTTGTTAAGGGTGTATTGCCAAAAATTGAATTTGAGGATGCGCTCAAATTCGCAGAGAGAATTCTTTCGCTGGCCAGTGAGAAGGATATCACAGAAGCTTTAATCAAGGATTTTAAGGACAGTAACCTTAATAATTCTGTGAATAAAAAGGGAGAGTTAAGAAATGCCTGACTTCACGAGTTTAAAAGACAAGTTCGATTCAGAGGGGATGTATGATAAAATAGTTGATTTTCCCTCGCAGTTCGAAGAGGGCTGGCAGATAGGTAAGTCAGCAGATCTTCCGGATGTTGACCCCAATGTGATAAAGAATATTGTGGTCTGCGGGCTGGGAGGCTCGGCCATAGGAGGGGACCTTGTTCGGAGTTATCTGGCGTATCAGCTGGGTGTTCCGATGTACGTATGCCGGCACTATAAAGTCCCCGAATACGTAAACCAGTTTTCCCTCTGCATAATCTCGAGCTATTCCGGAAATACAGAGGAAACCCTGTCGGCTTACGATGACGCCAGAAGCCGCGGGGCCTTGATTTTTGCGATAACATCAAACGGCAGGCTGAAAGAGAAAGCGCTGGCCGACGGTTATAAAGTAATCGAGATTCCACCTGGATTTCCGCCGCGTGCAGCCCTGGGATATTCATTCGTACCAATGCTTGTGGCCCTATCAAGTCTGGGATTTTGTCAGGATGTCGATGCTGATATCAAGGGCACAATAGAGTTCATGCGGGAGAATGTAAAGAATTTCACTCTCGAGAAAGAGGACAATCCCGCCATGAACGCCGCAAAGAAAATGCATAACAGGTTTCCGCTTATATATGGTGGTCAGGATTATATAGATGCTGTGGCTGTAAGATTTAAGGGGCAAATCTGCGAGAACGCCAAGCAGCTTGCATTCTTTAACTTCTTCCCGGAATTCAACCACAACGAACTTGTGGGCTGGGGCGAAATGAAACCCTTCAAGGATATGCTCTATGCAGTTATCCTGAAAGATCAGGCCGATCATGATCGCGTCTCCATCAGGATGAAGATTGTTGCGAATATAATCCGGGGAAAGGGAGTTGAGGCGCTCGAATATGAATCCTCCGGCCCCAATCTTTTGGCCCGGATGTTCTCATTGATTCAATTCGGGGATTTTACGAGCCTCTACCTGGCGCTTTTAAATCAAGTCGATCCTACTCCGGTCAAGGTTATCGATTATTTGAAAAATAAATTATCAGAATTTTAATGAAACAGCTACTCCGATTTTTCACTCCTCTGTTTTTCTATCCGGCTACGCTTTTCGCGTCAGCCGGAGGGGCTTCATGGTTTCGCGTCGATAGAATCAACAGCCTGATTTTACTCATCATCTTTGCTGCCGCTGTCCTGATCTACATCCGTTTGGCCAAACTCGGCCGTCCGCTCTTCCTCCGAAAGCTTTCCGGTCTGGATGCTATGGATGATGCGGTCGGACGGGCCACTGAGATGGGCAAGCCGGTGCTGTTTATCCCCGGCATTCAGGAAGTCAGTGAAATCCAGACAATCGCGGGGCTCTCGATCCTTGGACGCGTGGCCTCATACACCGCTGAGTATGAAGCAGGGCTGCTGGTCACCGTGCAATATCCTGTGGTTATGGCGGCGGCCCAGGAGATCGTCAAAGATGCCTATGTAAATGCCGGGAAAAGAGAGCTTTATAGTGATTCCATGGTGCAGTATGTTGCTGGTTCGCAGTTTGCTCTCGCCGCAGCTGTTAACGGCATCATGACTCGCATAAAACCGGCCGCCAATATCTTCATGGGAGCTTTTTACGCCGAATCGTTGCTTTTGGCCGAAACCGGCAATCTGACCGGAGCGATCCAGATTTCTGGAACCGCCAATCCCGAACAATTGCCATTCTTCATAGCCGCCTGCGATTATACCTTGATGGGTGAAGAATTATACGCCGCCTCTGCTTATCTGTCGGGCGAACCTAAACTGCTTGGATCATTAAAAGGTCAGGATTTGCTGAAAGTAATCATCATAATCCTGATCCTGGCAGCAGTTGTATACCTGCTGATTGATTGGAAGGCCCTGTTCATCCTCAAACTGCTGGAGACAAGCTAGATGCAGGACTTACTGAGAAAACGGCTTCCGATGCTTCTGGCTTTCTTCGCGGGCATGGTCATAATTGTCGCATTCTTTTCCGGTCATCCGAAGCTCACCAGCTTCCGCTCCAATATGCAGGTCTGGGTCTCGATCATAGGCGGCTTTACTCTGCTTCTGGGGGTGGTTTCAATTACCAGCGTCAATTACAGACGTGTCAGGAAGCTTGAAAAAGATTGGCCCTATAAATTAATCCTCCTGATCAGCCTGGCTGTTTCCGGCGGTTTCGGAATATTTCAGGGCACCGAAGCTGGTACGGTCTATGACTGGCTTTTCCAGAATATGTCCGCTCCCATGATGTCCTCCATGTTTGCCATGCTGGCATTTTTTATAGCATCCGCCGCCTATCGCGCCTTCAGGGCTCGCACTATGGAGGCGACGATCCTGCTGATCGTTGCCATGATCGTAATGCTGGGGAGGGTGCCGATCGGTCAGGTAATCTACCACAGGATGCCTGAAATTACCGAGTGGATAATGAATTATCCTAATCTTGCAGTTCAGCGCGGGATCATAATCGGCGCTGCCCTGGGCGCTGCCAGTATGTCGATCAGGATTATTCTCGGCATTGAAAGAACATACATGGGCAGATAACATGAACAGATACAGAATTGCCGAAATACTTACCAGCCTGGACCGCAGAATTATCTACCTGGCCATCCTGCTCGCAACCATTATACCATTTCTGGTCGGCTTTCCACAGCCTATCTATGTCAGCAAGGAGAGCCGCGATTTATACAATTGGGTAGAAAATATTCCCAATGGCAGTACTATCCTCCTGACCTTTGATTATTATCCTTCTACTCTCGCCGAAGTTGAGCCGATGTCACGTGCTGCAATCAAGCACTGCTGGCGTAAGGATCTAAAATTGATATGCATGACCACCGTACCGCTGGGAGGCCCCAGCATAACCGAAAGAGTCATGAACGATATGGCTAAGAACTGGGCGGTGGAGGAGCTGGGCGAAGAAAAGAGATACGGTGTGGACTATATCAATCTCGGTTACAAGCCCGATTACAAGGCCGTTATAATGGGCATGGGCACCTCATTTCGGGATATCTATCCTTCCGATTTTAGAGGCGTCCCCCTCGATTCATTCCCGATTACCAGGAATATCGATAAATATTCGGATGTCGAATTCTTATATATAATTTCGGATAACGGTATTGTCGATGAGTGGGTGACTATCGCCAATCGTCAATTCGGAATTCCACTGGGAGCGGGAGTTACTGCTGTAATGGCCCCCAAGTTCTATTCTTACCTTCAAAGTCAGCAGATGGTAGGCCTTCTTGGTGGTATGCGGGGCGCCGCGGAATATGAAAAATTGATTGATTCAGAAGGTATGGCCACGCTCTTTATGGGTCCGCAGTCACTGGTGCACCTGATGATAATATTCTTCATCATATTGGGGAATACAGCTTATTTCCTGGGAGGACGCAAGGTATGAATCCGGC
>JAABVY010000316.1:0-256 GCA_011777135.1 Candidatus Zixiibacteriota bacterium | reverse complement strand
TTGAATTGATTTTCCCGGCCATCCTCGGGATTTTGATGTTTACCCGCTTCTTCGACCGCTTCTCATATCTTTCGAGGATATCGCTGGCTTTCGTAATGGGCAATACAGCCGGAATTTTCCTGATACAGCAGCTGCATGGCCTGGTTCTTCCCCAAACCCAGGCGACAATTATAAATCCATTAGCGGGAAGCTGGCTTCTGGGAGCAATCCCCGGAGGCATAATCATAATTGCGGGTGTAATTACCACATTGATATA
>JAABVY010000031.1:10897-17519 GCA_011777135.1 Candidatus Zixiibacteriota bacterium | reverse complement strand
CGATAGAAAAACTTGTTCCCATGAAAAATGTCGATAGAGGCTATTGGCGTGCGCAGGTTGATGATCTGGGCCCGGGTTCGAGATATTTGTATCGCATCAATGATGAACATGATAAGCCCGACCCGGTGTCCTTCTATCAGCCCGATGGCGTACACGAGGCTTCGGAAATAATTGATCATGGCAAATACAGATGGGAGGACATAAGCTGGAAGGGCCATAAACTGGAAGAGATGATATTTTATGAGACCCATATCGGTACTTTCACGCCGGGTGGCACGTTCGAATTAGCGGTCGAGCGGCTCGATTACCTGATTGATCTTGGTATCAATACTCTCGAAATTATGCCGGTGGCACAGTTTCCAGGTGCACGCAACTGGGGCTATGACGGCGCTTATCTATTTGCGGTACAGAACAGCTATGGCGGTCCTGATGGTTTAAAGTATCTGGTAAATGAATGCCATAAGCGAGGGATCGCGGTGTGTCTGGATGTCGTCTACAATCATCTCGGGCCGGAAGGCAACTATGTCTCTCAATATTGTCCTTACTTCACGGATAAGTACCATACTCCCTGGGGTGCGGCCGTCAATTTCGATGATGCATACAGCGACGGGGTCAGGAATTTCGTTATCCAGAACGCCCTCTACTGGTTTGAGCACTTTCATATCGATGTTCTTCGTCTGGATGCTATACATGGTATTTTCGACATGGGCGCCAAACATATTTTAAAAGAGATGGCGGAGGAAGTAGACGAGTTCTGCCGTAAGCAGGGGAGAAGACACTTTATGATTGCCGAAAGTGATCTAAATGATGTCAGAATTATTCAGCCCTGGGCCGAGGGCGGATACGGCATCGATGCCCAGTGGTCGGATGATTTTCACCACGCTGTGCATACACTATTGACAGGTGAGGACAGAGGCTATTATGCAGATTTCGGTAAGATCGATCAGCTCGTGAAAGCCATAGAAGAAGGTTTTGTATACTCCTGGGACTATTCGAAATATCGCAAGCGCATGCATGGCAGTTCTTCTGTCAGTATGCCTGCCGAGCAGTTTGTAGTTTTTATCCAGAATCATGATCAGGTTGGCAACCGCATGCTGGGCGAGAGGCTTTCGCCTCTGGTTTCATTTGAAGCCTATAAGTTAGCTGCGGGTCTGATGTTCACGTCACCATATGTGCCCCTCCTGTTTATGGGTGAGGAGTACGGGGAGGATAATCCCTTCTTGTATTTTGTCAGCCATCTGGATGAAGGCCTGATCAATGCGGTTCGCGAGGGACGTAAACGTGAATTCAAGGCTTTTGGATGGGACAGGGAACCTCCCGACCCGCAAAGCGAAGAGACATTCAAAAAATCAATGCCGGATTTCAGAAAAGCTGAGAAAGGAACATACAGCGCAATGCTGGATTATTATAAGACTCTAATAAAACTGCGCAAAGAGAATCCTGCTCTCGCCACGTTGGAGAAAACCTCCTGTGATGTCTGGCGTGAGAAAGCTCTGCCGATAATAGTAATGATAAGGCAGGCGCTCAGGCAATCGATTTTGACAGTTTCCAACATTTCTGAAAATAGGAACAGCTTTATGATTCCGGAGAAAGTTAAGCGCCTGAATCTGCAAGTTGATTCGTACGATGAAAAATGGAATGGGCCCGGTAGCAAAGTCTCTAAGAATTACGATCCGGGCGATGAAATAAAGCTCGAACCTTATCAATTCCTGATTTTTGAAAGCAAGGTTTAAATATGGAAAAGAATATAATTATACATGGACATTTTTACCAGCCCCCGCGGGAGAATCCCTGGCTGGAGACGATTGAGATCCAGGATTCAGCATATCCCTACCACGACTGGAACAGCCGTATCACTGCCGAATGCTATGCGCCCAATACCGCCTCCCATATTCTTGATCAGGATAGACGGATTATCGATATCAGCAATAATTATTCAAAGATCAGTTTCAACTTTGGACCTACTCTCTTGAGCTGGATGGAATGGTTCGATCCCGAGATTTACGAGGCTATTCTACAGGCTGATAAGAAGAGCCAGGAAAGATATTCCGGACATGGTTCGGCTATGGCGCAGGCCTATAATCATTCCATAATGCCCCTTTCAAACGAACGCGACAAGAGAACCCAGGTTATTTGGGGCGTAAGAGATTTCCGGAGCCGGTTTGGCCGTGATCCCGAAGGTATGTGGCTGCCGGAAACTGCTGTAGATATCGAGACACTCGAGATTCTTGCAGAATATGGTATCAAATTCACCCTGCTGGCTCCGCATCAAGCTAAGAGGACAAGAAAATTAGGCGATACAGAGTGGAATGATGTCTCTGATTCATCAGTTGATCCCAAGCGCGCTTATCTTTGCAACCTCCCGTCGGGAAATTCTATAGCTCTGTTTCTCTATGATGGTCCAATTGCACAGGATATCGCATTCGGCGATCTTCTAACCAATGGTGAAGTTTTCGCCAAACGTCTGGATTCCACTTTCGACGAGGACGGAGGTGAGCTGCAGCTGGTGCATATAGCCACCGATGGCGAAACTTATGGCCATCACCAAACACATGGCGACATGGCCCTGGCCTATTGCCTCTATTATCTGGAGAACGATACGCCTGTCAGGCTCACAAATTACGGCGAGTATCTGGAGCAGCATCCCCCTGAATATGAGGCAGAAATAGTAGAAGATTCCTCCTGGAGTTGTGTGCATGGGATCGAGCGCTGGCGTAGCGACTGCGGATGTTCCACGGGCATGCATGAGGGCTGGAATCAGAAATGGCGTGCGCCATTAAGAGGCGCTATGGATTGGCTTCGGGACAACCTGATTGAAATCTATGAAGATATCGGTTCAAAATTACTGCAGAATCCATGGCAGGCCAGAAATGACTACATTGATGTCATCCTGGACAGGTCGGAGGAAAATATAAAGAAGTTTTTAAGCGAACATGCCCAAGAGGATCTGGCTCAAGAGGACAAGGTCAAGATTCTGCGCCTTCTTGAGATGCAGAGACATGCGATGTTGATGTACACAAGTTGCGGATGGTTTTTTGATGAGGTTTCCGGTCTTGAAACGGTGCAGGTAATCCAATATGCAGCCCGTGCAATGCAGCTTGCCAGGGAAGTCAGCGGGATCAATCTCCAGGACGCCTATAAGGGTTTGATGGAAAGGGTTCCTAGTAACCTCGACAAACATCAGCACGGAGCCGATATATACGAAAAATATGTCGAACCCAGCATCCTTGAGCTTCTGCGGGTTGGAGCGCATTACGCTATCAGTACCCTGTTCAGAGATTTTTCAGAAGAGGACAGGATTTATAATTATTCGGCCAGGGGCAAAATTTTTGACCGATCAGAGGTAGGCCGACATAAGCTGGCAATAGGATCAGTTCATATTCGTTCGGATATAACCTGGAGTGAAGAGGATATCAGTTTTGCAGCGCTGCATCTGGGCGGACACAATATAATGAGCGGAGCCTCGGCCCGAATGAACAAGGAAAGATTCGATCTGATGCTTAATGATATCCATGACAGCTTCATGAAAAACGATATCTCAGAGGTCGTGCGCCTCACCGATAAGTATTTTGAAAATAACAGCTTTTCATTGAGACATCTCTTCAAAAACGAGCAACGCGCCATCATGAGCGAGCTTCTCGATCGCAGCGCCAAGGATATCGATACCTCTTTTCGCCAGTTATTCGATAATCAATATCCGGTGATCCAGGCACTCTCCGATCTTAACATGCCCCTTCCGGACTATTTCTCGACCTTGATGAAGTTTGTATTGAACCGGGATATCCGCAAAAATCTGGAGAGCGAGGAGCTGGATTTTGAGGAGCTTGAGAGAAATGTCGAGGAACTGCGCCGTTGGCCGCTCGAAGTCGACAAGGCTACTCTCGGATACCTGGCCAGCAGGAAAATCGACGAATTGACTTTGCAGTGGCGGGATGATCCAGAGAATGTGTTCCTGCTCGAGACTATGAACAGGTTGATGCAGACTCTCGAGTCTCTTTCCTTGGAATATAATTTATGGAAATCACAGGTGCGCTATTTCAATATAGGGCGTGATAAATTTCCAGAGATAAAGGACAAAGCCGAGGCCGGAGACAAGAATGCGCAGAGATGGACGGAACAGTTTAAATTACTGGGTGAACATATAAGGGTCAGAGTGGAATGACATACATTCCTGCTTCTACATATAGAATTCAATTCAATCCGGGCTTTGGATTCAAAGATGCGGAAAGGACTGTCGATTATCTCTCCGATCTTGGCATTTCGGATATATATGCCTCTCCTATATTCCATGCCCGCAAGGGGAGCACACATGGTTATGATATAGTCGATCCATTGAGTCTGAATCCTGATCTTGGAAAAGAAGACGATTTCAACAATCTGATAGGTGCGGTAAAAAGCAAAGGTATGGGATGGCTGCAGGATATAGTACCCAATCATATGGCCATAGATTCTGCCAACAAAATGCTCATGGATATCTTCGAAACCGGGGAAAACTCGGAATACTACCATTTTTTTGAGATTGACTGGGATCATCCTTATGAAAATATGAAGGGAAAGATGCTGGTGCCGATGCTGGGCAAACTCTATGCTGAATGTCTTCAGGATGGGGAAATCAAATTAAAATATGACCGGGACGGCCTCAGTGTCAATTATTACGAACTCAGGCTGCCTTTGCGTATAGGCTCATATCCAAGGCTATTTAAGCATAATATCTCAGCTCTCGAGAACAATCTGGGAAAAGACAATTCAGAATATATAAAATTCCTGGGCACACTGCATCTGATGCAGACAATCTCTTCCAAAGATGAAAAAGACTCATACTGCCATCAGGTTATGCATGTCAAAAGAATACTGTGGGCACTCTACAATGAAAATAAGACCATAAGAGAATTCGTTGACGCCAATCTGGCATTTTTCAATTCCGAAACTGATGAGATGGGCGGCATAGAGGCGCTTGATGAGCTGATTACTGAACAGCTCTTTCGTTTGTCATTCTGGAAAGTGGCGACAGAGGAAATAAATTACAGGCGTTTTTTCACTGTCAATGATCTGATCTGTGTCAATATCCGAAGTAAGAAGGTGATGGAGCATACCCATCAACTGATCTTCAAGATGCTCGAGCAGGAGAAGTTTTCAGGACTGAGAGTTGATCATATCGATGGTCTCTTTGATCCTGAGACATATTTGAAAAGGCTGCGGGAAAGAACCGGAGATGCCTTCATAGTCGTCGAAAAGATTTTAGAAGAGGATGAGAATCTTCCTGCTGACTGGCCGGTGCAGGGTACTACCGGGTATGAATTTCTAAATCATCTAAACTGGCTCTTCTGCAACGAGGAAAACCGGGATCGCTTCAGCAAATTGTATTATAAATATGCCCGGCTCTCACAAGGCTATGACGAAATTCTGCATGAAAAGAAGAAACTGATTATTGAGAAACACATGGCCGGCAATATAGACAATCTGGCGCAGTATATTAAACATATCTCAGGCCATGACCGCTACGGGCAGGATATTACTCTCTATGGATTGAAACGTGCGCTGGAGGAGGTTATTGCCCTGTTTCCAGTATATCGCACTTATATAAATGATGAGTCTGTGCGGGAGACAGATAAGAAGATTATTAAAGAGACGATTGACTCAGCACAGGAGCGTAATCCGGATCTGACATATGAGCTAAAGTTTATCGAGAAATTCCTGCTTCTGGACTATGAAGATTCGGCCCCTGAAGATGAGAAGAAGCGCTGGATGCATGTGATTATGAATTTTCAGCAGTATACAGGGCCGGTTATGGCCAAGGGTTTTGAAGATACCATCCTGTACATTTATAACCGCCTGACCTCCCTCAATGAGGTCGGCAGCAACCCCCATCGCTTCGGCATATCGATCGACCATTTCCATGAATTGAATAAAATGCGCAATGAAAAATTCCCATATTCTTTAAATACCACGGCAACTCATGATACCAAGCGGGGCGAGGATACGCGTGCCCGCATAAATGTCCTCTCGGAGATACCGACCGAGTGGGAACAGAATCTTAAAAATTGGATCAAGATCAACCGCAGCCGCAAAAAGAAGGTCAGGCAGCAATATGCGCCAGATTACAATGATGAATATTTCCTGTATCAGACTTTGGTTGGAACTTATACAGGCCTTGAAGATATCGAGGTTTATAAAGAGCGGATTAAGGAATATGTGATCAAGGCCGTACGCGAAGCCAAGGTGCATACAGCCTGGATCAAACCGGACAGTGAATATGAAGAGGCTTTCCTTGGATTCATCGACAAGATCTTTGACAGGGTAAAAAATAATCATTTCTGGGAAGAATTCGTGCCTTTCCAGAGAAAGATTGCCCACTTTGGAATATTCAATTCTCTTTCACAGATTCTGCTTAAAATAACGAGTCCCGGGGTGCCCGACTTCTATCAGGGTACCGAATATTGGGATTTGACCCTGGTTGATCCTGATAACCGGCGGCCGGTGGACTTCGAAAAGCGATACAGGAGTCTTGATAATATAAAGCAGACTGTCGATAATGATTCTGGAGGGCTGATCGAAGACCTTCTGGATAAAAGACAGGATGGAAGAGTAAAGCAATTTCTGATATATAAACTTCTGTCGGCCA
>JAABVY010000031.1:4622-10874 GCA_011777135.1 Candidatus Zixiibacteriota bacterium | reverse complement strand
GTTCTTTTGCTGTTATCGCAGCACCGAGATTACTGACCGCTCTGATAAGAGAAGATGAGTTACCGTCGGGTGAAAAAGTATGGAAGGATACAAGTATAAGTCTGCCTGAGAATTCCCCAAAAAACTGGATTAACACGATTACTAAAGAAAAATTAGTGGCTGATAGCAATTCATTTTCGATCGGCCGGGCTCTGAATAATTTCCCGGCAGCGCTTTTGATCAGCGAGGAGGAATCATGATAAAAAGAGGCAGCGGAATATTGATGCACATAACCTCTCTGCCCTCAAAATTCGGAATTGGGGATTTCGGACCGGAAGCATACCGTTTCGCCGATTTCCTGACTGAGGCAAAGCAAAGCTGCTGGCAAATTCTTCCCCTCACGCCGACCGATCCGATGCATGGCAACTCGCCCTACAGCAGCGCCTCCGCCTCGGCCATCAGTCCCTGGATGCTAAGCCCGGAGTTGATGATCGAGGGCGGTTATCTGAGCGATGCAGACCTTTATTCGATTCCCGATTTTGACATTGATAAAGTCGATTATCAGGCTGTAGCCGAATACAAAAAAGACCTTCTGGATAAGGCCTTCGGTCATTTCCAGAAAAACAATCATCGCGCCGAGTGCGATCGCTTTTGCGAGGATAACGCTTACTGGCTGGATGATTTTGCGCTATTCATGATCCTTAAACGGCATTTCGGGGGCAAGGCATGGAATCAGTGGCCGGTCGAATACAGAGACCGTCACCAGGATACCCTGAAAAGTGTTGAGACGGAGTTCAAAGAGCAAATTGAGCGGGAAAAATTCATACAGTATCTCTGTTATAAACAGTGGTTCGCTCTGAGAAAATATTGCAATGAAAGAGGGATCCAGCTTTTTGGCGATATTCCCATCTATGTCAACTATGACAGTGTCGATGTCTGGAGTAATCCCCATATTTTCAAATTGAACGATGATAAAACCCCGACATTCGTAGCCGGTGTGCCGCCTGATTATTTCAGCGAAACGGGACAGCTCTGGGGCAATCCTGTGTATAAATGGGATGTGCTTAAGGAATCAAACTACAACTGGTGGATTCAGAGGCTCAAACACAATTTCCGCCAGTTCGATATCATCAGAATTGACCATTTCCGCGGTCTGGTTGCCTACTGGGAAGTTGCCAGCGGGGAGGAAACCGCGATTAACGGCAAATGGGTGAAGGTCCCGGTCGATGATTTCTTCAATACAGTGCTCAGACATTTCTTCCTTCCCCCGATTGTGGCTGAGGATTTGGGAATGATCACCGCGGATGTCCGAGAAACCTTGAAGAAGTATGGATTCCCCGGAATGAAGGTGTTGATGTTCGGATTCGGAGCCGATGATCCCAAACACCCTTATCTGCCTCACAATTATGAGGAAAACTATGTGGCCTACACTGCTACTCACGACAACAACACCGTGCGGGGGTGGTTTGATCACGAAACCAATCCTGAGATGAGGAAAAGGTTAATCAAATACATTGGGCGGGAGGTTTCCCCAGAGGAAATCCCCTGGGAGATGATACGCCTGGCCATGGCATCGCGCGCAAAAATGGCAATCTTCCCAATGCAGGATATCCTGGGATTGGGCGAGGCAACCCGAATGAACCGTCCGGCTCATGGGGATGGGAACTGGCGCTGGCGGCTGGAGCCGAACAGCCTTGCTTCAAATATTAAAGACAGGCTCGCCGATCTGACCTATATCTACAATCGTGCCTGAATTCCCTAAATATCGGTTTCCATGTCTGCAGGTTCGTAATATTCTTTGGGATGCTGGCAGCAGGGACATTTTCCGGGAGGCTCGGTGCCATCATGAATATAGCCGCAGACACTGCATTTCCATCTGATCGGTTTTTCCCGCTTGTAGACAGTACCGTTTTTGACTCTTTCCAGTAATTTCTGGTAACGGTCTCGATGATGCGCTTCCACCCTGGCAATCTGCATAAAGAGCCGCGCAGCGGCCATATTGCCATCTTCCTTGGCCTGCTCGGCGAACTTCGGATACATAGTGATGGTCTCATATTGCTCGCCGTTTATGGCAGCATCCAGATTGGCCGCCGTATCGCCCAGACCATTTAACAGCACGAACTCATCCTTGGCATGACGTTTCTCATTCTCTGCCGTCTCTTCGAAGATCTTGGCGATATAGTGCAGGCCCTCCTTTCTGGCAATCTGGGCAAAATAGGTATATTTATTACGAGCCTGGGATTCGCCCGCAAAAGCGGCTTTAAGGTTCTCATCGGTTTTACTCATTTTTACTCCTTTTCTTCTGTCTCCGCTTTTTGATTTGATTCTTCCTGCGGCATCTGCTGCAGACCGCATTCAGGACAACTCTTTTATTGAGAATTCTATATTCCTTTATGATTTCCAGAGGTATTTCCAGGTCGTCTAAATCATCACTTTGAAAGTCAAATATTTCTCTGCATTTAACACAATGAATATGATGATGATTTACCAGGTTCGGATCGTAACGCCGGGGGCTGCCGTATCCTTCGACCATGTCGATTAAACCCGTCTCTGCAAAAGTCTTCAAAGTGCGGTTAACTGTATCGAAAGATATGTTTGGATATATTTTTCTGATTTCCGCATAGATTTGCTCCGCGGTGGGGTGCTCATTCGAACCGGAAAGAAATTCGTATATCGCTGTGCGCTGGGGTGTGATCTTGAGTCCATTCTCCCTGCAGCGATCAAAAAATGACTGTAATTTATCTTCTGCCATATCGCCAGGGTCTACTATTTAGTAATTATTCCTATTTGTCAAGCATTTTCTGGCGTTTTATTTCCTATTCCCGGGAACTAAAGCCTCATTATTCAGGTTCATTATCAAATATATTAGAAGGGATATTGTGAGCCTGGTTAATTTAACTAAAGCAAATTTCAATGAAATGCTTACCGAATCAGAAATCCTCGTGATCGATTGCTGGGCTTCCTGGTGTGCTGCCTGTAAGGGATTTCAGCCGGTTTTTGAAAAAGTGGCAGAGAAATTTCCCGATTACACCTTTGCTAAGCTTGACACGCAGGATCAAAAAGAGGTGACCACCAATTTAGAGGTAAGCCATATTCCCACTTTGATTATATTCAGGGATGAAATAATGCTCTTCAGGCAGCCCGGTTATCTGGACGAGGCCGGTCTGGAGGATGTGTTAAACCAGGCTGCGGGTCTGGATATGGATAAGATTCGGGCTCATATCGAGAAACAGGAAGAAAAAGATTAGCGCCGGGAACATGTCCAAAATTGAAGTGGTTTATCTATATTAAAATATTCGCAATGCCGCGATTAATTTCTAATTGAAAAAAGGAGAAATGGCATGACAGAAGAGATGAAAGAGTTCAAAAAAGAATTGAGCGTGAAATGGATCAAGGCTGATTCTGGCAATACTTATCTTTGCCCGGTCGACTCATTGAGCCATATTGATCAGAATAACGAAGATCAGCTCAAGATGATCTGCGTTGATGAATCGTCCAATCCTCAGAACGACTAATAATCTGATATGGCGCGGGTAAGCGCCAGGAAATTCTTAAAACAGGAATTTAATCCATGCCGGTTTTCCCGGCATGGATTTGTATAACCAGGATATATCAATGTCACTTTTGGTAACTAAAGAGGCTCCGAATTTTATAGCGACCGCGGTCATGTCCGATAACAGCTTTGCCAGATTCAGCCTCTCATCGATGCGGGGGATGTACGTCGTTCTCTTTTTTTATCCGCTCGATTTTACCTTTGTGTGTCCCTCCGAGATCCTGGCTTTTGAAGAAGCTCTGGATAAATTCAGAGAGAGGGAGGCCGAGGTTGTTGGTGTTTCGGTCGATTCCGAGTATACTCATCTGGCCTGGAAAAAAACACCGGTTGAAAAAGGCGGGATTGGGCAGATTCGCTATCCTCTGGTGTCGGACCTCAACAAGAATATTGCGCGGGATTACGGCGTTCTCTTGGCCGACGGAACCGCGCTTCGTGGCTTATTCCTGATTGATAAGGAGGGTATTGTCCGTCATTGCGTGATTAATGACGATGCGCTCGGACGCAGTGTGCCCGAAGCGCTTCGCATGGTCGATGCGCTCAGGTTTCACGAGAGGAGCGGTAACGTCTGCCCTGCCAATTGGGAAGAAGGCAAGGAAAGTTTGAAACCCACTACAGAAGGCGTGGTGGACTACCTCTCAAAATTCGGTAAGAAAAGAGACTAAGTCCCCGGTTTTGAATTGAATTCAATCACCGTGCGATAGTGATCGTATCTTTCAAATATCTCGTTTACATATTTATAGGGTTCATCGCCGCGACAATAACCGTATTTGACCACATCGTCATTATAGTATTTCTTTTTTGACTTCAGGCGCAGATATTTTGCGACATTGCCATTCCATAGATTCGGGTCGGCGCCATATTTATCGGCGAGCCTCCGGGCGTCACTGACATGATTTTCGCCCACATTGTAGGAGGCCAGGATGAACTTTATGCGTTCCAGGCTGTCCGGTATAATATCCCAAAGTTCCTGCAGGTAGAGGACATACTCTGTGCCGGCTTCAATGTTTTCCTCAGGGTCGGATAGGTTCTCTAACCCAAATCGCTTGGCCATGGCAGGCATGAGCTGCATCAGGCCCTTCGCGCCTGCCCATGATTCCGCCTCGGGATCGAATCTTGATTCCTGATAAATCATGGAGGCCAGCAGGCTCCAATCCCATTTCAGCACAGCGGCATGCTTCTTGATCAGATCATCATAGGCCGAAATTTTCCCGCCGGGGTATGAAGAGAATTCTTTACGCCGTTTGAAGGCTTTTGTGTTCTTGAAATATTTGTTATATATAACGTAATAATCTAGCCCCTTTTTCATTTCGTAAATCCAGTCATTTATCGCTTCCAGTAACTGCGGCGAGGATTTACGGACAGCCCAGGCTATATGCTGCGGAAAACTGATGGCAGTTTTAATATCGAGATCGGGATGATAAGTCTTGTTTATGGCCGCAATATACTGATCGGCGATAGTATAGTCGATTTCCCCTTCAGCCACCATTGCTATCAAATCCTCCGTGGCCAGATCGCCGGGAACAAGCTCGATATCTATATCACCGCCAATCTCATCAGAAAGATTAATAAGACGTTGGTAATAAGAGCTGTTTTTGCGTACATAAACCTTTTTTCCAATCAGGTCAATTGGATTGCGTATCAGGGCCTCCTCTATCTCATGCCGCATCATATCGCGCCATTTTTCGGGCAGCCTCTGCACCAGAACCTGGCGGGTGACAGTATGTGGAGTGGCAAATGCCACCCTCTCTTTTCTTTGCTGCGTTACAGCCAGGCCATGTGCTATGATATCCCCATCACCCTTTTTGAGCATGCTTATCAGGCTGTCGAGATTTTTTGCTATTACTATTTCCAGATTAAGGTTGAGATGGTCTGCCAGGCGCGTCAGAAGCTCATATTCATAACCCATGGGACGTCCGCGATATATAAAGTAGCTGGTAGCGCTGTAAGTCGTAATAGCACGCAGAGATCCGCGTTCCTTGATTGCGGGAAGATCCATGTTTACTTCTTTGACGTCAGATGATCTGCCATGACCGCCGCACGATATTAAGATCAGAGCCAGAAGCGCAATAAGGATCTTAGAAAAAAAGTTTTTCATATCACATGAATCCTGCATTTATTAAAAAAGCAGGATTAGAATACAAAAGTCGAGTTCATTCAACAAGTTTAAATTATAAGGTCTATGATATTGGGATTACAAAAAAAGCGGACCGGCAGGTAGGAACCGGTCCTAGACACCACAATTTTAAGGTAGGTTTTAACGAAAAGGGTACCGGAATATAATTATGTGGATTCATGATGTCAACGTTTTTTGAATTAAATTATTCAAAATTCTATTTTTTGGGATGATATCCACTGGAGTTTGGTTGAACTGCTGAAAAACATTCAGTATTTCTTTACATTACAGCACTGATATTGAAAAAAATGCTCTAATAATTCTCGTCACGACGACATGAAAAAGTACCCAATGTATGAATGATTTATTCTTTTGCATACTTTTGCATAATTAAATAAAAAAAGACCGGCTAGCAGGAGCCGGTCCATAGACACCACATCTTATAGGGTAGGTTTAAATGAAAGGGGTAACATAAATGTACTATATATTCGCAACTTGTCAATACTAAAATTCAACTTTTTTCAACTTTTTTCTATTGCTTTTCCCGCCTTTTTTGACAGCCCAAAAACCTCCTTTTAAAGCAATTCCAGATTGTGTCTAAGCTGTT
>JAABVY010000031.1:955-4607 GCA_011777135.1 Candidatus Zixiibacteriota bacterium | reverse complement strand
CTGAACAAGGCAGATAATAATTGGGAAATTAGATCAGAATAAATATTGTTGAAAGGCGGCAAATATGCCTGACAACTACAGGAAATTTCAGGTTTCAAAGCGTCGCAGAAATTGCTTTTTTAATTTGGACCCTTTTATTAATTTATGGCAGAGATATATGTTTGAGCCATCCAAAACAAAGTTCAGGGGATGCCTTCTGGGCCAGTGCCTTGGTGATGCGCTGGGATTTCCGATAGAAGGCCATGATGAAAATGACTGCAGCAGCTTCATTTTCAGGCAGGCCAAATACTGGTTTGATGGATACGAGCCCTCACCCGAGGAATGGCCCGGTCAATATACAGACGATTCGCAGCTTGCCCGTGAGCTGCTCGAGAGCATGATCGAAAAAGGCGGTTTTGATCCAGAGGATTACGCCGCTAGAATCAATGTGATCTTTAGCGAACAACGGATTGTCGGGCAGGGTCTCGCTACCGCCAATGCCGCAAGAAGGCTCTATAGTGGTGTCAGCTGGAAGGAATCTGGAGAAGCTCCACCGTCGGCCGGTAATGGTACCGCCATGCGCGCCGCACCGGTGGGAATGTTCTATTACAATAATACCGAAGAAATGATTAAGGTCGCCCATACTCAAGGCTGGATATCCCATAAAGACCCCCGCTGCTCGGCCGGTTCGGTTGCAATTGCAGGAGCTACGGCTCTGGCACTTACAGATCAGGCAGAAGACACAAATGCTTTTATAGAAAATATCGCAAAGTGGGCAGCTTACTATAATGATGAGTTCTCCAAGCTGATACTGGTTCTCAAGGATTGGATTCTTCTGCCCCCGCATAAGGCACTCGCTCCTATAAGCCGTGCCGGAAAATCGCCGGATTACATTGACGGCTGGCCGGGTATATCTCCTTTTGTGGTTAGCAGCGTGCTCTGGAGCCTGTATAGTTTCCTGCGTTATAAAGACAGCTATTGGGATGCAATCTCTACTGCTGTCTCTGTTGGCGGAGATGTAGATACCACGGGTGCCATGACCGGTGCTATAGCCGGGGCATATAAAGGCGAAGAAGCGCTTCCAAAACACCTGACAAAACTGCTTAACGACCGTGGCACATGGGGATACGAGGAATTGACCGCCCTCGCGGATAAGTGCCATGAAATTAAGAAATCTTAAAAACATTCCAGACCTCCCGTTTTCGGGCTGATATATTTATAATTCTGTCATTACATTTTTTCATTTGACAATATCCTACCCGTCGGTAGCTTGGAGATAAAAAGTTGCAAGCGGGATATCAGCGTGCATGAAATGAGAGTGGCCCGGGAGATAATCAGTTTTTCCCAACAGGAGATGCAGAGCCGTAATTTCAACGTCTTAAAAGAGATCGGAGTCAAAGTCGGAAAATTGAGTTGTATCGACCCGGAATCGCTGCGCTTTGCCTTTGATATGTTGAAGAAAGAAACGGAGCTTTCGGGGACAGAGTTGAAAATCGAGACTGTTTCGATCGAGGCTGTTTGCCGGTCATGCGGCAGAGAGTTTATAATTGATGAATTTGTTTTTATCTGTCCCGGGTGCGGATCTTACGAAGTGGAAGTCCGCAAGGGTGAGGAAATGATAATTACACATCTGACTTTTGAGTAGCATTGAAGTATTGAGGGAAACATGGCTGAGAGAGTGCAGGTAGAAGAAAAAGTGCTGTCTGAAAATGATAAGCTGGCGGCTCAGATAAGAAAAGATCTGGGAGCAAGAAAAATATTGGCATTAAACCTTGTGAGCTCCCCGGGATCAGGCAAAACAAGCCTGCTGGAAAAAACGCTTTCGCTTTTAAAAGATGAATTCAGGATTGGCCTGATCGCAGGAGATGTCCAGACCGAGAACGACGCCATAAGGCTCGAGCGTGCGGGCGGAAAAATAGTCCGTCCAGTTGTAACCGGAGGTGCCTGCCATCTGGATGCTCGCATGGTAGGTGACGCATTGCAGAAGATAGATTTAAATTCGATCGATATTCTATTTATAGAAAATGTGGGCAACCTGGTCTGCCCATCCGGATTCGATCTGGGTGAGGACATGAAAGTTGTCTTGATCAGCACAACCGAGGGGGACGATAAACCGCTCAAATATCCGGCCATGTTTCGAAAGTCATCAGCCCTGATGATAAACAAGATCGATCTTCTGGGCTTATCCGATTTCGATATCGATAAAGCTGAAAAGAATGCCCGGCAGATCAATGGCAGCCTGCACATCATGCGTCTTTCCTGCCGCACCGGCGAGAATATAAATCTCTGGTGCGACTGGCTGCGGAATCAAATCTTCAGCAAAAAATAAGTTTAAGGCCTGACAGACATCTTCTTACATTTTCACCTAATGCGTATCACAAGTACGCATTATGTATACAATCTATTAGTATTGCTTTTGCCGGTGGATTCCCGTTTCTTAGTGCAGCGAAGAAAAAAGGAAAAGAGAAAGGTTGTTACACTTAGACGAGATAAACAAGACCAAGAGAACAAAGGAATGGGGCCGAAGAGAAGCAGATATGCCCCTCACGCAGGGGAGATCCAGTTTAACGCCAGGCATATCCCCCAGATTCAATGGCGGATTTTTCTGTCCTAACTATGGTTATCATAATTCCGCCGGTAGTGGAGAGATCGCGGCTCAATATAAACCAAAAGGGTGGCCCCCCATTATATTCCACATTCCAAAAAGCGTTAAGTGTAGAATCCCAATATATTCTCACTGGGTCTCCCTGCGTGAGGGGCATAATATAGAATCAAGCCCCGGTCAGTATTTCATTCCGGAAGAGGTGATTGGCAGTGCAAAGAATTTCACTGAGCACTGAGAAGACCGAAAACGGAAGTCATAATTGGGCCAATATCACCAACAACAGCTCCAAATCTGATTTTTCTGAAGACTATCGATTAGTAAGACTCAAGGCAGCAAGATTATTTGCTGTCTGATAATAAATTTCTAACTCCGCATCCGAAATCCGGGTGTTTATCAAAAGGCAGGGTCAAAATGGGCATAATGGATAGAACTGTTCGGAGATTTACCAAACCCGTTTTCCAGGTGATCTCCGGCGGCCGAAAGGCAAAGTCAAAATCCCATGGAAGAGGTGAGGATATGAATAAAAAAAGCGGCCAATACATTCGATGGTTTGATGATTTGAGTTCAGATGATGTCTCCAGCGTGGGAGGCAAGAATGCTTCATTAGGAGAGATGATTAGCAATCTCAAGGAGCGCGGAGTCAGGGTTCCGGATGGATTCGCCACTACCGCTGAGGCTTACCGCAAATACCTGGAAGAAAATGAAATCAGTGAGAAAATGGACGCCAGGCTGAAGGAGTTGAAAGAAGATGGCAGCAATCTCAGCAAAGTGGGAAAATCGATCCGGATGATGTTTCGAAAGGGTGAGTTCCCCAATGGTATTGCAGAAGAGATCATCAGCGCCTTCAATGAATTATGCAACCGCAACGGGAATCAGGATATCAGCGTGGCGGTAAGGAGCAGCGCAACCGCCGAAGATCTTCCGCATGCAAGTTTCGCTGGCCAGCAGGAGACATATCTGAATGTCAGCGGAGAGGAGGATCTTCTGGAAGCATGCAAGAGCTGTTATGCCTCGCTTTTTACAAACCGGGCCATAAGCTATCGTGAAGAAAAAGGCTTTGATCATAAG
>JAABVY010000031.1:0-943 GCA_011777135.1 Candidatus Zixiibacteriota bacterium | reverse complement strand
AACCGGTTTTAAGGATATGGTAGTGATCAATGCCGCCTGGGGACTGGGTGAGAATGTAGTACAGGGCAGCATCAATCCGGATGAATACCAGGTCTTTAAACCGCTGCTGGGTGAAGACAGTTATAACCCTATTATTGACAAAATTCTCGGCGACAAAGAGAAGAAATTGGTTTACGCCCGCAGCAGCACGACCAAAAATATCAACTCCACAAAGAAGGAACGAAGCAGTTATGTTCTTGAGGATAAGGAGATTCTGAGACTAGCCAAATGGGCGATCGAAATAGAAAAGCACTACGGCCAGGCGATGGATATTGAATGGGCCAAAGACGGCCAGAATGACAAGCTCTATATTGTCCAGGCCAGGCCGGAAACCGTCCAATCTCAGAAAGAGGCCGGTTCGATGAAGGCCTATGAGTTGAAAGAGGAGGGAAAAGAGATTCTATCCGGGCTGAGTATCGGTGGGGCAATTGCTGCTGCAAAAGCGCAGGTTATAAGGGATGCGGACGATATTGACAAGTTTAAGGAAGGTTCGATCCTAATAACGGGTATGACCGACCCGGACTGGGTACTGGTTATGGATTATGCCGCCGGTATTGTTACCGATTACGGCGGACGAACCTCACATGCCGCTATAGTCAGCCGCGAGCTTGGTATCCCGGCTGTAGTGGGAACCGAGGAGGCCACGGAAAAGATCGAGGATAAACAGGAAATAACAATCTCCTGCACTGATAATGAGCGCGGGATCGTATATGAGGGTATTTTGCAATATGAGGAATCGACCATAGACCTGGAAGAAATCCCCGAGACTAAAACCAAAATAAAGATGAATATCGCCAGTCCGGGTGCGGCTTTCAGGTGGTGGCGTCTTCCAGCGGATGGTATCGGTCTGGCCAGGATGGAATTTATAATAAACAACGTAATCAAGATACATCCCCTGGCTCTT
>JAABVY010000068.1:1661-1981 GCA_011777135.1 Candidatus Zixiibacteriota bacterium | reverse complement strand
GCCAGGCAGGCAATCCCTTTGGCGGTCAGATGGTTCAGCTCCAGGTAGAGCTTTTTCAGTTGGCTCAACCCTTCGAAATCGGCAATGATTTTGGCCTGCACGTCTCCCAGGTTCAGTTTGCTGAGATCGAGCACTTCCCCGTCTTCGGTCAGCCGGTGGCGAATCAGATTGAGGATCAGGAATCCGGCGATGGCTTCTTTGCCTTTATCGGTCAGTTGATTTTCGGTAAGATCCACGCTCTGCAAATGAATAAAATTTTTGCTTTGAGCCAGGGCCAGAGCCCCCTCGTCGGTAATTCCGTTTTTCCGCAAATCCAGGAT
>JAABVY010000068.1:0-1632 GCA_011777135.1 Candidatus Zixiibacteriota bacterium | reverse complement strand
GGGCTTTGGCTCCTGCATCGCCCAGCCGGTTCTGGGAGAGAACCAGACTGGTCAACGATCGAAAATTCTGAGAGTCCGCAACATGCTTCGCTCCCTCGGCGGTTATCTCATTCCAGGCCAGACGCAGGGAACGGAGGTCCGATAGCTTCTTGGATTCGGCAAAATATTTGACGCCTTGATCCCCGATTTTGTTGCGATACAGCTTCAGGTATTGAAGTCCCGAAAGCGGATCCGACTCCGCAATGGCCCGGGCGCTTTCCGGACCCAGTTTCTGGACGGGAATAATCAACCGTTTCAACCGACGGACGGATTTGGATTTGGCCAGGGCGGCCACTCCCGCGTCCCCAAGCTTGGTGAAATTAAAATCCAGGGNNATCCAGGGTTTCGAAATTCCGGCTCAACTTGAAGCCGTTCCGAATGATTCCTTCAATGTTGTAAAACTTCTTCGTCATATGTGCTCCCGCAACTCCAGGCAGGTTGGGCCCCCGGCCGGGAGGTTTATTTGGATTCAAGTACTTTATCAAAAAACCGGCTCAGACAGTTAAAATAACCGTTGTCCGGCGCCATGAGAATATCATTATGCCCGACCCCTTCCAGAATTTGTAAGGCTTTATCCCGGGAACCCGCCTGCTGATAGTTGAGTTCCGCCTCCTGCGGCACAATCAGCATATCATCCCCTCCATGCATAATCAGTAACGGGCAAGTGACTTTTTTAATCTTCTGGCTGTTGTTGAACAGTGCATCTTCTTCAGGAGTGGTTTTGTCGATTCTCAGCCCACGCCGCTCCACCAGGGGAATGGGGTCCGCGTATCCGCTTTCAATCACACAGCAATCGATTTCCGGATATTGAGAACACAGTTCAATCGCCGGTGCGCTCCCCAGGGAACGGCCCATGACACACAGCGGGTTTTTCAGTTTTTCCTCGCTTTTCAGGGTTTGATAGATGGTGTGCGCGTCCTTCAGAGCCGACCGCAGGGTGGGCTGTCCGCCGCTCCGGCCGTAGCCCCGGTAATCACAAGCCACAAACTCAGCCTTCAAATAGGCGAAAGCTTTGGAGAGCTCGTCGTAATCCGAGGCGATCTCGCCATTGCCGTGAAAATACAAGAGGCTGAACCGGGCGTCAGGGTTCAAGTAACGGCGTAAATGGACTTTGACTCCCGGATCGACTTCAATATAAATCTCGTCGGTGCCTTCCGGCGGAACCAGACGATCCGGGCGGGGGAAAAACAAATTGGCATTAAACTGGGGAGAATCAAAAATAGAATTCATCTTTTACCTTATAAAAATAATTATAATTGCACAATATATTGAATTTTTATGAGATTCGGCATATAAGAGACTTCTCTTTAAAGTAATTGAATTTCCAATCCTTTCATGGCAGAATAACCGCCTTAAAATTCAGGCAAAGTAACTCCATTTTTCTCAACACCGGTCCTGAGGGCTGGAGTTGGGGAGCTATTATATAACAACCTAACCCAATTATTTGCTTAAGGAGTATCCTAATGTTATTGGATCCGGCACCTATTGAAAAACATTTTCAATCTTTAGAAAAATCCCTGACCAATGCCCGCAATAATCTTGGTCGGAAATTAACCATTATCGAAAAGATTTTATATTCACACATGGATCCTG
>JAABVY010000046.1:993-1120 GCA_011777135.1 Candidatus Zixiibacteriota bacterium | reverse complement strand
ATGCTCAAGGAAGAAATCGATGAGGAAGATATCGCTGAAATTGTTTCCCGCTGGACCGGAATTCCGGTGAGCCGAATGCTGGAGAGCGAGCGGGAAAAATTGTTGAAAATCGAAGACCGATTGGCTT
>JAABVY010000046.1:593-890 GCA_011777135.1 Candidatus Zixiibacteriota bacterium | reverse complement strand
TGATGAAAATGCCATGGTTCGCATCGATATGTCCGAATACATGGAAAGACATTCCGTATCCAGATTAATCGGAGCGCCGCCGGGCTACGTCGGATATGAAGAAGGCGGACAATTAACCGAAGCCATTCGAAGAAAACCGTATTCGGTGGTGTTATTGGATGAAATCGAAAAGGCGCATCCGGAGGTCTTCAACATCTTGCTGCAGGTCTTGGAAGACGGACGGCTGACTGATAACAAGGGGCACATTGTAAATTTCAAGAATACCATAATCATCATGACATCAAATATTGGCGCGCT
>JAABVY010000046.1:245-503 GCA_011777135.1 Candidatus Zixiibacteriota bacterium | reverse complement strand
TAACCGGGTTGATGAAACAATTCTCTTCCACGGATTGAATATGGAACATCTCAAACAAATCGTTGACTTGCAGCTAATTCAACTCCGGAAATTGTTAGGCGAGCAAAAGTTGAAAATTGAGCTGACTGAGAACGCTAAAGTTCACCTTGCTGAAATTGGATACGATCCGGCTTTCGGCGCCAGACCGCTGAAACGGGCGATCAGGAAGTATATCGTGGATGATTTATCGCAGCAAATACTAGCAGGAGAATTTAATCC
>JAABVY010000046.1:0-227 GCA_011777135.1 Candidatus Zixiibacteriota bacterium | reverse complement strand
TAGTGAACTTTGTTGGGGACGATTTTGTTTTTAAGAGCGTAAAAGAAAAAATGACGGAACCAGTGGTACAATAATTCAATAGTATGATTATGTGCTCAGCTCATCAAGTGAAAATATTTAGAATTTAATGAGTTGTAAAGGGCTGTCCAAACTAATGGATACAAATTCAGTTTATTTAATAACTCATTTCTCATAGAACTCACCCCCTTCGCCCCCTCTCTTTGTAA
>JAABVY010000102.1 GCA_011777135.1 Candidatus Zixiibacteriota bacterium | reverse complement strand
CAGAAAACAGGTGAATATAGAACATTACACCAATCGTCTCCGGTACAGCCGGGTGAAAACTAACCAGTCCCATGGCGAGCTGCTTGACATCGACTATATCTGCCCGAAGCCCCGTGTGACGCATCAGAATTCCGCTTATGGCTATCGAAAGAATCAAAAACAATGCGAAATAGTCCGAACCCAGCGATATATACCTTAGCTTCGGATCGTAAACCCTGCGGATGAAGAGGAATGTCAGCGCCGCTACAATTGCCACACTGGTGATGTAAAAAACCGGCAGTCCGGCCTGGAAAAAGNNGCCGGCTCGGCGAAAAAACGAAAATGGCGCAACAGAATTATCAGGAATGACCAGTGGAATGCTAGGCCTGCTGCCCACAGCCATTTGCTCGGACCATACACCAGCTTGGGACCTTCTCTCAGGTCAGCTTTTGTATTTCTGAAAAGGGAACGGAAAAAGAGCACCTCCAGAGCCATCCTTCCAATCACTCCCCACGTGCTGTGCGGTGCTTCGAGTGCAGAATGTTTTATCCAGGGATGCGATTTCTGCTGCCCGCAAGTGGTGGTGATTTTGAAAGGAACTGCAGAGCTTGCCCATCTGAATATGCGGTAAACAAAGCCGACTAAAAACAAGGCTATGGCCGCATAGGGGATAATGACCCCGAAGATATAGTTCAACCCCAGGACCTGCGTACCAATAATAGGTATCAGGAGAAGAACTATAATGATCAACAATGCAAAAAGGGCGCTCATCTGTGAAGACCTCCCTTCAACGAATATCTATCCAACGCCGCCATTGGGATTCTTACTATTTTCAGTTTCATTTGATTCTTTCTGCGATCTTTCGAACAGAACTGCCGAGCGATCTCTCACCTCTTTCAGCCTGATTCTATTAATCTGCTCACGGCAGTTCATATAGACATCAAAGGCCAGAAAGGTCAGCCTGTCTATCCTGATCTCGAAATCAATAAGCTGTCTGGTTATCTCATGCTCTTCCAATTCCTCTGCGCAGGCCGCTTTCAGGACATCTTTCAGCAAATACATGAAATTGACAGCCTGAGAGGGAGTGAAATCCTGAACCGAACGAACACGCACGAGATTATCCATCGAGTCGATCATTTTCACGGCTTCAATATTATCTATCAAGCCATTCAGTATTGTCTCAGTCTCGCGTTTGATGCAGGCCCCGACAGGATTATTGAATCTGTCCCTCTCATCCTGAAAGAACTTCCTGGAGTCAGGGTGATAAGACTCAAAAATCCTGTTCTGCCAGTTTTTCAGGATTTCAGACCTTTTTTCTTTAAGGACATCGATAAACATAAATCAGAATCAGTCAAGTTACAATTGCATCTCGTTTCCGGCCTTTTCAGCAGGCCGGAATAATTGGGAAATATATAGATTCCAAAATCAGATTATATAATTATCCTTCTGCCATCCAAGTCTTCAGATGATTGCAACTATTGCTTAATAAACAGGATAAACCTTTGTTCTGCCATCTCATATCAAATTTCTTATATAGCAAATAGCCCGTTTTAAATCAAGTAAAATTGTTACTTAATTCACAAACCTTGTTAAAAAAATAACAATTTTATTCAAATATTATACGCTCTATTCAGGGTCTGAATTTGGTGGGTATTGGCATCAGAAAAGCGTATTTTTCTAAGAAAATCTACAAAATGACGGTGGTTTTTGAGGTATCTTGTTTGTCTTTTCGGGATTACTATTCAACGGGATTTTCGCCCGGCAATGGCTCCACTTTCTCTTCCTTTACGGGGCATTCCCGCGGCAATTTGACAATAAAGGTGCTGCCCTTCCCGGACTCAGAGTCTATGCTGATAGACCCGCCGTGAGATTGAGCTATTTTGTTGGCGATAAACAAACCAAGACCGGTGCCCCCGGCACCTTTGGAAGAGAAGAACAAGCTGAAGGCCTTCTCCCTGGTCTCCTGGCTCATGCCGATTCCATTGTCAGATATTTTAAATTGGATATCGGAATTATTTCCGCTGACTTCGAGCCTTACAAAGTGGGAATCGCGTGTCTTTTCGACCCTGCATGCATCCACTGCATTTTCCAGAAGATTCACAAACAGCGAACGAACAGAAAGCCGGTCAGCTTCAAATTTCCCAATCCCGTCGGTGATCTCGTAACTGAATTCAATATTTAACCTGCGGGCTTTTTCGGTCATAATTGTGCAAACATCCTCAATCAGGGTGCGGACAGAAATAATCTCCCATTCGGGCTGACGTTCCTTGGCGTAATACAGGATGTCCATCACCATGCTGCGGACTCGATCCAGATTTCTGAGGGCCATCTCCCAGCCCCGGTCAATACGTTCACGGTCATTCTTTTTCAATCCCGAATTAACCAAGTATATGCCCCCATCAAGGCCGCTTAGAAGTCCCTTGATGCTATGGGAAATAGAACCGATCAAGAGACCAACAGCGGAGAGCTTGTCCTGCAGAGAGCGAATTTGAGTTATATCAGCGGTCATTTCCACAACTTTGTCAATCTCGCCCTCGGTATTGCGGATAGGCGCGGTGCAGACCAGCACGTTCATCTGCTCATTGTGACGGGATGTCACCACCTCCTCATGCATGCGGATTTCTCCATCCTCAAAGGTCTCTTTGACAATGCAAGGAAAACAGGCCTTATCGCGGTGCTTGTAGACTTTGTAGCATTTGTCGCCATAGGATGTGCCGAAAGCCTCGCGATGGAAACGGTTGGCCTCAACTATGCGCAGGTCCCGATCCTGGATAGAGATATAGCAGGGCACCTCTTCAAAGAGAAGCTTATACTTCTCCTGGCTTTCCCGAAGCTGCCTCTGCAAAAGTTTCTGTTCAGTAATATCGGTTGACATTTCCATGACCGATTCTATCTCGCCTCCGCCGTTGTAGATAGGTGTAGTATTGACAACAACTGCAATCTCCTTGCCGTCTTTGGTACGTACCCATTCCTCGCTCTTATGCGGATGTCCGTCACGAAAAGTACGTTCGACCGGGCAGTCCTCGCATTTTTCGGGGCGATGCTTATATACCTGATAACAGCACCGCCCCTCATAGTCACCGAACTCCTGTTCGAACCTTTTATTTGCACTTATAATCCGAAAGTCTCTGTCCTGCACCGTAAGGAAACACGGCATTGAGTCAAAATAATTTTGATAGGCATCTTTCATGGCTATCACCGCACTTATTTCTTTACTTTCTGCTTGATCTCCAGGATCTTTCTAACGTTGCGCATCAGCGTCTCCTCGGAAATAGGCTTATCGACATATCCATTGGGAGGAGGAACGCTGCGGTCGTAGATCAACTTTCTCAATTCCGGTTGACCGGTAATGATACATACAGGTATCGACTTCAGGTCAGGATCCTTGCGCATCGCCTCGAAGACTTGCTTCCCATCTTTGCCCGGCATAGTGATATCGAGAGTAATCAGGTCCGGGGATTCTCTGCGCGCGACTACCAGCGCCTCATCGCCGNNTCATCATCAACCACAAGGATTTTATATCCATCCAGCGGCCCGGTAGTGACAGCAGGAATTTCCTCGACCGGCACAGCGACCTCTTTTTCAGGAATTACCAGGGCTTCCGCAACCAGATTCACAAGCTGAGTAACTTTCATACCCAGCTTGTAATGTTTGATTAAATCGGTCAAGCCGTCAACACAGTTATGGCATGAAGTGGCCACATAGGCAGCGCCTGTTGCAGCCAGCTGATCGGCCTTGATTTTTGCTGATTTGAGCCTGAGCGGAGTGTATTCAGCCATTGACATGGCGCCCCCGCCTCCGGTGCAGCAGTAATTTTCTGCCCGGTTTGGATACATCTCACGAAAATCCTCTATCACCAGGTCAAGCAGCTCGCGCGGTTCCTCGAACAGACCGCAGCTGCGGGCATTATTGCAGGAATCATGAAATGTCACCGGCTCTTTATTCATGGATTTATCGACTTTGATTACACCCTCATGTATGTACCTGAGCATTGTTATGACTGAGCTTTCCATTTCGAAGCCGAGATCATACTGGGCCCAGTTCTGTCCTTCGCAACGCGTGGAGCGATAACCGTGCCCGCATTCAGAGATAACTAGCTTCTTTCCTCGCAACTCTTCAACTTTTTCATACAACCGCCTTGCGACAGCACCGCCCAGATCATCGTCACCCGAAAACAATCCAAAGTTGGTCATATCCCAGCCTTCGGAGGGCATGGTCCAGTTGGCTCCGGCCGCGTAAAATATTTTGGCAGCATCTGAAATTGTGCGCGGGTCATATTTTACTTCGCGCGGATTTATGGAATAGACTATATCGGCATCTTTCTTGTCGATAGGAATAGCTGCGCGGGGATCACCTAATTCATCGACCAGTTCCTCGGACAACCACTCGAGCGTATCCAGATAATCTTCTTTCAATACTCCCATCTGGTTGCCAATTTCCCATTGATCTTTACTCACCACCGCTACGCCTTCGGGCATAATCCCTACCGAAACCAGGAGGCCGCGGGCCATGCGGTTGAAAGTGGCGTAATCAACGCCCATGGGACAGTTGATACTGCAGCGCCGGCAATTTGTGCATTTGCCGAAAACCGTGTCTTTCAATTCCTCCAGTTCCTCATCAGTATAGACTGACTTTGCATTCACCCACCAGGGAATCACCCGTCCGGTCCAGTCAAAATGTCTCTTGAACAGCTTTCTTATTTTGTCCGCTTTATATGCCGGGGCATATGTAGGATCACCGGGATTGGCCAGAACATAATGACAGGCCTCAGTGCACATACCGCAATGGACGCAGGCTGCCAGAGAGGCGACCATCTGCCGGTTGAGCTTCTTGCCCATCCGATCAAGGACTTTTTGCGCTTTATATGATCTGGTTGCTTTCATAATCTCCTCCAAATGTCAGTCATTGCTGTAGCCATTTAGCCCCTCACTTCCCTGGGATAACGCTTTACCGGATAGACACCTCTCTTGCCGAGGGTTTTTCCGAGATAGTAGCGGGTGAAGGGGTAATAAAGGTAGTGCGAAATCTTGCTGAAGGGTACATAGATGAGGAAAAATGCCGTCATAAAGAAGTAGATCAGGAGAATGGTTTCGCCGTTGGCCGTATTGTTAGGCACCGCCCAGAATGCGAAGAAAAACCAGACAGTCAGTAGAATTAGCGAGAAGTAATCATCCGGTGAACTGATCGCTCGCATGTAAGAGTTGGAAACTCGTCTTATGATGCGATATACGCCAATCAGAAAAGCCAGCCCGATAACAACTTGCAGAATCAGAACCAGTATCTCTGAATTCAGCAGATGCGGGCCATAGGGTATTATAAACGATAGCCCGATGGCTGCAACCACCCCAAGGTGGAATACAACAAATTGAAAATACAGGAAAATTTTCTGGCGCGAACTCTCCATCGCCCATGGCATGGCCACGTTGAACCAGGAATAAATTATTCCCTTTCTCGGTGAGGTATCCCCATTGCCGGTATCTGCCTGACGCTCCCTTCCGGCTTTATAGTGCATAAGCCATATCAGGCGTGTTGTGTACACAATTGCCATAATCAGAAGGGCAACTTCCTGCAGTGTGTGCTCGGCAAAATGAAGTAAATGGCTCATCTTTACTCCTTTATGATTGCTGAATGCTGTTTAACTTTTTCTGGAAGGGCACATACTCCCTCGTATCCAGGAGGCATATGATTACATCCTGGATTTTTGATCCATTTTGCAGATAGTCTTTTATAGTTGATATTGTAATCTCAGCGCTCTCATCCAGGGGCACCCCATAAAATCCCGCCCCCATAGCCGGAAACGAAATCTGCTTAATACCCTGCTCATCAGCGAGTTTTAAGACATTAATGATGGTCTTTCGCATTTTTTCGGGGAGATCCTGCTCCTGAAATTTGGGCCCGACGGCATGGATGATTTTATTTACTTTCATGTTTCCGGCGGAAGTTATGACTGCCTCGGTTACCTCTTTTGGTCCGAGTTCCTTCAGCTCTTGCTGAATTGTGGGTCCGCCTCGCATAGCAATGGCATTTCCATATCCGGAACCGAGGCTCAAATCTTCCCGGGCATAATAAACAAATGACTCAGTTTCAATATCAGTTATATCTCCCTTGATGAGGCGCATTCTGCTGTCCTTCACCTGAAGTTCGTCGGGCATGCTCTATCCTCCTTATTAATCTGATCCAAGTCCAGTATCACGTGAGAGGCCAAAAATTCGCAGTTTATCAACCATGCCTCTGCCATCTATTGGCCCCATAAAGCTGCTTGTTACAAAAAGCACAAACTTTACTTTAATAATAAAGTAAAGAATGCGAATTTTTCAACTATTTTCTGCAAATAATTTGAAGATTTTTGGAATATAAGAAGGGAGGTTTAGATAAGAAAACAGCCCGGAAACTAAATTCCGGGCTGTTTTATATCAATTATCAAGATCGATTTATACGCATCCGGTCGGCTTTGCCAGACCGGCGACCTTACAGGCGCCTTTAGCGGGACCTGAAGGAAAGAGCTCATAGACTTTCTTGAGCGGGAATCCGGTCTCTTTGCAAAGCTTACGGATCATAGGAGCGATACCAAACTGCTTGTAGTAATCGCGAAGATAATTTACGAGTTTCCAGTGTTCATCAGTCATCTCGAAGACCTCTTCGGTAGTCGCCAGAGCTTTTGCAACTTCTTCATTCCACTCATCAGGTTCCTGCATAAAGCCGTCTTCATCGACTTCAATCTTGACTTCGCCATGTTCAAAAATCGGCATTTCTCAATCCTCCCTTGGGATTAATTGTTACTTTTATTTCAACATCTCATTTTTTTCTATTAATGCATTTCAATAAATCCGCAGGGACAGTTTTCAGCGCACTTATCACAGCCTTTGCAGAATTCCAGTTTGAATGTATAAGTATCGCCCGGTTTCAAGGGCTTTATCACTGCATTATCCTGGCAATAACTCCAACACTGTCCGCACTCGAAGCATGACCCACAGCTGAAGCAGCGCATTGCTTCGTCGATACAATCCTGTTCGGTGAAGGTCTTCATAATCTCCTTCTCGAGCGATTTCAGTCGTTCTGACGGTTCAAGCTTCTGGGCCTCGTGGCGGAGCTTCTCTTCATAGTAATCAAGCAGTACCTTATCTTCCTTGATTACCGGATGATCGACATTCTCGTCAACCCCTTCTATCTTCTCGCCGGTGATCTCCTCATGAATCTTGTAAGCGGCGATTCTGCCCTGGTAAATTGCAATCGTTACCAGTCCCAGTTCCAGGACATCACCACCGGAAAATACATGTTCTTCTTTGGTCTTGAAGTTCTCATCGGTCTTCACCCAGTCGCGGCCTTCACGCAGATCCTCGAAACCTTCGAATTCCGGCTCCTGACTGATGGCGGGAATCAGGGTTGAAAGCTCGACCTCGAATGTCTCACCCTCGATCGGCACCGGACGACGCCTTCCGGAGGAATCCGGCTCACCGAGTTCCATCTTCTGGCAGGTCATCTTAACCGCTTTATCGCCTTCTTTTGTAATTGCAATGGGTGCGGCCAGGAATACAAACTTCACACCCTCTTCCTCTGCTCCCACGATTTCTTCCTCGATGGCAGGCATTTCATTTCTGGTACGGCGATAAAGGATTGTCACTTCGGCACCCAGTCTTCTGCAGACTCGGGCGGCATCAATAGCGGTATCTCCACCGCCGATGACATAGACATTATCACCGACTTCAATGGTCTGACCGCAATTGATTTTGTTAAGGAACTCAGTGCCGGTCCAGACATTCTCGGCGTCCTCGCCCTCGATACCAAGGTTATAGCCTTTGTGAGCGCCAATACCGACAAAAATGGCCTTGTAATCCTTCTGGAGATCATGGTAATCGATATCCTTACCGATCACAGTATTGGTCTTGAGCTCGATTCCCATGTCCACAAGCCTGTTAATCTCTGCATCGAGAATATCCTGCGGCAGACGATAATCCGGGATGCCGTAACGAAGCATGCCGCCGGCTTTGGGGAAGGCCTCGAACACGGTCACGGGGTAACCCAGACGCGCCAATTGATAAGCGCAGGAGAAGCCTGCCGGACCGCCGCCAATGACGGCGATTTTATCGGTCTTCTTCTCGGCCTGAAGGCTTGGAAGAGGGAGTTTGTGTTCCAGCGCATAATCGCCAATGAAGCGTTCTATGCTGTTGATAGCCACAGCGCCTTCTTTAACCTTGCGGTTGCACTGCTCTTCGCACGGATGCGGACAGACTCTTCCGCAGACCGATGGGAAGGGATTCTTTTCGGCCAGAATATCCCAGGCCTCGGCATAAGCCTGCTCATAAGGTTTCTCTTTTTTCTCGGCCTGAGCAATAGTGGTTATAATCTTTCTGATATTAGTGTTATTGGGACAGGCCGCCATACATGGGGCAGTCTTCTCGACTTTTTGCGGCCGACGCGATGATTCCTGGGTTCCTCCAGTTCTTGAACCTAACCGGCCCAGACCTTTTTTCTTCTTTTTCTTTTTGACTTTGATAGCCATAATTGCACATCCTGAGTTGAATAATCAGATATTATTTTCAAAAATCATATTATCAGCAAAATCCTGTTCACAGGCCTTAACATAAAACGTTATATCTATTTTTGGCCTTCTTCTTAATACGCTTAGCCAGCGTACAATATTTACTATTTTTCCTTTTAAACCGCTTTGCGGGATGATATTCCCGCTCCTCCTCCCGATATACTTCTATCGATTTTATATTCGGAGGCCAGCTTTACCAGTGCCTCGCTCCATCCCTGCTCGCCAGAAGCATGCAAGTGCAGATAACTGGCCCAGACTGACTTGAGCACCAAACCATCTCGATTGCCTTTAAAACCGGATCCTCTTGTCACAGACATAACAGTTTTCACATTTGCACCCACACGTGATGGAGCGGTATAGTGAAACTCATGTCCCTTGAGTTCAGTACCTTTTGGATAAAATGGATTATCCTGATCAACACTCATAATGCTGTAGCCATGACCTCGGGGACTGCTATTCATCAAAAGATCCACATCAAACAAACCCGCCATTGGGTAACTGCTTTCTCCTATGGTCAGGCTATTACATAGGTAAATAAGCCCACCGCACTCGGCATAGACCGGCAGACCATCTAAAGCGGCCTTCCTGACCGCATCCATCAGGAGGCGATTTTCGGCAAGCCTTTCGGCATGTGTCTCCGGGAAGCCGCCGCCGATATATAGCGCATCAATATCGGGAAGTTCTTTGTTCTCAAGCGAGGATATCGGCAGTAACTCGGCTCCCAAATCCTGCAGAGACTCCAGATTTTCCGGATAATAAAATGTGAACGCCGTATCAGAAAAATATCCTATTTTGATTCCCCTGACAGATTCCGATTTGCGATCTCCGGTTTCAGTTTCATACTGAAGCTCACTTGCCGAATGCGCGATATTAGCCAGTTTTGCAATATGGACGTTATCCGATACCAGATTTCCCAGCCGCTTAATCAAATCGCCAAACTCGGGGTATTCAGCCGGTGTAATCAGACCGAGATGCCTGGAGGGCAGCAGTTTCTCATTCTTAACCCTTGGGATGGCCCCCAGGACAGGAATTCCGGTTGTTTTTTCGATTGACTCTTTCACTATTTCCTTATGTCTTTTTCCGCCTACCTGATTCAAAATTATTCCGGCAATATTCGCTTCTTTATCCATCTCTTTCATTCCCAGAACCACTGCCGCCACAGTTCGCGTACTTTTGGTTACATTGCATACCAGCACGATCGGCGCCTTGAGCAGCTTGGCCAATTCAGCAGTGCTGTGCGAGCCATGCAGATCGAGTCCGTCATACAGACCTCGATTGCCTTCGATAACATTGATTCCGTTTTCAAGACTCTGCTCGGCAAAAGTCTGATAGACCTTCTCCCGGTCCACTAAAAAAGTATCCAGATTCCTGACAGATTTTCCGCTGGCGGCATTAAGCCAGGCCGGATCTATATAATCCGGCCCCTTCTTAAATGCCGCAACTTTATAATCATGCTGTCTCAGTCCCGCCAGAAGTCCCAGCGAAATGAGGGTTTTGCCCGAATCGCCAGAAGTCCCCGCAATAACAAGGCGGGGGCAGGATTTCGATGCCTTCAACGACATAGGCCGAACTCAATCCTATTCGTTGGCTGCGCCTTCCTTGTGCGGAAGTTCAATATAGCTTCCGCCGAAATAGGTGTAAACACAACGGCCCGATTCGATCAAGGACCTGATAGCGTCTTTACAGAGTTTCCGGTCGACCTTATCGCCATGAACCTCTTTCATGGCCTTGGTCAGGTCGCCGGGCTTGAGTTTCTTCTGTCCCTGAGCGTCGGCAACCATCTTATACATCTGGTCAGCTACTTCATCAACTGTCAACTTGTCAGCCACAATATATCCTTTATTAATAGGTTATGTGAGTTGAACGCTTGTATGTCAGACCAGCGAATTTGAAATCGTCGATGTGTTCCTTCTGGAATTCAATTCCGGCCATCTTGAAGAATTTCGGCCAGCCGATACGTTCAATCCATTCACCCATTCTCTCATAGTTTTTGGCATTCTTGGCCCACAATTCGACCAGGTTCTTCACAGCATCAACAACTTCCGGCCATCTCGGCGGATTGTTGGGAATAAACGGAATTGCCAGTTTCGAGAACATCGGCTCATGACGGGCGTTGGAGACCTTTCCACCGACCCAGATTGAAACACCGTCATTGAGTGGATCATTTAACGGCATGGCTGGACAGACGGTGTAGCAGTTGGCGCAGAACATACAGTTCTCCTCAATAACTTCAACTGTCTTCTTGCCGTCCTTGCTGGCCGGACGAATCGCCGCTGTCGGGCAGGAGGCCACCACGCTCGGGATCTCGCACTGCTTGGGAATTAGATCATCAAAAACCCGAGGCGGACGACGATGAATCCCCAGTATGGCGATATCCGAGCAGTGTACCGCGCCGCACATATTCAGACAGCATGCCAGAGCAATTCTGAGCTTTCCGGGCAGTTTCATGCTGGTAAAATAATCTGTCAGCTCATCCATAACAGCCTTCACGATGCCGGAGGCGTCGGTGGCTGCCGAGTGGCAGTGCACCCAACCCTGGGTATGCACGATATTGGATATCGATTTTCCCAGACCGCCGACTGGATGACCCAGTTCTTCAAGATCCTTTACCAGTGGATCAATATTACTCTCGTCAGTCAGCAGGAACTCAACATTATTCCGACTGGTGAAACGCAGATAACCGTCACAGTATTTATCCGCTAAGTCCGCATATTTACGAATTTTATCTATGCTTACAAGTCTCGGTGAGGCGGCTCGTACTGTAAAGATCTTATCGCCGCTCTCGGCCACATGCACATACACACCGGGTTTCAGGAGCTCATGGTAATCCCACTTACCATAGTTTTCCTTGATGACCGGCGGAAGATACTTCTGATAATGTGGCGGACCTATATCAGTTAATCTTTCTTGTTTTACTTCTGCCATATTTTTTTACCTCTTTATATTAAGGTTATTTTGCTCCCAGTGACTATTCTTCTTCTTCTTCTTCCTCGTCATCACCCTCTTCATAGTACTCTTCATAGAATACATATGGATTCTCTCTGGGGTGAGCGATCATTTCCGCAAGAGGTTCGACTTCTATGGCCTCGAGGAAGTTACCCAGGCCGACGCGCTGTATGAATTCGCCTACACGTTCACGGGCCTTCCCTTCCTCGCACCAGATGTCCCAGATTCTTTCAACAAGGTCTTTCAATTCATCATATGGTTCTTCCATCTTCATAAATGGAACCAGCACTGATGAAAGCTGAGCGCCTTCAACAATCGGGGCCTTGGAACCGATCAGGATCATGCATCCACGATCCTTGCCGGGCTTCAAACCCTTATTCAGGACATTGATGCAATGCATGCAGTGGCGGCAGTACTCATCCTCAATCTCGAGTTTCTTGCCGTCCCATTTCATACATTGTCCCGGGCAGCGCAGGATAACGTCATTAATGATGTCAACGCCGTTATCGACATGCTCTTTTACCTTTTCCTGGTCGATCTGAATTTCGTCTCTCCAGACACCTATAAAGGACATGTCCGCACGAGCTATCGAAGCCACACAGTCATTGGGACAGCCGGCAAATTTAAACTTGTACTTGTAGGGAAATGCCGGTCGGTGAAGCTCANNTTCACATCTGGCCATACCGTTGCAGCAGCTCGGGGTTCTAAGGTCGGAACCGGAACCGCCGATATCAAAACCCGCCTGGGCGAGTTCCTGGAAGGTCGGCTCGAGCTCGTCGGTGGTTGTACCCAGAAGAATGATATCGCCGGTTGACCCATGCATGTTGGTCATGCCCGACCCATGTTTCTCCCAGATATCAGCGATCGTTCTCAGCGCTTCCGAGGTATAGAACCAGGCCGCCGGCATGTTGATACGCATGGTATGGAAGTGCGAAACTCCCGGAAATTCTTCGGGGACATCACAATAACGGCCGATAACACCGCCGCCATACCCCAGAACACCAACTATGCCGCCGTGCTTCCAGTGGCCGATCTTTTCGTTATAAGATTTCTCCAGAATGCCGAGCAGGTCCTTGGACATATCATTCTTGGCTGCAGCAGTCTTGATCTCCTTAACGAAACTTGGCCATTTACCCTTCTCGAGCTCGTCCAGCATCGGGGTATTTGGTAATTGGTCTGCCATAATGACTCCTTACTTTTACTCTGCGAGGCAAAAAGCCTCCTGTATTTGATCTGCAAATATCTCTACTTTTGTTCTGCCATCTCGTAGTTGGTGAAATTTATAACAAACTAACGTATGATTATTTATTTTTAAGTCTTTCCAGTTTCGGACGATAAAATCTTTTCAGCAACGCCTTCTCTATGTGCAAATACGATTATATTTTCCACTTCTTTAAATGCATTAAAAGCAATTAATGTAAAATAATTCACAAGCATGTCAAGCCCAAAATGCGCAATTATTCGTTTATAAACAATTATTTATGCTGCTTTTAAAGGCTGCTCTCTTCATCCATTCCGTTACTATTGATACGAAGCAAAATGTCCCGCTTATAACTAAAAATACGCATTCATACGGATAAATAAAATAGCTCTATCTAAATTAAATAGATTAATCAAGCTTGTGAAAAAAATATCTAAGTGAATAGGATAAATCAAATCTCAGGATTCTGAGGAAGGGGTTATTCACTCTTCGGCATCGTTGTCGGAGACATCCTCCGAACCGGAATCATCTTTAAGCTCCCCCTTGATTCGATGATAGGCGTCGTCCAGCATGAATGTGAATTTTTCAAATTCATCAAAATCGAAATGCAGCGTAATGTCATTATATATAACGTGTACGCGTTTCCCCTTGCATACAAAGACCCCTTTGTTTTTCTTACGCTTTGCCATCATGCCCTCGCTGATTGATTATCCGTCTTATTATACACAATATAGTGCCTGGTGTCAGGCACTTTCCATGATTTTTAGTAACTTCAGCATTTGCGGATGATCCATTCTTCATTTGCAGAAATTGGCCGCAGGACTCTGTAAACCTTCTTGTTGACTTTGTGCTCCCTATTTATTTTTTTTGACATGAGTCAATTACGAACGTCTTGGAGAATGACAAGTTGGGGTAGAAAATTAAGAAATCTCATAATCAAAAAGTGAGGGAACGATGAGACCACAAAAAATCTCGCTCAGTTTTGCGTTGTTTGTCCTGGCGCTAATGCTTGTGCCGTCATTTCTGAATGCCCAGGGGATCAAAGTTGCCGACGGGCTGACGATTGACGGCCAGATCCGTGAACGTACCGAGTTTGACGGCAGGGATTTCAATAGCGACACGGACCTGATCGAAAGATCATACTTGAGGACACGTCTGGGACTGAAATTCACGCGCATAGAGAATACCAAGATCTATCTGCAATTTCAGGATTCAAGAAATCTGGGCACCAACTCAGGAGGCCTGACCAACGACGACAACCTGGGGGTACATCAGGCATATATCAAGTTTATGATTCCGGGCATGGAGGGAGGCTGGCTGCAACTCGGGCGCTTTGAGGCAAAATATGGACGTGAAAGGGTAATCGGCGCTGTCGGATGGAGCAATGTCGGGCGGACATTCGACGGCCTTCGATTTGGATATGACGGCGGCTTTTTGTCATTTGATATGTTCCTGCTCAAAATCGTCGAGCGTGGATTCGGTACACCGGCGCGTGCCGGAGACCACCATCTCTATGGCCTTTACACACGCTGGCTGAAGAATCACCTGCATGTGTTCGGGCTCCTTGATTACGACCATCAGGAATCCTTCCCTGGCTCGGATGAGCCCTCATTGGCGCGTTACACTGTGGGGACATACTATCATCGTACCACCCGCTCCGGCTTTGATGTCGCCCTCGATCTGGCATATCAGGGCGGAGAGTTCGACAGGATCAATGTCGATAAGATTTCTGCCTACATGATTGCAACCGAGATGGGTTATACATTCATTAACAGTGACGCCAAACCTCGATTTGCGGCAGGTGTGGATATAACATCGGGAGATGACGGCACCGATGCGTCCGAATTGAACACCTATAATAATCTCTATTATACCGGTCATGCTTTCCGGGGTTATATGGATTTGTTCGTTGAAAATCCGTTTGCGGGTCTTCTCGATATTTTCGGCCGGATGTCTCTGACGCCGACCGATAAATGGTGGTTTGGATTCGATTTCCATTATTTCCGCACGATGGAAGAATATTTAATATTGACCGAGCCAATTGGCGATAATACATCAAATGCGGTA
>JAABVY010000359.1:1896-15031 GCA_011777135.1 Candidatus Zixiibacteriota bacterium | reverse complement strand
CAATCGTATAATTATGCTATGAATATGGACAAAGCACCGAAATCGAAGGCATCATTTTTTGCCGAATTCTGGTCTTTCGTGGCCAATAATAAGCGCTACTGGATTACACCGATAGTTATCATAATATTGGTTCTGGCAGCTTTTATATTGTTTACGGAGAGTTCGGCGCTGGCGCCCTTCATTTATGATATCTTCTGATTTTTCTTGCATTTAAACCGTCCGATTCTTTCATTTAATCAATATGGCACAGACTGAAACAAAAAGACTATCGACAGGCCTGAAGATCCTCTACACCCTCATATTCATTGTAATCGTATTTATCCTGTTTGAAGCCGCCCTGAGAACTGTGGGAATTCATACCCGCAGGGAATCACCCTTCTTCCTGCTGTTGAAAGTTCATGAATATCCTGAATATTTCCGGCGGCATTCGACACTCTTCTGGGAATTTATTCCGAACAAGACGATTAAAGGCGATTTTCTGGCCGAGGGTGAATACCATATCAACAATCAAGGTTTCCGCGGCGAAGATTTTTCCACTGAGAAGCCGACTGATGTAATCAGGGTCGGTTGCATCGGCAATTCATGTACTTTCGGCTGGGAAATACCGGAGGGCAAAACATACCCTGAGCTTCTGGAGCTCGAACTTGAAGAGATGTATCCGGAGCAGGATTTCCAGGTATTGAATCTGGGGGTGCCCGGTTACACGTCTCATCAGGGACTAGTTTTACTTAAAGAAAAGGTGCTCGATTTTGACCCGGACATTATTACGCTTTCCTTTGGATGGAATGATATCTGGGGCGCCGGCAAGGGTATTACCGACAAAGAACAGGAAATACTATCGCCCACGGTGGTCTGGCTCCAGAATATACTGGCACATCTGGAAACATATAAACTAATGAAATATCTGATATTGGAAGTTACCGAGGATGAGGGTTTGGAGTCATTCAATATCCAGAATCCGCAATACAGGGTTTCTCAACAGGAATACAGGTATAACCTGTCACAGATCGAGCGGATAGCGACAGAGAATGGAATAGTGCCGGTTTTTCTGACTTCTCCCGCGCCTGATACCAGGGTGTATTTTGGGCCCCAGTCGGAAAGCCAGCTGGAAAATCTTTTCCGAATTCATGAGGAATACAATCAGGTAATTCGGCAACTGCGTGACAGGGAGCAGTTCTGGGTAGCCCCGGCGGCAACCTATTTCAAAAACCAGTCAGGATTTTTCGATCCGCGACTGGAGGATTATATTCATTACAATGTGAAAGGCCATGAATATGTAGCTTCAATTATCGCTCAATATCTGAGACGGTATATGATAGTTGATAATGTGATCGAATCGCGCCAACTGCGGCAGGGATCATGAGAATTATTGATTGACATAGAGCGCACTGAGGGATAACTTCAGGCGAATTCGATGAGAATATGATATGAATGTAGTAGTAGTCGGTATGGGAGAGGTTGGCAAGCATATTGCCCAATACCTTTCAAGGGAAAATCATGATGTTACTATCATAGATAATTCTCCGACCGCTTTGGCGGAAGCGGAGGAGGTTATGGATGTGCTCGCTCTGGCTGGGCCAGGCGGGTCGCTGGCCACACTCCGCAAGGCCGAAGTCGGCAAGGCTGATCTTGTGATCGCGGTTACTGATGATGAGGAGGTCAACCTTCTTTGCGCCCATACAGCCAAGCAGCTGGGAGCAAAAAAAGTTGTCGCACGGGTAAGCTCCCAGGACTATATTGAGGGAGAAACCGGCTTCTATCACAACATTCTGGGAATCGAGATGGTTATCTCGCCTCAGGTGCTGGCAGCCATTGAATTTCAGAAACAGATTCGCTCTATTGGTGCAGTGATGGTGGAAAACTATGCCGAAAACCGTATAGAGCTGATTCAGCTTCCCCTGGATGAGCAGCTCAAGGTAGTGGGGCGCCGCCTTCAAGACCTGAACATGCCTGCAGGAACGTTGGTCGCCGCGATCAAACGCGATGAGAATCTGATCATTCCCCGCGGTGATGATGAACTGCTTTTAAATGATGAGATATTTGTTATTGGTAATGTCGAGGCCATGGCCAGGGCTGAGGAATATTTTGGTAAGAAAAAGCGCGGTGCGGCCAAGAAAGTGGTGATTGTGGGCGGCGGGAATATCGGTTATTCTATTGCCCGTTCTCTGCAGAAAGACAATATCGATATAATCTTAATCGAGAAAGATAAAAATATATGCCGCAAGCTTTCAGAATCCCTTGATGATGTACTCATCGTTAACGGCGACGGTACCAATATTAATCTGCTCAAGGAGGTGGGTATCCAGAATTGCGATGCCCTGGTTTCAGTGGTATCGCATGGTGAAGAAATCAACCTGCTTTCCGGTTTGATTGCCAAAAAACTGGGAGCCCAAAAAGCAATCGTTCTGGTGCATCGCCCCGCCTATCAGGATCTTTATGAGCAAGTTGGGATCGATGCCACAGTCTCCCCACGCCTGGTGGCCGCCAACCAGATTCTTAAATATGTGCGCAGGGGTGAAATTATCGGCGTGTCCATCCTCGAGGGGGGCATGGCAGAAATTATTGAACTTATCGCGCCTGAAAATTCAAAGGCTGTAGGCAAAAAATTGAAAGACATAAAATTCCCCAAGGGTGCAATTGTGGGGGCGCTGGCCGGCGATAATGGAGTAATTATTCCTACCGGTGAGGATGAGATCGATTCCGGTATGACTGTTATCCTTATTGTCACCCCGGAAGTTCGCTCCAAGGTCGAAAAGCTGTTTTCGGTTTAAGCTGTAATGAATTACCGCGCAGTATCATATTTACTGGGATCGCTTATAATCGGGGCTTCCTTTTTTATGGCCACATCATTGTTATGGGCCTTTTTTGTTGATGGCACCCAGACCATTACTTCCATGTCTGTTTCCAGTGTGATCTGCTTTGTTGTGGGCTTCCTTCTGCGGCAGCTGGGCAAAAATGCCGACATGACTTTCCATGCCCGCGAGGCGGTCGCGATAGTGACGCTGGGATGGCTTTCGGTGTCTATTCTGGGAGCGATACCGTTTATACTCGAAGGTGTTCTGGTAAATCCAATCGACGCATTCTTTGAAACAGTTTCAGGCTTCACGACAACCGGATCAACAGTTATCACCGATCTCAATGTTTGTTCCAAGGCGCTCTTATACTGGCGTGCACTCACTCAATGGCTGGGCGGTATGGGTATTATCGTTTTATTCATTGCGATCCTGCCCCAGCTTGGCATTGGCGCCAAGCATATGTTCAAATCGGAAGTGCCGGGCCCGATCACTGAGGGCCTGAAACCCAAATTGAAACATACCGCCGGTGTGCTATGGGCGATTTATGCCGGAATAACAGCCGCGGAAATCATTGCGCTTCTGTTGGCAGGAATGAATTTTCATGATTCGGTCTGCCATTCATTGACTTGCATGGCAACCGGCGGATTTTCGCCCCGTAACGAATCCATTGCATTTTACCAGAATCCGGCCATTGAAATAATAATCATTGTATTTATGATACTTGCTGGTATCAACTTCTCGATTTATTATCTCATATTGCGAAAAAAAATTGGGGAGGCAGCCTCAAATGCTGAATTGAAAGTCTACCTCTCAATTCTCGCAGTAGCATCATTTTTAATTGCGATTAATACCTTCAATCTGCATGACGGTGTTTTGAACAAAATCATTAAACCGGCATTTCAGGCAGTTTCGATGTTGACCACGACAGGATTTGCTACCGAGGATTCAAATTTGTATCCATCTTTTGCGAAAATTATAATGGTTGCGCTAATGTTCATCGGCGGCTCGGCAGGTTCGACCGGCGGTGGAATGAAGGTGTCACGTGTGATAATCGTTGTAAAAGCCGGCTTGAATCATATCCATAATTCATTCCAGCCTTACGCTGTGCGGGTGGTTAAAATGGGAAAACGGCCTATTGATGAGACCGTGGTGAAAGAAGTGCTCATGTTTTTTTCGGTCTATGTCTTTCTTTTTCTGCTCGGCTCAGCAGCCATGACTCTTATAATCCCATATAATGAAGATCATATTGTCACATCCTTCACCGCCACGATAGCATGTTTTGCAAATATTGGGCCGGGATTCGGGGATGTCGGCGCTACCGAGAATTTCGCATTCATTCCTGGAGCAGGAAAGGTTATCCTTGCGCTTATGATGATTATCGGACGGTTGGAATTATTTACGGCTCTCGTGCTTTTTATCCCTGCTTTCTGGAAAAAGTGACGGTGAACTTGTATAAATAATAGCGTCTATGATAATTCATCGAATATAAATCAAAGGGATCATATTCGTGCAATGTAAACTTGCAGACATATTGAGACTTAAGCACAATCCTGTAGCCATTATTTTTACCAATGAAAAGCCGGCCGAGGCCATGCAGTTTCGGAAGGGCAAATGGGGATGTGTGATGATGCTGTTTGCCCAGGCTGCAAGAGGCAAGACCGCGGTATTCGACCGCGAGACTTATGGCTGTTTCGGGGGCGGCACCGGACTGGGATTTGGTAATCAATACTATAGTTTCTCTGGTGGCATCGAATGCTTCTACAGCTTTCTTTCGTCAGGCAATATCGAGACTGTTGAGGGCGAAGATTTGGCTAAGGAGTCCGGGGAGTTCAGAAGGAGAGAATCCTATAAGGATTTTATGCATGGCGAGGGTTATGTAAAATCCCCTGAGTTAGTGAAAAAGTTTGTGGATAATCTTCCTATAATCGATGTGCCTGCCAAATATGTAATGTTCAAATCCCTGAAGGACGTCGATGAGAAGAAAGAAGAGCCCCAGGTAATAGTCTTCACTGTCAATCCTGATCAGTTGTCGGCCCTTGTTGTTCTGGCAAATTATGAACGTGCGAGCTTCGATAATGTTTATGCTCCCTTTGCAGCTGGATGTCAGGCGATCGGTATTCTGGCCTATAAAGAAAGAGAAAAAGATAATCCCCGGGCGGTAATCGGTCTTACTGATTTGTCTGCCCGCAAATACAGCACCCGTCAGCTTGGCAAGGATGCGCTGACATTTGCGATACCATTGAAAATGTTTTATGAGATGGAAGGCAATATCGAGGGCAGCTTCCTGGAAAGAGAAACGTGGAAGAAGCTTGTTAAGATGAACATGGAGGAGGAATGATAGAGCCTGATGAGATTATAAGAAAACTTGGCCTGCAGCCGCACCCGAATGAGGGCGGATTTTTTGCCGAGTCCTTCAGATCGGATGAAATTTTGACTCCCGGTGAATTGCCCGAAAGGTATTCCTCACAAAGGTCCTTTTCGACCTGTATATATTATATGTTAACCAGGGAAACATTTTCTGCTCTGCATCGGTTGCATACCGATGAGATATTTCATTTTTACCTGGGCGATCCCGTGAGCATGCTTTTGCTGCATCCTGATGGCGACAGTCAGATCCTGACATTAGGGCATGACCTGTTGGCGGGTCAGAAGCCACAGGCAGTAGTACCCAAAAATGTCTGGCAGGGATCATTTTTAAACGAAGGAGGAAAATGCGCGCTCATGGGAACGACTATGGCCCCGGGTTTCGATTTCGACGATTACGAGCATGCCGAAAAGAACGAGTTGATTGAGAAATATCCCAACAGGAAAAGTTTGATAGAGAGATTAACGAAAGAACAGGATTAGATGGAAATTTATCAAAAGTTAAAGAAATTTCTCAAGGAAAATAAGATAGAATTTCGCGAGATAAATCATCAGCCCACGTTTACCTCGGAGGAGTCTGCGAATGTACGCGGGGAGGATCTATCAGTGGGCGGCAAGGCCCTGATCATGAAAATTGATGATGAATTTAAATTGTTTGTAATCAGTGCCGCAAAGAAGATAGACTCGAAGAAGATCAAGCAGCACTTCAATGTTAAAAAGACACGCTTCGCCAGCGAGAGTGAGTTAAAAGAACTCACAGGTCTTGTACCGGGATCAATACCTCCTTTCGGACGGCCGATTCTCGATTTTGATCTGTATGTTGACAAATCAATCACTCAAAATGAGCGAATAGCTTTTAACGCCGGATCACTTTCGAATTCGTTCATCCTGGAAACAGCGGATTATCTCAGGATTGCGAAACCTGAAGTGATAGATTTTGCAGAGTATTAGAAATGGCAGTGCGTGAAATATTGCAGCTGGGTAATCCTAATTTGTACCGGAAATCGACGGAAGTAGATGAGTCCGGACTTGATGATATCAAAATAGTAATCGACGATCTTCATGACACAATAATGGATTTTCGTGGCCGATACAATTTTGGGAGAGCAATTGCCGCCCCGCAGATCGGTGTATTCAAGCGAGTCATCTACATGCATATAGGAACCTCCATCCCCATCATAAATCCGCGCCTGGTCGAGATGAGCGATGAGATGATCGAGGTCTGGGACAACTGCATGAGTTTTCCTGATTTACTAGTAAAAGTCAGACGTCATGCCCGCGGCAAAATTCTGTATCGAGACCCGGATTGGAATGAGCAGAGTTTGGTGCTGGGAGGAGATCTAGCCGAGCTTCTGCAGCATGAATACGATCATCTTGATGGTATATTAGCGACTCAGCGTGCAATTGACGGGAAGTCTTTCGCGCTGAAAAGCGAGATAGATAAGATTGACCGGAGTGCTTAGATTAAACCGGTTGAAGTGATATTCCGCCTGGCCCTCGTAATCAGGCGATCTATCAGGTAGATTCCCAGCAGCACAACAATAATCATACCGACAAATCTCAGATCCAGCCCGCTGCTTTCGATTACATTCCTGAATGATGTTACTATGACATTTATAAAGCTCTCGCCCGTCTCTCCAAATATCGCAAATCCGCTAAATGCCTTCTCAATGTCGGTGAATCTGATCAAGAGGGCAATGCCGGCCAGAATGCCTGTTGCCCAGAGGATAATATGCGAAAGCCGGAAGAAGAACCTCTCCGCACCTTTTTCCTCAATCGAGGCCACCACCTCGGAAGCGAAATCGGGCGAAAGCTCAAATCCGACATCCTCGGAAAGAGCTGTCGAAAGTGATCTATACCTGGCAAGCTCTGCCCGGCAGTTATTGCAGCTTTCGATATGCTCTTCGATCGTCCCGGCATTTTCGGCAAGATTACCATCGAGATAATCCTGAATCTGCTCATCTGTTAAATGTTTTATTTTCATAATTCCTCGTCCCTGTAACTGGATTCAATCGAAGCCTTCAATGCTTTTCTGGCACGAAACAGGTAGCTCTTAACCGTTCCTTCCGGCAAATCCATAACATCAGCGATCTCGGTGTATGTCATCTCATCCAGATGATATAATGTCACGATCGTTCGGTATTTCACCGGCAACTTATCAATTTCCTTCCTGAGGATTTCTCCAAGGTCTTTGCTTTCGGCGATAAGATCCGGCCCGGGATCATTGGAGACATTCTGTTCGAAATCCTTTGTGTCATCCGTGAGGTCGTCGTAAAGCGGTACTTTCTTTTTTTCCAGATAGTTGAGACATCCGTTGTAGGCGATACGCCCGATCCAGGTCGACATTTTGGAGTCGAATCTGAAATTCCGTAAGTTCTTGTATACTTTAAAGAAAACATCCTGGCATAAATCCTCTCGATCTGACTGATTGGTAACCATTCTGAAAACAATATGGCTAACCAGCTTCTGATATTTCTGAATAAGTCGTTCAAAGGCATAGTTATCGCCAGCCCTAATCNNNAAGGCGAAGATAGAATTTTTCTGCAACAAAATCATTGATGTCCTGTCAGATCGATTAGAAGAATCAAAATAGCAAAGGAGTTTGAGATGGGTCAACTTGAAGAAATCTTAATACCACTGGGAGCGTTCTGGGTAATCTTTATGGTAGTCAAAATCTCACTGGATTATAAGACAAAAAGGGCATTGATTGAAAAAGGCCAGGTAAACGAGAATATTAAGTTTCTGGCAAAGCATCAAAACGGATTTATGTCCTCGCTCAAATGGGGTCTGGTACTCCTGGGTGTGGGTATCGGTCTTTTGGGGTATAAGTTTATTGATATTGAGACCTATGACATGAGAGGGGACGAGGAGGTTTTGGCTTTTGGTATGATGGCTCTGTTTGCAGGAATCGGCCTGGTGGTTTATTATTTTATAGCCTTGAAAATGTCCAGGGAAAACAGGCTGGAGGACAAGGAATAGCCTAAAGCAGATACATTTTTGAGATTAAGGGCAGATCCTTTATGAGGCTCTGCCCTTTTTATCAACATAGAAATCATCTTCTAAAATGCCGTTACTACACCTACGACTGCACGATTTTCCTCATGTTCGATATCATAGGTATATTCGACGAAGAATCTGATGTTGGTACGTAAGACATGCCCGACATGCCCGGTCAGTGTGCGATAGTCCAGATCCGCGAAATCCGATTCAATCCAGTTGAACATACCAACTGCATACCATTCGGAAAATTCGCCTTCGGGTAGATATATACCTTCGATCATCGCTCCGCGGCTTTCGATCTTATCATCCGGCTCGTCAGCCGCAAACAATGGGTTGGAATCGCGCCTTTCCAGATACTGCAGGTTCAGTTCAACCGGGCCATAGGCAAAGGTCGCGTCGGGGCCGAAATAATAGGCCTCATTAGTCTCGTTCGTCCCCTCCTTGCCCCATAATCCGAAGCCGCCTATCCGAACATACTCGCCGATATCCTGCGAGATTCTGCCCGCAAAGAGTTTGTACTTATCATTGTCAAAGACATGATCTTCATCGGCTTCCTCAAGACCGTTGCCATTCACAACCTCTGCAATTAGATCGGTACCGGTTTCGAAGCCGTAGGTCACCATAAAACCTCTATCGTAAGCCAGGCGGATATCCGAATCACCTAAGCTGAAAGTATAGACGGGGTAATCTTCATAGGTCAGGCGAAGCTCTCTTTTGAAAAGAGGATCGGAGATCTGGAATTGCCCGAAATAAATATCCAGCTCGCTGTTGAATATATTGTTGAACATTACATAGGCGTCTTCCACCCCGGCCACCTCGCCGCGCTCATAAAAATAAAAGTAAAAGTAATAGGCGAAATGATCGGTGAGCGAGCCTCCAGAGAGCAGCTTCATATTATATGGAGTTGAAAAATCAACATCTTTATCTGTTTCGCTTTGGTATTTGACAAAACCCTCCATCCGGACAGCAATAGGAAAATCCCGGATCAGATCGAGCTTCTCATCACCGGTTTCCATAAAATAACGCGGCGCTTCTTCATCTTCCAGCACAAAGCCGTTTCCGGCAAAATCATCGCCATACGCTTTCAGCTTTGGAAATGGTGCATGACAGGTTGTGCATGACATCCTGTATTTTCTGGCAAAGGCGGGTATTGCCTTTGAAGTTTCCGTCTCCTGCAGAAAGAAGATTGCCATACTTGACAAAAGCCAGACAGAAACCAGCCCCAGTGATAATTTCTTACGCATCAAGCCTCCTTTAAGGTAATACCTCTACTTTTGTTGAATGCTCGTTTACGAGTATGATTTCAGATTCATCTTCAGGGACCTCCAGAAAATCTGCCACCGGTTTAACCAGTTTGCGGTAATTCATGGTTGCGGTAACTGTCATCTCACCCGGAGCTGCTTCAAAGGGCACATCGAAAGTATATGTCTCAACTTTTGTTTCACGCGGCCCCATGCGGTAATCCACACCGAGGGAGGCAGTATTCCACTGCTGAATCGTCATACGCCCCTGCGGATCGAAGTAAGGCATGCGGAAAATCCTGTCACCGATAGGCACATCCTCACGCCTGACACCTTCAAAGTCCGGATCATCAAGGGCAATTCCCATATCCTGATAAGCTAGGACATCCGAGGCGATCGTGTATTCCTCTCCTTCAAAGCCTTTCTTGTCGACAGGTATATGGTAAACATTGCCTTCGGCATCCTTGGCTTCTACATGCACCCATACGATTCTGTCTTCTACCGAGCCGGAGGGGAATTTATGGCCGGTTTTCTGGTTAAACAACACCAATGTAAACTTTACCGGCTCCCCTGGTACGACTTCGTCGATATCAGGGTGAATCCTCAGTTCAACCGTTCCTGCTATCTTGCCGGGGTCATGAGCGCCATGGAATAGATGCATCCAGGCATCCTCGTAAGTATTTCCCATTGAGGCGACCTGCAGCTTACCCTGAGTCATATGGCAGGTCTGGCAGACATAGCCTTCTTCATAATACGGGCCCTCCTTCAATTCCAGATGCGTAGATTTCACCCAGACATCATAAGGGCTTTTCTCGTTATGGCAGGTCCCGCAAAACTCCGCGGTATTAATAAAATCCGATTTGGCCATCTCATGATTGGGCGACTCCGTGGCTTCTTCTTTGGTACGAGGACCGTACTTGACATCTCCGGGCTGCGAGACCCAGTTAAAATTATAGGGGGTGTCTCCTACAAAGCCTGTTACTGTATGACAGAAGTCACATGATACCGACTCGTTGGCACGTGATCCCTCCTCGGGACGCGGCGGCGGAACATCACCTGCAAGAAACGCCAGCGGTGTATGGCAGCCGTTACATCCCGCTTCGACTTCAGCCACCTTCTCATCCCGTCTGGCATGCGGCACCGCCAGCTTGAAATACTCGATCTCATCCCAGTGATGTGTGTAGGCCTGCGACATCATGGCCTGTTTCCACTGCTGATAGAAATCGGTATGACAGGAACTTCCGCAATAAGCAGGAGTGTCGTAATCATCATATGATCTGGATCCCTCTGCTTCTGAGCCGGTCGGAAACTCCTCGGCTATTGCCAGGCCCAAAAAAACAAAAGCCGCAAGCGCTGCCAGAGCAATAAGTCTGGATTTCAACGATGCGGCCTTCAATCCTATACAAAACTTCCCAATCCAATCCATAGATTACCTCTCCGCTAAAATATGTTCCCTTTTTCACAAACTTGATATTATGATACATTTATAACCATATATATTCAAGCAGATTTTAAGAAAATGCAAGTGGCAATCTTTATGCCTATTATCCTCTTTATATGCGATGCCATATTCAGCAAGTTTTGTCTTGTAAATTTCTATTCCGGAATATATTAATAAACCTGTGGAAAAGCTTGATTATTTGCGGAAAAGCCGTTTGTGCAAAGGCCTGACAGAACCTGAGCTGCAAAATCTATCGGCAATCTCACAGCTTAAGAGATTGAGCAAAGGGGAGATGCTCTTTTTTGAGGGAGATGAGGCCCGAGGTTTCTATCTTCTACTGGTTGGAAAAGTCCGTGTATACAAGTCATCTCCTGAAGGAAAAGAACAGATCCTGCATCAAATAAATCCAGGACAGATATTCGCGGAAGTCGCTATATTCGAGGGTAAATATTATCCCGCAGATTGCTCGGCGGTACTGGATTCGGTTGTAGCTTTCTTTCCGAAGCCTGATTTCATAAAATTGATCGAGGAATCGCCGCAAATTTCACTTAAAATCATCGCTTCTATGGCCGGCTTCCTGCGGGAGTTCACCGAGACTGTTGAAAATCTGGCCCTGAAAGAGGTGCCGTCTAGAATTGCAGGATATCTTCTCAAATTATCATTAAAGGAAGGAGATGATATGGTTACGCTGGATATGACCAAGGCTGAACTGGCCAAGAAGCTGGGCACCCAGAGCGAAACTCTTTCCCGCGGATTCAGAAAGCTGAGCAATCAAAATATAATTAAAGTCAACGGTAAAAAGATCTCAATTCTCGACAGAAACCGCTTGATAGACATTGCCGAAGGTGAAAAAATCTGATTTCTTGATATAGATCAAAGACTTTATTCCTCCCGATTTCGATATTCTCCTCGAAGATTTAATTCTGAAAGGAGAATATTGTGCCGTATAGAAATATAATCCATATTGATGAACAGAAATGTGATGGTTGCGCCAAATGTGTCGACGCATGCGATGAAGGAGCTTTGGAGATTATTGACGGTAAGGCTGTTCTTGTCGGTGAAATCCTCTGTGACGGATTCGGGGCATGTTTGGGTTCATGTCCGCAGAATGCATTGACTATTGAGAAACGTGATGTAGAGGAGTACAGTGAGCAGGCTGTCGAAGAACACTTAAGAAGAAAGAAGGATGCTGAGACACCGGCACCGCAACATATCCATCAGGGCTGCCCGGGTGCAGCTATGCGCTCATTAACGCCTGAGAGTGATTCTTCGAGTGACCGTGGTATTGCTGTCAAGTCTCAGCTTGGTCAATGGCCGATTCAACTTATGCTTGTGCCGCCCATGGCGCCCTATCTCAAAAACTCAGATCTGCTGATTTGCGCGGATTGCGTGCCCTTTGCAGTACCCGATTTTCATAACCGCTACTTAAAGGATCATGCTATTTTGGTTGGATGTCCCAAGCTTGATAACCTGCAGCATTACTTCGATAAATTGAAAGATATCTTCAGGACTGCCAAACCGAGGCGAATCACAATCCTCAAGATGGAGGTGCCCTGCTGTAACGGGATCGCGCAGGCGGCTGTGATGGCTCGGGATCAAGTCGATTCCGGTATTCCGGTGGAAGTGCACACGATAGGCATCGCGGGCGGTATAGAAATAGAAAAGCAGGAGAAGATCCACAGGGCGGGATGATTTCACTCAACAGGGCTGCGCCAGTTCCTCGGAATTGGCGCCCTCAGCGCATCTTAATCTGAACTCTGAGTAAAAACTCATGTTCTGTATTTTAGCTGAGCAAAAAAGGAGGTCGGATAATAGTGGCTGTACCAAAACTTTCGCATATCAAAGAAACCGGGATTTATGTTAAAGATTTACAAGCGGCAAAGAAGTTCTATCATGATGTCCTGGGACTCGAGCCATTTATAGAAAAACTTTCAAGACACCTGTTCTATAAAATCGGGAATACGATTCTTATTATTTTCAATCCTGAAGCGACAATGGAGGAGCACTATCTTCCACCGCACGGCGTTCAGGGAATTGGCCATATCGCATTCGAAATAAATTCAGAGGATGCAGAAGCATGGAAAGATCATCTCAAGAAAAACAATATCGAGATTTTGAAAGAAGCCTCATTCGGAGGGGGTACCTCACTATACTTCCATGATCCCGGCAAAAACCTTATCGAATTGATAACCAAAGGAAGCTGGGATTGATCTGCTGCCAAACAGTAATTGCCACCAGGTGGATTATTATATGCATAACCCGAGGTTCGAATGGATAAATACGTTGATGACTTT
>JAABVY010000359.1:0-1817 GCA_011777135.1 Candidatus Zixiibacteriota bacterium | reverse complement strand
AGGCGCCTAAAACACCCATAAATACCTCGAAAAAAAATTGACAAAGTTGCCTGTCATTCGTAATATTTATTGGCTACGTTAATTATAAGATCCCCGCGCCACAAAGATAAATTGTATCGAATTCTAATCCTAAGCAGGAAGGTACGAGATATGAAACTAAACTCACTATGAGAGCTATCTTCCGTTATCAGGTAAAGAAATGATACTGAATTTTACTATGGAGGGTAATTTATGAAGAAAAAAATCGTAATGCTGATTTTCGCCTGTGCTTGTGCCCTGATTTTTATTGTCCGGTGTGAGGATACAATTATTGAGCCTCCCCGATGGTTATGTTTCCGGATACGTATATGAGGCCGGGACAACCACGCCTATCGATTCAGTTAAGATCTATATTCCCTCAACGGATGTATCCGCTTTTTCGGATGAATCGGGCTATTACATATTGCATGCGTTTCCCGTTTCATACACTTTGATGGCTGAAAGAGATGGTTACCAGGGGTCTTCAGCCGAAATTCGACTGGTACCAAACGATACAATCACACAGGATTTTGAGTTACAAAAGGAATAACAATTTAGAGGGGTAAGATATCATGCTTAAGACACTTACATTCATAATCATAGTAATATTTTTAATTGCTAAAGCCCATGCCCAATATCTTATTTTTCGATTTCCTTTTGACAAAATCTCCTCTCAGGGCGTTATTTCATAGGAAATACAGCGATAGACGTTGCTCCACATGAACGCTACATTGGATACATTGAAGGAGAGATTGCAATGAAAGGGATTAGGATTTTACTGCTGATCGGCCTCGTGCTTGGAGGGTCGTTTTTAGTGTGGGGTTGTGAGGATAAGCCTCATGAACCGCGAAACCTGCCGCCCGAGGAACCCTCAAACCCATCGCCCGTTAACCTCAAGCATGGAATCACTTTGAACAGCGCGGAGCTTAGCTGGGAATGCAGCGATCCCGAGGGGGATCCGATAAGCTATGATATCTATCTCGGGACATCAGAAAGCCCGCCGCTTTTGGAAAGCGGATACACGCTCAATGATTTCTATCCCGGTCTTCTGACCGGCGATGCGCAGTACTACTGGCAGATCGCGGCTTCTGACGACCAGGGCAATACAGCGTTTTCGCCTGTATGGACATTTTTCACAGTAGGAGCACAGGAATTTGTATATCCCCTGGGGCTCGGCTACAGATGGGAGTATACAAATAGCACGATTTTGTTTAATTTCGATCCGCCTGAGATTGAATCCCTGGTTGAGGATTGGCCCGATTTTTACTCACTGGTTGAGATCAATGACGTGTCAGAAGTAGACGGTGAGCACCATTATCAGCTTTTTCAGCATGTAGAACAGGGTACTAACATCTATGAACAGAATTCGATTTATGCCAACACCTCGTTTGGATTAATGTACTATGAGTCAGAAAGTTCAGGTTCGGGAATCATGGACACCCCTGCGCCCATCCGTGATCCTGTGCATTTCCGCTTTGCCGGTATGGAATTCAATTCAATCAATGAGCTTCTGCAGGGAATAAACTTGGGATGCCCGGCGGCATTGTCAAANNGGCATTGTCAAAGCCGGGGGATTATTCTAACGAGCCGTTGACTGTACTGGTATATCCACTGGATCTGGGTATGCATTGGCCGTACAGGGATTGGCCCCAGGATATTTTCCATATCGAAAAGCAGATCATCGGATGGGAAACCGTGCAGGTCCCCGCAGGCGATTTTGACTGTTTTGTGGTTGAATGGCTTTATGATAGAGACTTCGATGACAATTACCGGGATGATATTCAAGTGCTGGACTATAT
>JAABVY010000245.1:1685-1923 GCA_011777135.1 Candidatus Zixiibacteriota bacterium | reverse complement strand
ACCTTGACGGTATTTGGCGAAACCAAACAATCCCTCAGGCTATCCTATATAAGCCTTCCCCTGATGGCGAAATTGGCTTTTGGGGCTGGAAATTCCTCAGCTGCCAGGCCTTATATTATAGCCGGCCCGGAGGCCGGGTTCCTGTTGTCAGCAAAAACCTCGGATTTAAAAGGAGACCTTAAAGGCTACGTCCCCGGTTTGGGTGGTGGCGCCGTTGATATCAGAGAAAGCGGAAGCG
>JAABVY010000245.1:639-1588 GCA_011777135.1 Candidatus Zixiibacteriota bacterium | reverse complement strand
AACAACGTGGTAACGCTTAATCTGGGCCTCATGTTTTGAGCGCTAGGAATAAGGATCAAGAAAGCGGAAAGATGCGAATATTTCGACCTCGGTTATACGCCTACATTGGTGCAGTACTCATTTTCTTGACATCGGACATGTTCGGAGAAGTGTTCATCGATCAGGAAGGATATCAACCGAATCTCCCCAAATATGCTTTTGTAAACCCGGTGGCGGATAGCTTTTTTGTCAAAGATGCCTCTACCAATGAAATCGTTTTCAGAAATGTGCTTTCTCTTTTTAAAGCGAATGATCCAGCCACCGGGTTAACATTGTACCGGGGTGATTTCAGCGCCTTCCAAACGCCGGGTCGTTATTACGTTGAAGCCAATGGAATCGACACATCGGCTTCATTTGCAATTGCGGACACGGTCTATGAAGACGTTTACCGGAAATCATTAAAGGGATTTTATTTTCAGCGCTGCGGAGTTGATTTGCCGGGTCCCTACGCCACGCCTTATTTTCGCAACGCCGGGCATTTAGCGGATGGTTTTTATCATTCTTCCACGGGCCTGAGCGGCTTTCACCTTGCCACAAAGGGCTGGCACGATGCCGGTGATTATGGGAAATATACCGTCAATGCCGGGATTAGCGTGGGCACTCTTTTGATAGCATACGAAGAATTCCCGCAGCGCTTGGCAAGTGACGATCTGAATATTCCGGAAAGCGGAAATGGCATACCGGATATTTTGGATGAAGTTCGCTTCGAACTACAATGGCTGTTGACCATGCAGGACAGCAGCGGCGGCGTCTATCATAAGCTCACCCGGGAAAATTTTGCGGCTTACATCATGCCGGTAAATGATACCGGAACCCGTCATATTTATGAAATCTCCTCCACAGCTACCGGTGATTTTGCTGCGGTGATGGCCCGGGCATACCGGGTCTATCTTCCCATTGACACTACTTT
>JAABVY010000245.1:433-632 GCA_011777135.1 Candidatus Zixiibacteriota bacterium | reverse complement strand
TACCGCAGCGGAGGCGGCCTGGAACTATTTGGAGAACCATCCCACAATCGTTCCTCCGGGTGGATTTCAGAATCCGTCCGGCACCTTTACCGGAGAATACGGCGATGGGGATGATGGTGATGAACGCTTGTGGGCTGCTGCGGAGCTGTTCCTCTCTACCGGAAACTCCAACTATAATGCTTACTACATCAATAATTAT
>JAABVY010000245.1:0-315 GCA_011777135.1 Candidatus Zixiibacteriota bacterium | reverse complement strand
TTCGACCGTTCAGGGACTATTAAGAATATCTTTGCTTGATCGTTGCCAGAATCTGTTAAACCAGCGCAACAATACCGGTTTTCAGGTGGCCATGTCGCCCGGCGATTATTATTGGGGCAGCAACGCGGTGGTCTTGAATCGCGCTATTTTATTGATATTCGGTTATGCGGAGACGCAAAATGATCAATTTCTTGCGACCGCCCTGGATCAACTTCACTATATCCTGGGAGTCAATGCCCATCAACTGTCATTTGTTACCGTCACTGGTAGGCTTTCCCCTATGAACCCTCACCACCGTCCCTCCATTGCCGATGG
>JAABVY010000035.1:7695-12510 GCA_011777135.1 Candidatus Zixiibacteriota bacterium | reverse complement strand
ACCAATGCCAGTCCAACTGCCACCTCAGCCGCAGCCATAGCCAGTATAAACATGAACATGATCTGGCCCTCGACCTGCGCCCATCTGGCACCCGCGACCACAAAAGCCAGCCCGGCGGCATTGAGCATAATCTCAATTGAAAGCAGCATAAAGATGATGTTCCTGCGCACCAGGAGACCGATCAGCCCCAGCATGAACAGGATGGCCGCAAGAAGCAGTCCGTGTTCCATTGGAATTGCAGTCATAATTTCTTTGCCGTTCCTCTTTTTATACCTCAATCAAAAATCAATCTTCATCCTTGCGTCCCAGGTGAAAAGCTCCCACCAGCCCGGCCAGGAGCAGCATGCCCGCCAGTTCCAGGCCGATTAAGTAAGAACTATACAGGCTGATTCCAACCGCCTTGGGGCCGATCATCTCAAAACCGGCAGCACGATTGGAGCCGCTGGTAAGCATATATATCAACTCCACACCAAGAATAGCCGCCAGAATTGCAGGGCCGACATACATCCGTGGATTGACCCAATTGCGTTCCTGTTCCGCTGCCTGCTTGCCCATGTTCAACATCATCATCACGAACACAAACAGAACCATAATTGCCCCGGCATAGATAATCACTTCCAGAGCTCCTATAAAGGGAGCGCCCAGTGTGAAAAAGATCACCGCAACTGAAAGCAGTGAGACAATCAAATAAAGCAGTGCGTGAACAGCATTCATACGAGTAATCACCATTATCGTTGAAATGATTGCAACCGCCGCTGATATGTAAAAAATTATCGCCATCGTCTAATTAATCATTTCCTGAATCCTTCAGGGCAAAAGCTTCTTAAAATCAATTGGCTCATCTTCATTTTCCGCTTCACCTTTATCCTTATCCTTTATTTTAAGTCCGGCAACTCTATAGAAATTGTAGCCGAGATATTTACCTTCACCGGAAACCAATAAATCTTCTTTTTCATAGACCAGATTTGGACGATCCGGCTCCGACATCTCGAAATCAGGCGTCAACTGGATCGCATAGGTCGGGCAGGCCTCCTCGCAAAGGCCGCAATAGATGCAGCGGGAGAAATTGATCCTGAAGAATTCAGGATAGCGCCGGCCATGCTCATCCTCGGTTGCCTGCAGCGAAATACAATCCACCGGGCACGCAGCCGAACATAGATAACAGGCCACACATCGCTCCTCGCCGTCAGGATCCCGCGAGAGAATTATGCGACCACGATACCTCGGACGAAGCTTCACCTTTTCGTCCGGATATTGGACAGTCTCGCGCTTGCGAAACATGTGCAGAATAATTGTCCAGATTGTCTTTATAATACTTATCATATATTCTTCTCAATGTTTCTATTGAACAGCAAGCAGCACCGCCCCCGTTACAACAAGATTCAAAATCGCCAGAGGAAGCATCAGTTTCCATCCCCATGACATAAGCTGATCAAAGCGGGGACGTGGAAGCGAGGCTCTCAGCAATATAAAGAAACAGATAAACGCAAATAATTTTATGAAGAACCAGATTATTGGCGGTAAAAACGGTCCCATCCATCCACCAAGGAAGAATGTCGTTATTACTGCGGATATCAATACGATACCGATATACTCTCCCACAAAGAACATACCGAACTTCATCCCTGAATACTCGGAGTGGAAACCTGCCACAAGTTCACTTTCCGCCTCGGGTATATCAAACGGAAGTCGATGCATTTCGGCTAGGCCTGCTACTGTAAAGACTACAAATCCGAAAAACTGCGGCACGATATTCCACATACCAGCCTGAGCATTTACTATCTCTCTCAAATTAAACGAACCGGCCATGGCCACCACGCCCAGGAGAGACAACCCCATAAATACTTCGTAGCTGATCATCTGCGAGGCAGCTCTCAATCCGCCTAAGAGTGAATATTTGTTATTCGATGACCATCCCCCCAAAACCACGCTATATGCGCCCAGGGACGACATCGCCAGGAAAAACAACACTCCGACATTGATATCCATCACCCCTATTCCCGGCGCAACCGGGATTACAGCAAATGACATCAGGACCGTCAACATAATTATTCCCGGGGCAATAAAAAATACAAACTTGTCTGCAAATGGCGGAATCCAGTCTTCCTTGAAAAATATCTTGATCATATCTGCAATCACCTGGAATATTCCAAATGGGCCCACTCGATTGGGACCATAACGATCCTGCCACAGGGCCAGCAGACGGCGTTCGAGCCATATAAGCCCCGGCGCTAATGTAAACACGCCCAGAAGAACTCCAATTGCTGCTAATGCTGACCAGTCTAAATTAATCATATCACTTCGTTATTTTTCCGAAAAACGGCAGATCAAAGTGCTGCATACCCGGCAAACCGACCGGAAGACCGGCGATATTATCCGGCAGGCTGTTTATAATTTTCACCGCCAAACTGAGTTCACTGTTTTTTATAATCAATTTCACATTATCTCTCGAGCTCACAGCAAGTTTCTCGGCGCTCTTTTTATTCAATGCCAGATAAGCCTCGGGTATACGCTCCGAGACAGCCTCTGCTTGATTACTCAACTCCTCGCTGCCATAAATATGATAAAGAGGCACGATATAGAACTCCTCCCCGCGAGGCTTAAAGGTATCTGGAATGTTATTGAAATATTTGCTCTTTGCATCTGATTCGGGTTCGATCAGACTTACACCCGAATCGCCACCCTTAATTTCACCCGCAACCTCCTGCTGGTATTTGGCCACAGATTGAACCGAGTTCCATCCCGGCGCCCAGAAGAACGAGATCAAAGATGAAGGTCTTTGCCCTTTGAAACCCTCCATCGAGAAAGACATCGGCGAATCGGGATCATCGGGCGGCTCGGGCTCATGCACGCTTTCATCGGCATACATCGCAGTGCGCCCGCTGTATCTCATAGGCGCCCGCGGGATTTTCTGATCATGAATCCTGAAATTTGCCGAGGGCGCGATTTCAATCTTCGGATTAATTCCTTCAAGGCTATTTAAGACAGCATCACATATATCATCAAGCGCTTTCCATGCTTTGGCGTTTTCATCTCCGCCTGCTATCATAATATCTCGAATCCATCTCCAGCTTTCCTGAAGTATGGGATCAGGATTCAAAGCCCGGAAAAATCGCTGGGCCCTGCCCTCGTTATTTATCAATATTCCATCACCCTCGGCATATGTGGCCGTTGGAAGAATTATATCGGCTTTTTCATTAGTTGAATTCTGAAGATGATCCAGCACGATTATATTTTTACAATTCTCTAGAAATTTATCAACTCGGGCTCTGTCAGCATGCCGGTATAAGTTATTTTCCAGAATTATAACCGTATCAGCATCCCCATTTTCTACTTTGTTGAAAGCGCCTTCGAGATCATTACCCCCAATGAATGCCGAGCCCATACTGTTGCATTTCGGCATAACATAGACAATTTCTGCTCTAATATCATCTTTACATAGCGCCCAGGAAACATTGGCAGCTGCTTCAATTACAGCTTCACTCTGCATGCTCATGCCTGATATAATTACAGGCTGTTTGGCGTGCCTCAATGCCCCGGCAATCTCTCTAGCCAATTTCTTAATGTCGTCTGAAAGATTTTGTGCTTCGGGCGATGAACCATCCAGCTCATGCGCCACAGCAAATCCCAGCCTGGCGATATCTTCAGGGGCAGCCCTGTAAGTCTTTGTAGCGAATTCATCCAGTTTTGTCCATACCGGCGTTGCCAGATAGAAAGGTCCTTTTTCCTCCTGGAGGCGTTCACGGATTGCGGCATCATTCCAGCGATCTATATGTATATCCGTAATATCGTCGATCGGTTTATTCAGAATAGCCTGCTTTATTTCCAGATCGAGCATCGGCGCTGTATTGGTCAAATCCTCACCCAGCACAAAGACCGCATCGGCAGTTTCCACATCATGAAGAGATGCCGATCTTGCGGGACCATTTCTCAAAATATGCAGGATTTTTTTTGCGAGCTTGTTCTCTCTGCCAGACAATCCGGAATAAAAATTCTCCTCGCCAACCATGCTCTTTAAAGCGAAATTCGCTTCCAGGCTGGCGCGGGGGGAGCCGATACCAATCAACTTGCTGTCTCTTAGAAGATCTGCAGCCTTTGCAACTGCGCTTTCCCTGTCGTATTCTTCTTCAATATTCTTAAATGCCGGCTTTCTGATTCGCTTACTGCTATTTATGAATTCATAGCCGAACCTTCCCCGGTCGCAGATAAAATAACCATTGACCTGCCGATTAAACCTGTTCAATATCCGCACGGCCTTGTTGTATCTTTCGCCCACTAACGTGTTACATCCGAGGCTGCAATGATGACATACAGATGGCCCACTTTGCAAATCCCATTTACGGGTATAATGCTTTTTCAATGTTTTATCCGTGAAAACTCCTGTTGGACAGACTTCAACCAGGTTACCGCTGAATTCGCTTTCCAGAATCCCATCTTCACTTCGCCCAAAATAGACATAATCATGCGAGGCCATATCATGAAGATCCTTGCCCCCGGCAAAATCACGATAAAAACGCACACATCGGTAGCAGGCGATACATCGGTTCATCTCATGATTTATGAACGGCCCCAGGTATTGATTACGATGAGTGCGCTTCTTGAAACGGAATTTGCGGTAATTATGACCTGTCATCACGGTCATATCCTGCAGATGACACTCCCCGCCCTCGTCGCATACCGGGCAGTCATGGGGATGATTCACCATCAACCATTCTATGATACTGGATCTAAACTTGCGCGCTGTAGTCGCCTCAATAGAAATACGCATACCATCCTGAACCGGCTGCATACAGGCCATAATCAGGCTGCCTTCCT
>JAABVY010000035.1:4081-7669 GCA_011777135.1 Candidatus Zixiibacteriota bacterium | reverse complement strand
CACGCACCCACTGATCCAAGCTCCGGATGCCAACAGAAATATGGCAGATTTAACCCCAGAGACAATACGGCATGCAGGAGATTCTGACCTTTTTCAACCTCGTATGATTTACCATCTATATATATAGTCGCCATTTCCTACTTTCTCCAGGGGCATTGCTTGTCCTCGATATGCTTCTCGAAATCATCCCGGAAATATTTCAGTGCACTCTGCAAGGGTTCCACAGCTCCCGGGGCCAGCGCACAGAAAGTCTTGCCGGGTCCCAGGAAATTGCAATGCAGTTCAAGCTGATCCAGATCCTCCATGAGTCCTTCACCGTTTTCGATAGCCGTTAGCATTTTATGTGTCCAGGGTAGACCGTCACGGCAGGGAGTGCACCATCCGCAGGATTCCTGCGCAAAAAACTTCTCCAGATTTACAAGCATCGCCACCGGGCAGGTTTTGTCATCGAGAATAATCATTGTACCCGTACCCATCCGACTTCCGACCTTCATGACAGAACTAAAATCCATCGGTGTATCAAGATGCTCTTCCACCAGAAAATCAGTAGAGGCTCCACCCGGCAGAAGGCCCTTAAATTTGTAGCCGTCTCTCATGCCTCCGGCATGCTCTTCCAGTATTTCCCGAGCAGTCGTGCCCATGGGAAGCTCCCATGCTCCCGGCCTTTTTACTCGGCCGCTCACGCCATAAATCTTGGTGCCCCCATCACCGGTCTTGCTCAGCTTCTTGTACCAGTCGGCGCCATTTATAATAAGCGGGGGGACATTGCAGATTGTCTCAACATTCTGGACAATCGACGGCTTGCCCCAAAGCCCGCTAGTCTGCGGGAAAGGTGGCTTGGCACGGGGAGTGGCACGCTTGCCTTCCAATGCGTTTAAGAGCCCTGTCTCCTCACCACACATATAGCGGCCAGCTGAAATATGCATGTGAATATCAAGATCGAAGCCGCTGCCAAGGATATCCTTCCCAAGATACCCGGCCTCATATGCCTCTGAAATCGATTTGCGCAGGAGTTCCTCCGAGCGCTTATAGGCCCAGCGCAAAAAGATATAGGCGGTAGTGGCCTGAATGGCATAGGCTGAAATTATCATCCCCTCGATCAGCAGATGCGGATCACCTTCCATCAAAATCCGATCCTTGAATGTGCCCGGTTCCATCTCATCCGCATTTGCAATCAGATATTTGGTCTTGGGAGCGTCAGCCCCCATCGGCACAAAGCTCCATTTCATGCCTGTGCCGAAACCGGCTCCACCCCGTCCACGAAGATTGCCATCGGTTACTTCCTCCTGCAGCTTCTTGGGAGACATATCTTTCAATGCCTTCTTCACGCCTTCATACCCTCCGGCCATTTCATAACCCTTGAGGTCAAGAGGGCCGCGTGAGGAATCGATATTTTTTGTCAGCGGTTTTTCCATATTCATTTCATCTTATCAATTATCTCATCTATTCTTTCCGGGGTCAAATCCCCGTATGTTTCCCGGTCCACTATCATTGCCGGAGCCTTCTCGCAGACTCCCAAACATGGTATTGTTAAGAGAGTGAATTTGCCGTCTCTGGTCGTCTCACCAAGATCTATGCCCAGCTTTCTTCTCAGATGATCCAGGATAGTATCATACCCCATGATCCAACAGCTTACACTATCGCAAATAAGGATAACATGCTCACCTACTTCGCGCCGGAAAATCAGGTTGTAGAAGGTCGCCACGCTGTCCAGCTCCCCGGACGACATCTCAAGATATTCTGCCAGCTCTTTCAAGCTGTCATCGGAAATCCAGCGGCGATGTCGCTGGATAACCTTCAGGGCTTCGATCACAACCGCCTGCTTGGTTGGGCTGTGCGAAAATTCCTCATCGATCTCTTTCTTTTCTTCTTCACTCAGCATTCAGTAATTCTTTCTCATCATCTGTCCACATCGGCCAGCACAAAATCAATACTACCCAGAATAGAGAGAACATCAGCAACTGTCTCGCCTCCGGAAATGTATGGCACCATCTGGATATGAGGGAACGAGGGCGCCCTTATTCTTGTGCGGTATGAAATTGTATTGCCGTCGGATACCAGATAGTAACCGTTCACTCCTTTGGATGCCTCCACAGCTGCATGTGCCTCTCCCGGCGGAATAACGGGACCCCAGCTTACTCCCAGGAAATGGGTTATTAATGTCTCAATGTCGTGCATGGTCATATCTTTTCTTGGAGGAGTTGCAAGAGGATGAGCGGACTTGTAATGTCCCTCCGGCATATTTTCAAGGCATTGCTGGATAATCCTCAGGCTCTGACGCATTTCCTCCACACGAACTACCGCACGATCATAGCAATCACCATTGGTTGCAGTAGGGATGTCAAATTCAAACTGGTCTATACCCGAATACGGCCTCTTCTTGCGGTAATCCCATTCCAGACCTGTGGCACGCAGCCCGGGTCCGGTAACTCCCCACTCGATGGCTTCCTCAGTGTTATATGCCCCGATACCAATGGTCCTGGCCTTGAAAATTCTATTCTTCATCACCATAGTATCATATTCCTTAAGCCTCCTGGGCATATACTCCAGAAAATCCTTCACCATCTCATCCCATCCCTTGGGCAGATCGGCCGCGGTTCCGCCGATCCTGAACCAGCTTGGATGCATCCTTCCGCCAGTGACCGCCTCCACGATCTGGAAGGCCTTCTCACGATCATTGAACATGAAAAAGACAGGCGAAAGCGCTCCCAGGTCCTGGGCAAAGGTACCATACCAAACAAGATGGCTGATGATACGGAAAAGCTCTGTCATCATAATCCTGATAACTTGTGCCCGCTCTGGAATTTCAATCCCTGCCAGTTTTTCCACCGCCATAACATAGGGAAAATTATTCATCACACCGCCCAGGTAGTCGATACGGTCGGTGTATGGGATATATGTATGCCATGACTGGCGCTCGCCCATCTTCTCCGCACCACGGTGATGGAAACCAATGTCCGGTACAATATCGACAATCATCTCGCCATCGATCTGGAGTATCAGGCGCAGGACACCATGAGTTCCGGGATGCTGCGGGCCGAGATTGAGAAACATGAACTCAGTATCTTCGCTCTCGCGCTTCATGCCCCATTCTTCCGGCTTGAACTGCATCGCCTCCTGTTCATGGTCCTGCTTATCCTGGGGGAGAGAAAAGTGTCCCATCTCGGTGGCGCGCGCGGGATGTTCCTTGCGCAGGGGATGTCCCTCCCATGTCCATGGCATCAGGATCCGACGCAAATTGGGATGCCCGTCGAACTTTATTCCAAACATGTCATAGGCTTCGCGCTCATACCAGTTGGCATTGTGCCACATATGCGTAATTGTGTCTATTGATGGGAACTTGTCTTCAAGCGGGACTTTAATCCTGATATCCTCATTGCGGTCGAATGACAACAGATGATATACCATCGTGAAATCACTTTCCGGCTGGCCATTGCGATTCTGTCGGGACCGTTCATCGATGGCTGTGAGGTCATAGAGCATCTTGTAGGGCTTTACCGCATCATTCTTCAGGTAATGAAGTACCTCGCGGAAGTGCTCTTTGTCAATCCAGAGAGTGGGAATACCATCCCTGCTCTCCTGCGACAC
>JAABVY010000035.1:0-3999 GCA_011777135.1 Candidatus Zixiibacteriota bacterium | reverse complement strand
GTGCCGGAAGCTTGCCTTTCTCCACTCTCTGGGGTCCGATCACCCAGCTCAAGGGGCGCTTTTCCTTGCCAACTTTCTCACGCAGCATCACAAGTCCCTCCATAAAGGCTTCCGGCCGGGGAGGGCAGCCGGGCACATAAATATCCACCGGCATAAACTTATCCACACCCTGCACGACACTGTATATGTCGTACATACCCCCGGAGTTGGCGCAGGAACCCATAGAGATTATCCATCTCGGCTCCATCATCTGATCATACAAACGCCTGACTATCGGCGCCATCTTGATAAATACCGTGCCGGCAATAATCATAACATCCGCCTCACGCGGAGTGCCGCGGATAACCTCGGCTCCAAAACGTGCAATGTCGAATTTGCTGGTCAGGCTGGTGGCCATCTCCACAAAACAGCAGGACAGGCCGAATGAAAACGGCCACATCGAGTTCTTGCGTCCCCAGGCAATCAAATCCTGCAGGCGCGAGAGGACCACACTTCTCTGAATTGACTTCTGAAAAGAGTCATCGGCCATTTCATCCGGATGAATGCCCGAATCCGTTAATTTATGTATCTTATTCATATCTAAAAATCACCTCTCTGGCTGTATCGTTTTGCCGATCTGGCAATCCAGTCCAGTGCACCCATACGCCATTCGTAAATCAAACCTGCGACAAGTATCAGCAGGAAGACCAGCAGGGCTATATAGCCCGGCCATCCCAGCTCTACTGCGCCCACCGCCCAGCCAAAGATAAAGACCACCTCCAGATCGAAAATTACAAACAGCATGGCAACAAGATAAAATTTCGCGGAAAATCTAATGCGTGCTGAATCGGTGGTTTTAATCCCGGACTCATAAGGTTCATTTGTCTCATGATCGGTGTGACGCTGCCCCAGAATATAAGAGAGTCCATACATCACCGCCAGTACAAACAAAACACCCAGTGTATATAAAAGAAATGGAAAGATGTTTAGAGTTTGATGCCAGAATGCATCCAATGACGCAAACTCCTTTTTTGTGATCAAATTCACATAAATGAATATGCTAAATCAACCCTTCAAAGCTATTCATCATTTAATGATAATTTGATCAAGCACATGAGAAGCCGCATATATTTTTTAGCCCTTTACCTTTATTAAAAGCACCGGCATTAATGGGTGCTTCTTAAAATTCAAAAACACAGCAAAATCGAAAGTGTTCCAAACCTCGCCCGCTTTCAACCTGATACTTGCCTTTGAACGGTTTGGATATATGAGATTATAAAAAATGAATCGAATTATTGCAAGAAGAATGAAAAAAAAGATGCGGTATCATGCGATAGTATGGCGAACCCAGAGATTCGGCTCGGTATATACACCATGGTTTTTCTCTTTGTCAATTATCAACGGCTGCATGCCTCCCTCTATTAAATACTGTCCACTATCGGGAAATTTCATGCCGGTCCATTCTTCCCATTCAGAGACTGTACCAATCACTTTTATTGATTCTCTCATGATTTTAAGCACTTCCGCTCCCATCCTGAGGTGTACCCTGATCCATGGATCAAACAGCTCACCATTCCTGGTCTGCATATTTATATATTCATCAAAGGGCATCTCGGGGTATTTGCTTTTCAATGTCGGACGCAGCGGCGCAAGCAAATTTTCTATGCCGTGCTCTTTCCCAAGATCAATCATGGCTTCGATCATTCTTGCACTCAGGTTTTCTTTTCTATAATCGGGGTGTATCACTACGGCCAGCGCTGAAAGACAATTGGGCTTTTTAATGGTATTACAATCCTGCACAGCCCGATTCATCAATATGTCAAGATTTTCAGGTAAATCATCCGTGGAACCGTCCCATATAAAGGGCACTGTATGCCCGACCGCAATTACTTTATATTGCTCCGCAACAAATGCTATCTGGTAACCGCTAAATATATTGAATAATGAGGACCAGTGGCGAACGTCTCCATGTAGCAAGAACTCCGGCCAGGATAGCTTGCTAAGTTCTTCTATCTGACTTTTTAAATTGGGATTCTGATCAAGGTTAATGAGATCGAATTTATGAATCGGCATCTTAACCACGAAATCAAAAATCGTTACTTTCCGCCCTTTTGTTGAATCTTGGCCCATGTATCCCGCAGGCCGACTGAGCGGTTGAATACCGGATTTCCTAGAGTCGAATCCTCGGAGTCGGCTACAAAGTACCCCTGGCGCAGAAACTGGTAGTATTCACCCGTCTTCGCATCCTTCAATCCCGGTTCTAGCTTGCATCCTTTCAATATCTCCAGCGAATCGGGATTGATATTCTTTTTGAAATCGCCGCCTTCGGTAGGATCCTCTTTATTGAACAGACGGTCGAATAATCTCACTTCCGCATCCACAGCATGCTTGGCAGAGACCCAGTGCAATGTTCCCTTGACCTTGCGGCCGTCGGGAGCGCTTCCGCCTCCCGTCTCTGGATCATAGGTACAGCGCAGCTCGATAATTTCACCTGCTCCATCCTTGATCACCTCTTTGCAGGTAATAAAGTAAGCATGTTTCAGGCGCACCTCGCGTCCCGGTGCCAAACGGAAAAACTTCTTAGGCGGATCCTCGAGAAAATCATCGCGCTCTATGTATATCTCCCGCGTGAAGGGAATCATCCTTGTTCCGGCGGATTCATCCTCAGGATTGTTGATCGCCTCTACCTCTTCGACCTTATCCTCGGGATAATTTTCAATTATCACTCTCAGCGGCCTGAGCACCGCCATCACACGCAGCGCCCGTCTATTCAAATCCTCACGCAGGGTATGCTCCAGAAGAGCTATATCCACCACACTCTCACGTTTGGCCACCCCTATTCTCTCGCAAAATTCACGGATCGACTCCGGCGAATAACCCCTGCGCCTTAAACCTGCAACTGTAGGCATACGGGGATCATCCCACCCGCTGACATAGCCCTCCTGCACAAGCTGCAGAAGTTTACGCTTGCTCATAATTGTATAATTTAGGTTCAGGCGTGCGAATTCTATCTGCCGGGGATGATGTACTCCCAGATTATCGAGGAACCAGTCGTAAAGCGGGCGATGATCCTCGAATTCGAGAGTGCAAATCGAATGCGTTATGCCCTCGATCGAATCGGATTGGCCATGCGCCCAGTCATAACTGGGATAAACACACCATTTGCCGCCCGTACGGTGATGTTCTGCATGTACGATTCGGTACATTACAGGATCACGCAGATTGATATTGCCGGAGGCCATATTGATTTTTGCACGGAGGACCTTCGAACCGTCGGGAAAATCACCATTTTTCATCTTCTCGAACAATTCCAGGTTCTCTTCAATCGAACGATCACGAAATGGACTGTTTTTCCCCGGTTCCGTTAATGTACCTCTATATTCGCGGATTTCATCAGCTCTCAAATCGTCAACATAAGCCTTGCCATCCCTGATGAGTCTAATCGCCCATTCGTACAGCTGGTCAAAATAGTCGGAGGCATAGAATAATCGATCCTCCCAGTCAGCCCCCAGCCAGGCAACATCCTTTTTGATCGATTCCACATAGGATGTTTCTTCTTTAAGCGGATTGGTATCATCAAACCGGAGGTTGAATTTACCCCCATAATCCCGAGCCAGACCGTAATTCAGGCAGATCGACTTGGCATGACCTATATGCAGCCAGCCATTTGGTTCTGGGGGAAAGCGGGTATGTACTCGGCCTTCGTTTTTTACATCCTCCAGATCCTTATCGATAATCTCTCGTACGAAATTTGAGGCCCTGGCCGCCTTCTCGTTCTCGTTCTTATTTATCTTATTGTCGCCCATAATATAAATATCCGTCCTTGAAAATCCTTATATGATTCAGTTCGAAAAATTCAGGGAATAATTTACTCCTTTTCACATCCAAAACAAAAATCCCTTCATTGTTCCAATTTTGGAAAGCCTAAATATATAAAAAAACATCCTCTCCACAACATAAATCAGCGAATTTTGGGCAGGTCAAGAAAATCAAAAGAATCTTGAAAAAAACCAGCCAAAA
>JAABVY010000071.1:18202-19506 GCA_011777135.1 Candidatus Zixiibacteriota bacterium | reverse complement strand
CTGCAATCCGTTCCGCCCGCGAAAAAGGCGGTGTGGTGATAGCCGAGCGCAACGCCCGCATGCCGTTTGTCGGCGGCACGGCGATCCCTCAGAGATATATAGATTACTTGATCGATGCCGATTATCCCTTGCCTGTGAGCCCGGTTCACAAACCTGATAAAAAAGCGATTAAAATAGGTGAAATCATTGCGGCGATGTATATCAAGGACGGCAGCGGCAAGACACCCGGTTCGACCCTGCAGTATGGTATCGGAGAGGTGNNCCACGGCCATACTCAAGAGGGATTATCAGCATCTGGGTATTCATACGGAGCTTTTTGCCGATGCCATGATGCGGCTGGTGAAGAGGGGTCTGGTGACAAATAAATGGAAGCCCAGGATCAACTTTTCGGTCTCCTCGATTTTCCTGGCCAAGGATCAGAAAGGCTACGATTGGCTTCATTTCAACAGCGCAGTCCAGAGCAGGCCCTCGGATTATACTAATAACGCCTTCGTAATCGCCCAGCAGCCTAATATGGTGGCGATAAATTCTGCTATAGGGGTTGATCTGCATGGCAATATCTGGGCCGATTCGCTGGATGCGCGCAAGATTTACAGCGGGATCGGCGGCCAGAGCGATTTCATTCGGGGCGCGCAGCACTCGCCTGGAGGAATTGCTATAATTGCAATGAAATCAGTCACCCGGGACGGTAGATCGAAAATCGTAGATAGATGCCCCGCCGGGATTACTACAACCGCGATTCCGGCCGATCGGGTTATACTCGTGACGGAGAATGGGGCTTTCGATCCCAAAAGCCTCAGTATGGGGGAAAGAGCGGTTGGAATTGCGCATCTTGCGACTGATGAAGAACGGGAAAGACTCCTTAAGACGATCAGGGATGATCCGGCATTCCATAAGCCCGACCTGACCATGCACAAAGGCGTTCCCGGATTCACACCTTACAAAAAAGCTACTGAGGTATAGTGATATCTGCAGCGTCAATATCTAAGGACATTCCAGAGGTTTCAATTTCAAGTTAAAGCTGGTGCCTGTTTCGGGCTGGCTCTCCACAGAAATACTTCCTCCGTACATTTCCACAATGCGTTTCGCCATAGCGAGGCCCAGGCCGATTCCTTTTTCCTTTTTATAAGATCGGAAAGCGTTGAATATCGATTCCTGCAAATCAGGCGGAATGCCGCTCCCGGTGTCATGAAATTCGAGGTATACCAAACTCTCATTCTCAGACCAGGAAATATCAATCCTCCGCTCAGATTTCTCTTTCATGGCATCTATGCTGTTTAGAAGTAGATTGTTCATGACGGAAA
>JAABVY010000071.1:17524-18190 GCA_011777135.1 Candidatus Zixiibacteriota bacterium | reverse complement strand
CAGTACCTCATTTATGACAGAGACAATGTTCACATTCTCGGGTTCATGAATTGAGTCCAGCCTTGTATATTGCGAAATCAAATTCGTCAATTCGATAGCTTTGGTGATAGCGCTGTTGGCATGCATGGTGAGCCTGGGAATACCGCTTTCGGTTTGATCGTGCTTGCGAAGGTCATTTTCAATCTTTTTGATCGAAGCTTTGGCGGGAAAGAGGGCATTACGGATCTCATGCGCGAATCCCCCCGCCATATCCTTGGCCTGTTTATATTTTTCAGCTTCAATCAGTTTCTGCTGTGTCTTCCTGAGTTCCTTAAGCGTATTGTCAAGGGAATCTCTTTGCCGGGCAATGGTCTTGTTCTTTTGTCTGAACTTAAACAGAATGATCGAGGTGACAGCTACGATTAATGACAAAGGGATGAAGCCTGCCAGGAACGCCAGCAGTGGGTTGCGGGCAAAAAAGCTGTGCCAGGGAGCGGGGATGATATTGTATGAGCAGCCTCCTTTCTGATCCCGTACAAAGACGTTCGCCAGCATTGCATCTGATTTGAATACTTCAACTGAACCGCTGCCACCTAAAAAGGCAAGCTGTTCATAGTCCGAGTCGAAAAGTGCCAGGCCGGCGCCCATTGCTTCACAAAGAAATTGCGGCTTACCCTGGTTTATAAA
>JAABVY010000071.1:0-17485 GCA_011777135.1 Candidatus Zixiibacteriota bacterium | reverse complement strand
TCGATATCAAACTTCTGCATATTTCTCAGGTGCTTATCCAAAGTTATATAATCCAGAGTATTTCCTTCAATATCTACTACAATAATGCCTTTGGCCTGCGATTCATCTTCGCCGGGGTAAATCTCCGTGACGATATCTGGTGTGCCATCATCATTGTAATCTATCAGTTCAGGATGAGTGTGTGTATATTTTCCCCCTACTTGTTTTTGCCACAGGAGCCGACCATCAAGAGTCATACATATCAAATAGGAATGGCAGTCATCAAGATTATCGGAGATTACCCCATTGCAAAGCGCACCTGCCCCGAGAAGCAGGAGATCCCTGCCGGATTTGGGATCTTTAATTATATGGGTGTGATCGGAAGAGATATAAGGGGGCATGTCATATTTCCAGGCGACTGCTCCATTTTTCCAGTCGACGCATGCCAGATATCTGGGAAACAGGTCGAATCCGGCAGAAACGCACACAAAGATCTCGTTGAAACCATCAGAATTTATGTCGAAGTCATTGAATGCAAAGACAGTCCCATCCCAGCTTCCGCTGCCATCAAGGTCTTCACCGACCTCGACTAATATTCGAAGTTGATCCGCATTGAACGGTTTGAGAATTTCCAACCAGACTGTATCTCCGATCAGATAGGTTATGGCAAGCTCCTCTATATTATCCCGGTCAAAGTCTCCGGGGTAGTGCGAGATGATGAAAATCGTGGGTGCATTGAACTGAGCGATTGTATTATCCCTGCTGCGATCCTCCCATCTGAATATAACTGAGGATAAATTGCCGGGGTCTCTCCAGTTATTCTGGACAATAAATAGGCCGGGTATGCCGCTGGTGTCGAGGTTGATGGGAAAATTCCACGAATTGGTACATCCGGCACTGCTGAAGCGGTATGGCAACCTGGAGAAATCTTCTACAATTTCCAGATTGATCGGTTCAGCCTCATCCCTCCCGAATGAATCACAGCACCATACACAGATAAAAAGGGCGATAGAGATTGGAAGAGTTTTCATTACACGCTTCTATTTTAAAGCTGTTGAAATATACTAAAGCCGATCTGATTGTCAATTAAGTTGTCGCTTTAAGGGTCAAAGCAATTTGACCGGCGTTCAATTTCTGGATGGCAGCTTGAAACCAAACAGGGCTGCCGCAAACCTCAATAAAAGACCGACAGCTTATAAGACTGCCGGCCTCAATTGGAACCTTCACGAGCTCGCCCCTAGTCGAGAAGGCTTTCCCCCCAATATCGGGGTTGCCTACCCAACCCCACTAAAATAATATTTAGCAACCCGTGTGCCGGAAATCCAGGCCTTGACATTTTTATTAATATGTTGGGAGATATGCAGATAGAATTCGATCAAAAAGAAGGTTTGCGCTTCAGGGTAATTTTGACCTCAGAAAGGGCGGTGAAATGTTGTAAAAAGGGCATCACGATTTAAAAAAATAATTGAAGTATCAAGGCAACAAATTTGCGGAATAGTCACACCTTTATGAAACCGAGCTGTGACGCTCGATCCAGATATGCATCGTGAACCATTGGCTCTTATATTCTCTATTAAGAGCTTGATAATCAGTAACACACACGGCAAGGCGGATCGCCGCCGACAAAGATATAATTAATTATATATACTGCGTCACTGATGTTAACCGTGTCATCGCAATTTGCGTCGGCAACCAGAATCGGATTGGGGGCGGTCCCGCCGACAAAGATATAGTTTATTATAAAAACAGCATCCGAGATATTGATCGTGCCGTCCCCATTAGCATCCGCAAGAAAATACTCGCATATTGTCACAATAGCGTTCAAAGTATCATAGTAGAGCGGACTATTGGTCGCATCCTTGGCTCGTATAGAGATGAAATTCAGCGGACATTCTCCTGGTACCACCGGATTTTTTGCATTGAATCGAATTGTTGCGAGCTCGCCAATATCGCCGGTGGTTACGCCATCTCCCAGAATAGCTCCATCGATATAGAGCGTGCCTGAATCCGGAGAAAATCCTGCCCAGAAAAATGTGGGCGCACCTGTGCTGCCCAGCAATGGACCCTCCCAGATACTGTCCGGATGCGTCTCGATCATGGCAGAATCAAATTGAATCGCCACCGAGTACGCCTTCAGGTCATATATATTGGACAGCAACTGGAGTTTTATATCGATTGTGCCAGCACCCGAAGTGTAACTTTGCGGCGGCATTAGCGCCATTTCCGGCATTTGACCGAAAAGTACCCCGCAATTTGAAATGATCAGAAAGATAATAATCGTAATTATTTTATTTTTCATAAAATTTTCCTCCCTAACAGTCAGGCTCCGTATCTCCATCTACATCGCAGGGCGCCTTACCCCCCACGAAGACATAATTTATAATCCAGACGGCGTCGCTGACATTAACACTTCCATCACAATTTACCTCACCCGAGGCCAGCGGTTCGGGCGGATTGCCCCCCACGAAAACGTAATTTATGATGTATACTGCATCTGAGACGTTAACATTGCCATCACCGTTGGCATCGCCGCACAGGTAAGCTTGTGTCACCTCCAGTGTTACTCCAACGTATTGAGGTGAGTTTGCCGCATCGGCCGAGCTTATTTCAATGGAATCGCTATAAAAGCCGGAGCCGATTCCGCTTATATCAACCGTGATTGTAATATCCTCGGGGGCTGTTCCGGAATATGTATCCAGATCAAACCAATCGGAGCTTTCTGAAGCTTCCCATTGGAGATCCCCCAAGCATGGATTGGCCACAGAAAATGTCCGGGGATCGGGAGCCTGTCCATCTTCAGACAAAAACTCGATTTGTCCGGGGCTGGTATAGATGATCGCCTGGTCTGTTGGACATACAATCACCTGCCCATCAAGAGCATCGTCGAGCTCGATAATATTTCCCATATGGGTTTCTGGATCAACCAGCGTATCCCTGAACTCATAATAACGGAAGCTGACCGGGCTGATGCCATATCCTAAAGCGGTGTATTTCATCCGCACCAGTTCGCCGGGACCATTTACAAAATTACCCGGGCCGAAGATCGAACCCTGGATTTCGTAGACATAAGCCGAATCATTTTCTCCGAAATGCTGTACGGTATCTTTCCAGTATGTGAAGGCTCCGCTGGGGCCGGTAAAAAATGTACTGACACGCTTGCAGCTGTCCAGCCTGATTATCGTGGTATCAACCTGTATGTCGACCAGAAAATCCTTTACCAGCTCAACGGTATCAATTGCCAGAAAGATACTGAAGGTGTCATCGATTGCAACGGTTTTCACTTCAGGCGAAATGAGCACATGCCCCGAGCTATCCTGTGACGCTAATGAAGCCGGATAAGCCATACAGAGTAAGCCGAAAGCCAGGATAGTAAGCAATTTCAAACGATGTCTCATAATATGTACCTCAATAATCCGGAGGGGATAATCCCCCCTCCGGATCATAGTTGAATCTATTTAACCAGAATCATCTTTACAGTTTTCTGGAATGCAGTCGTTTCCATGCGATAGAAATAGACACCGGAAGCGACTCTGGATCCGCTCTGATTTGTTCCGTTCCAGGTAACCGTGTGTTTTCCTGCCGGCCTGACTTCATCGACCAGAGTATTTACAACCTGTCCTGCAATATTGTAAACCCTGATTGTAACATGGGTCTCCTCTGGCAGGCTGTAAGCGATTTCCGTCTCAGGATTGAACGGGTTGGGGCGATTCTGGAACAGCTCATATCTCTCGGGCAGTGCCGCTGAGGCCATGATGGTCTGCGCGGTAAAGTCGCCCAACAGCTTCCTGTTGTTATTGTTGCGAATATCGGCGCGCGCTAAGGTCAGCTCGGACCCCCGGCTTCCGACATTTTCAAAGCGAATGACTGCAATCGTTCCGGAACCGGCAAATACCTGTCCCTGTCCCAATACTGCGGCAGAAACCGAGACTTTATTCTCATATTCCAGTGTCCTGGTGAATACGGGCCTGTCGGTATTTATGAGCTCAGTATTGTAAGCGGTCGAATGATAAGTCATCCTTTCGGAATCGTAGGTCAGTTCAGCGATCAGGGATTTGGCCTCATGCTTTCCATTCTCAAGGAATATCTCGACATAGCATGAGTGTCCCTCTAATCTCGAGGACACCCTGATACCGGTCTCCGTTACCACAGGATTATCGGCGAAGATCGGGCGCGATTTGGCGCTCGGCGAAACATCGTCGAAATTAATGGCAAATATCGTCAGATCTTCGAACTCGACCTGGTTATCAGTTGTCGGAATGCCCTTGGTGCTGTTATTGAAGGTCGGCCCAAAGTCGCATTCGTTGTTGTAATAGACATCTCCATCCGAGGTACCGTAGGAATTGGAGAACACCGACAAATCTGAGAAGTAAACATAACCATCATAGGCCAGAACCGGGGATACATCACCCAGCCAGTAGGAGGTTGATCGATCCTGTGCGTCAGCGACCGGCGCTGAGATATTACCGGCCAGGTCGACCGTAAAGGCCGCATAGTGATAAACATCCCTGGTTGTTGATGTCAGGTTGTATGTATCGGTATGCGAGGATGCTGTGCCGGAGTAAAGCAGATCGCCGTCAGCAGTGTCGGCCGGATAAGCCGCCTCAGTATGGGCGTCATCATATTCCGGATAACCATGGCCACCCCCGTCAACATAGTCATTTCTGACAATGACTGTGTGATCGAAGTCGCTGGTGGCGTTGCTCCACGTCAGACTGACCTTGTTGTGACCGGGCTCAGCCGTCAGGTTTGTTGGTGGTGGCGGCGGCGTGACATCCTTTGTAAAGCACCATGAATATGAGCATGAATCGGAATTACCGCGGCCATTATCATCCATCACCTTGAAGTAGAGGCAATGCGCGCCCTCACTCAATCCTGTCCAGGCTGACGCAAACAGAGTCCAGTCTGTTGGACCATAAGTGGAACCCGAAAGATCGCTGACGATCGGGCTCCATCCCGCGCCTTCGCAGCCATCAAGCTGATAGTAGAGCGCATCTAGGTCGCAATTATCCGAAGCCTCCAGGTTAATTACCGGAGCAACATTATAGTATCCGCCGTCCGCAGTATTCACTGTCAGGACAGGATCGGCACAGTCTACTACCAGAGATATTGGATCCGGTAATGGACTGGGCAGATTTATGATACTGTCATTTTCATCGTGACCGCGCAGATCGGCGTATATCATGCTTATGTCGTCGATGCCGCAGGTTGCAGGTGAGCCGGTGAGCTCGACATTAAAGAGGCTCGCCGGGCCATCCTGTGAGCCTGTGAGCACACCGAAGTTGAATTGGATACTGTCGTATCCGGTGGCATTATCGAATTCGTTGTAGAAAAGCTGATAATTTCCAGAGGCCTCAGTAGCGTTTACAAAATCAAGATAATACGGATACTGAATTGTGAAATTGGCCGCATCAAGGCCTACCAAGCCGTCACCGATTGCAATATCGAAGTCGAAATTGCCGGTGCAATGATAGACAATATCGTCCGGGGTCATATCTATGAAGCAGTCGACAGTGGGATAATTGTCAACCGCACCTGCATCACCGCCGACCGTATAGACACCGGTGCCGGAATAATCCGACCAGCAGTTGCCATACGAGCCGTTATCCCAGGTCCCGCCCGCATCATCATCAGCATTATAATCATTGTTAAATGTGTTACCATAGGCCAGAAGCGCAATTCCCGAACTTGCCGATGTTGTCAAACCATATTCATTGTTTACGAATCGGTTGTTGGTGACTGTAGCAGTGGTTACATCAGAAGTGCCATAACCGATCCCAAAACCTGTGGAGTTATCGTGAATGTAATTTCCATTCAGCGTGGCGTTGGTTCCGGCGCCATAGTATGTTGTCGCTATAATCCCGGCCGAGGTAGAGCCGTCCGAGGCCGCCACACCTGTGCAATTGTAAATTTCACAGTTAGTTACCGATCCTCCGGCGCCTCCGCCGAATTCGACGGCATAATCAAGCCAGTCACCGTCGCCTTTGCCGACATACGTGCAGTTGTCAACCAGGCCATTTGTCAAACCGCTGCCGAACAGGATAACACCCACTCGCCCGATATTGCTGAAATCACAATATGTAATGGTGGGGTCAGCATCCATGATCGCCACTGCAAAGCCCAGATATGTGGAATAGATCATATTCTGGAAGATGATGTCATCCAGCAGCAGATCTCCGTATGAACGGATAGCCTGATATATGTTATATCCGGCACCGTCCATAGTAACCTCGCTCATATCCAGCGTCACACCGGCGTTCACCAGGAACCAGCCGCGCGAATCGCCGGAACTGCCGGTATTGGCAGTAGGTACAATTGTGACAGTGTTCTTACTGTCGCCGACTATAGTAACATCTTCATCAAACACGACCTGCGGTCCCTCGGCATAGGTGCCGGGAGCAAGGTAGATCGTGCTGGAAGTTACCAGACCCAGGGCTTCGTTTAACCTTGTTTCAGTACCTGCCTGGGCACCGTCATCATCGATATAAAGCGTCGAGAAATCGCCGGTGAATCCGGGTGAGGTGTACGTCCCGGTCGAGAGCCAGGGGGTATAATCAAAAACAGCGCCATCCATCATTCCGGCGATAGTAGCTGCGTCGGTTGTACCGAAATAATTGCCCGAGCCATCCTGAACATTGGTGATAGTCGTGCTGGCAGCGAGTGCATAGGTGCAATTTATGATAGCGTTCTCAAAAATTGTAGTGTAGACCGGTCCGCCATAGTCATAGGCGACCACACCATAATCCCAGTCGTCGATCTTGCAGTTATTTACTGTCAGATAGATTTCATCAGGAGATGTCGCATTGTAGGAGAATGCACCCACGCCCCAGCTGTCGGTGGCACCGGTACCGACTATGTCGGTATTGCTGAGGGTGACATTCACGACTGCTTTGTCTCCATCCTGAGCATAGCTGAACTGCGGATCGAATGGCTCCGGAACAAGTTTCGGCGCTCCGCTCTTGGATGAGGCAGTGCTGTTATATGCATAGAAACCATCACCCAGGGGGGAGGTTATTGTACCGCCCGTGAAGGTACCGTTGCCGTCAATCCAGTACACGCTGGTCTGGCATCCGGAGATATCCACTCCCGTGGCGGTAATATCTCCTTGGTTTAAGAAACCTGTTGCTGTCCAACTGGCTCCTGTATAGGCAACGTCGGAAATGTCGCAATTATCGACAGTACCGGTAACACCGGCTCCAATCTGAATTCCGTTCTGGGCGGTTACCGAGGTTGCTCCTTCACCTGTAGTGGTGACATCATCCAGATCAACCGTGAGCCCGCTGCCCAGAAGCGCAATGGCGTTCTTCTGGAAATCGTCTATCAGAACATCATTTAGTACTATTGTGTATGGTCCTCCGGTATCATTGTAGGAGTAGATTCCTACTCCATGCTGGGCTCCGGAAAACGCGCTGTTCATTACGTTTATGACTTTTGCGGTGGTTACAGAGCCGCCCCCGTTCCAGAAGCCTATCCCCTCGAAGCGGACATTTGTATCGCCCTGGTTATCACCGTCCACGGTCATTTCCGTCAGGGTAACTCCGGTGGCACCATCGATGAACATCACAGGATAATTATTATTAGAACCGGTTACAAAATACTCGGTCAGAGTAACTGGGGACTTGACTATCGTGACATCCACTCCGGCACCGTCAATGGTCAGGTCATTCTTGGTGATATGAACCTGCTCGGTATAAGTACCCGGCTGGACATTGATCAGGTCACCCGGATCAGCAGCGTCAACAGCCGCCTGTATTGTGAGGAAGCTGGCCACATAGAAGCTCTCATCGCTCAGATCCTGGACATAGCGGCCTGTGGTAATATGCCCGGGCGATCCCGCGGCCGCACTTAAGACATCCGCGAGGCTGCCGTAGAATCTCCGATAGGTGTTGTTATTGTCCGAATCTCCGCCCAGCATATGAGAGAAATCGCTGAGCTGGATTGTGACATTGGCGCCGTCGGCAATATTCGTGCTGAATGTTATGGGGTACGGATTATTGGGATCGCTGTAATTTCCCTCTTCAAGATATAATCCGCCATTGTCAGTACCGGATTCGCCAAAGCTGTTAGTTCCGGTGAAGACAATATTATCGGTCCCGATCGGTGTATAATTGCCCCAGGTAAATAAGCCCACACCGCCCCAGGCATTACCGCTTGAGGTGATGTTTGTGTAGGTAATATTATTGGCATCGCAGGCCTGGAAGCCATTGCCGCCGTTATCTTTGGATTCGCATCCGGTAATGGTAACGCCGTCCGTGCCGAGCATATCCACACCGGTCCTGTAGAACTCTTTGATTATCAGGTTAGTCAGGCTGCCGCCGGTCACATCCGCAAATTTAATTCCGTACCTGGGAGCGGATGTCGCAGGTTCGCCGATAAAGGTGAAATCCTGTAGATCAACACCATCGGCGGAAATATAAATGCCGGCATTATTGAAACCCGCGAGACCCCCGCAATCGATATTCACGAGCGAGGTCCCGCTGCCTGTCAGAGTGAGGTTGGTTTTGTTCAGATTCAAGGCTTCATAATATGTGCCATCATAGATATCAATCTGATCACCCGCGGTGGCAAAATTCACCGCATTCTGAATATGCAGGAAGTGATCGTTATCCAGGCTCCAGTCCATCTTCAGCATGGCGATTTCGGCATCGCTGTAAGTTGGGCTGGCTGACTCGGTGGTGAAGAAGACATAGAGGTCGGAACCATCATAATAGCCCATCGGCCAGTATTCCCACCAGTACGTCCCGCCGTATCCGCCGCCGGTCACCATCTTGCTGGTTGACCATGTCCCCGTTGCCCCCGCATCATAAGCCTGGATCAGATACTGCTGATCGTTGCCGCTGACATATGGAGCGGTGATCACATAAAGATTTGTTCCGTCATTAAAAATGCAGGGATCATAAAGGCCGGCCCCGCTGATTGCAGTCGAGTGGGCGCTGAATGACGGCGAAGCTCCCGCCGCGGCCGAATATACTTCTATGTCGCCGGTGGCATCCTCGATGCTCACGACATAGAGAGTGCTGCCCATAAGGTTTATCCTGGGCATGTTGTCTGTGCTGATGTCGACTTTAGCGCCGAGTGTGGAACCGTCAAAGGAATAGAAATCGGCACTGCCGTCACCGGATTCCCAGACGATGTAGATGTAACTGGCGTCGCTGGTAACATTGATATGTCCGCCGCTGCTGGAGGTCAGTAATGTCGGGCCGGTCCAGTTCGTGCCATTAAAATCATAATAGTACATTGAACGGTCGGTGCCCGATTGGCCGCTCGAGACAAAAGCATATATATTACCGTTGTAGTAGGTTGCGGATACAACTCTCTGGTCGAAGTTGGTCGGCCGCGGCTTGTTTAGCAATGTTTCCGAGGCGGCTGCCAGACCATCGATTGTGGCCGCAGTCTTGTAATAGACATAATACTTGTCGGAGTCCGGATCATATCCTGGGCCCCGTACACCTGCAGTACTTGTGTTATCCCCTTTGGTATAGAAAAGCCAGTATTGGGAACCGTCATATACGATCGAGGGATTGCGGTCGTATTCACTGTTAGCGGTAATTGCAGTACTCTGGGTAACGTCAATGCTGGCTGCATAAAGATTTCCTCCGAGCAGGATCGCAACAGCCAGCAGGAAGAGTTTAAATAGGTTCTTTTGTAGCATTTTTCCCCCTAAATTTGTAGCGCATGAATCATCAGTTATTGAGCGCATGTACCAGTACCTGTTGAATAGGCCAGTGCAGGTGTGATTTCAGTGGTACTTTTCTATTGTTTTAGTAAAGAATAAACCCCAAAAAATAATTGGGCGGGCATGTATTAATTAAAATTAGTAAACCGTTATATCGATCACACCTCCTTGCTCTATATTGCATTAAATCCAAATGCATATAGTAATCTCATTAAACATTAATTCAGCTTTCCCCTCCCGGCTGGATTATAGTTCAGCTTCCGTGAGTATAGATTTCTAAGGTCCCAAATGCTTTTGAAGTAGGGAAAGGGGGAAAATTAAGCGAATAATTCTCCCCCTGATTCTTACCTCTACTCCCCCGGGCTCAGCCACATCTGCTGAACCCCTCAAAGCCACGTCCTGTTTAGTTAGAGTTTCCTCTGCTTACCATAAATCCCAAACAAATAGCGTGCCACTAAGAGCCTTAAATGCCCCATGCAAGTTGTTGAATTATAATGGCTTTTTTCGCGCCGTAGGCGGTGATTTTTATATGAGGTATTATTTACCTCGAAACGCCCCAATAATTGAGGTCACTTGACTACATGTCGTCCAGTCCCAAGCGTTTGAGCAGCTTATGAAAATTTGCCCTGTCCATACCCAGCAATAAGGCGGCTTTAGATCGGTTTCCATCTGTTTTTATAAGGATCCTGCTTATGGTCTCCCTTTTGAATTCGTCCACCATTTCATTAAGCGTTTGGGCCTTTCTTTCCTTTTCCGGTTTTTTCCTGAGATAGGTGTAGACATCATCGGCCATCACAATATCTGATTCCGTCAGGCTCAAGAGGGCCTCTACCAAGTGCTTAAGTTCCCTCACATTGCCGGGCCAATCGTAATCGTACAAAACGTCATAAGCTCCTTCATCGAAAATCTTGGGCGGACATCTCTCTTCGATTGCAAACTGCTGGATGAATTTATTGACCAAAAGTGGTATGTCTTCCAGCCTTTCACGCAAGGGAGGCAATTCTATTACAATGGTTTTGAGGCGGTAATAGAGGTCGCGTCGGAAGGTCCCCTCTTCAACCATCTTTTCCAGGTCGCGATGGGTGGCGCAGATAACGCGCACATCGCACTTTTTCAAAATCGATTCACCCATGCGATAGAACTCACCGTTATCCAGAACACGAAGAAGTTTGTTCTGCGTTTCCATTGCCAGGTCGCCTATATCGTCGAGAAAAACAGTACCGCCATTAGCCAACTCAAACAGGCCAATACGATCTTCTTTTGCGTCAGTGAATGCTCCCCTTTTATGGCCGAATAGGTCTGATTCAACCAGGTCTGAATTCTTGTGGTTGCAGTTTAAGATGCCGAAATTCTTGTCCCGCCTGCTGCTATTAAAGTGAATCGCCCTCGATACCAGTTCTTTGCCTGTTCCGGTTTCACCCAGCACAACAGCCGAGGCCATGCAATTTGAGAGCTTGCGGATCAGGGTATAAATCTTTCCCATTTTTTTGGACTTGCCGACGATGCCAAAATTGTTCTCCGCATATCTGGCCAGCAGGCGATTATCATTCTTCAGTTCATGGCTTTCCACCGCATGCTTGACCGAACGGGTCAGACGCGGAATTGAATCGCCTTTGAGAACATAGTCGAACGGTTTTTCGGTTGCCTCGATCTCATCCTCGAGGTAATCTCCGGGATAACCGGTATGGAATATGACCGGTACATGGGGAAGGAATTTTTTTATTTCACGGTTGGCTTCGATGCCGGTCATGCCGGGCATCTTGATATCCATCAGGGCGCAGGCGATATCCATATTTTCCTTGGCCATGCGTATCGCCTCGGGTCCTGAAGAAGCCAGAATAGTTATATAGTCATCACAGAAAAGCTCATCCAGCATTTCCAAAACTGATCTGTCATCATCGACCAGCAGAATTTTACTACGTATCTCATCCATAAAAACTAATTACCTTAATAATTGCATTAAAATTCAAGTGAGAATATTATGCTGGCTTCAATTTCAATCTAAAAGTTGTGCCTTTACCCAGTTTGCTTGAAACAGAAACTTCACCATCATACATTTCAATTATTTTTTTGACCATTGCAAGACCGATACCAGTACCATTATCCGGTTTAGTGGAGTAGAAAGCATCAAAAACGCGCTGCAAGTTCTCTTCTGGGATACCTACTCCATTATCTGTGAAATCCAAAATAATACTACTGTCTATCTGCTTCCAATTTAACAATATAGCCGGCTCTGGCGATTTTGTCAAGGCATCGATGCTGTTTAATAGAAGATTATTCAAAACCTGATAAAGCTGTCTGGTATTCGATTGTGCCTCAACATCTTTCGCTCCTCCAAAGCTAACTTTTGCTCTTATTTTTTCAATGGCAAGTTGATTGGAGCTGATAACTTTATTAATCAGGCTGCACAGGTTAACTTTTTCCGGGAAATATTCACTTTCCATTCTGGTGTAAAGTGAAATTTGGTTGGTGATATCAATCGCTTTTTCAATAGACTGCCGGGTAATTCTCAAGTATTTTTTATGCCGTTCCTCGCCCTGACCATTGCCATTCTTGCCCTTTTCCATAAGACTCAAAGCTCCTTTGGCGGGGAAAAGCGAGTTCCGAATTTCATGTGCAAATCCGCCGGCAATATCTTTGGCGGTCCTGATCTTGTCTTCACGGGCCTGCTTGAGCGGGGTCACATCCTGTGTGTAGATCATCACCTGATTAGGCGGAACATAGGAATATGTAACCAGCAGATAGCGCTTCTTGTTGGTGCTTATGTATTTATATTCCGTTTCATCAATGAAGGTTGATTTTCCCTCATAACACTTATTAATATTTGCTATGTAATTTGGCCGATCTTTATACATGACCGATAATTTCTTACCAAGAAACTTGGAGATCTTGCCGTCAGTAATCTTTGAAGCGGAATCATTGAATTCCGCCAGCACAAAATCATCCTGCTCTTTTCTCCATGTATAGCTGGGGATAGGAAAATTTTTGAACTGAGTTCTGAGTTTCTTTTCGCTTTTTCTATGGGCATCCTCAATTTTCTTCCTCATGGTTATATCCTGTCCGATCGCTATTGCGGTTACCTCGCCGCTGGCGGGATCGAAGATCGCACTGTTGGACCAGAGGATTGTGCGAACATCCCCGAATTTAGTTATAATCGGTCCCTCGTATCTGCCATGAGGATTATTTTTGACCCACTTTTCGAAATCAGTCAGGCCATCATGCTGATATCCCGCCGGCAGGAATAAATCGGGCCAGCTCTGCCCCAGCACCTCTTCACGCTTGTATCCGGTTACTCTCTCGCATTCGTCATTAAATATTTTTATGCGTGCCTTTTTATCCAGGCAAACGATCAGACTGTTGGCTGTTCGCAGGATCGAATTTGAAAAGTCTCTTTCGTTCTTGAGGGCGCGATTGGACAGAACTTGCGGGGTGATCTCCCTGGCCACCACAGTAACACCCTCAAGGCTGCCATCTTCATAATACAGAGGGGAGAGCCTGGCAGAGTACCAGTGATTTTCGCCGCCCATCTCAAGACAGTAATCCATCTGACGGGATTCTCCTGTCTTCTTAATGACTTCGAGATGTGCCAGGAATTCGGAGGCAATTTCTTCCGGTACAAGTTCGGCGATATTTTTACCCAAAAACTCTTTGGGATCAGCATACAGTTTTTCCGATGCATCAGTCACCTTGGTATAGGTGAATTTTCCTTCAGTGTTGACAACGAGGATAAGGTCGTCGGTCGAATCGACTATAGCCTTAAGACGTCCCTCGCTGGCAAGGATCTTCTCCTGTGCCAGTTTATGCTCAGTTATATCCTGAGCTATCACAAGCGCGGCAACACATTCGCCCTCAGCATTTCTATAAGGCTGGAGATTCGTGGAATACCATTGCCAGCCGTCATTAATCATGATCTTCGATTCCTCACTGAACTCCTTGCCGGTTTCTATTACCTCTCTTACTCTAGCCAGTTGCCAGTCAGCAATTTCTTTTGGAAAGAGATCGTGCATTCTGCTTCCGATTATTTCTGTACGATCCCTGCCATGCGCTTCGGCGCCATTTTGATTAATAAAGCGGAATGTTCCATCCTCTTCGACCAGGGCGATTCCCGCGCCCACATTTTCGACCAGCAAACGGTATTTTTCTTCGCTTTCCCTCAGGGCATCTTCGGCATTTTNNGGCATTTTTCCTGTCGGTTATATCCAGCAGGGAAACGAAGACTTTCGAAAAATTGTCTTCATATCCAGGTGCGACATTTACCTTGATTATCGTATGTAATTTCTCACCATTTATTTTCTCTGTTGTCAATTCGAGTTGAATCATTTTCGTTCCGCTGGAGAATTGAGCCAATGTGCGGGCTAGAGCAGGGAGGAAATAATCGGAAAATATTTTATTGAAGTGGTTTTCCAGATCATTAATATCCTTGGCGCCGTATATATTACGTGCGGCTTTGTTAGCATCAACCAGCCTGACCATCGATTGGCAATTCTTGAGTATATCAGGATTGCCAAGAAGATATCCTTCGATATCATCTATCCCTGAGCTTTTCAGCTCCTTCACATATTGCATGACCTCGCTGTAGTCCTCTTCGGCCAGCATTATGGGTGAATCCTCAAACAGAGTGCGGTAACGCGCGGCGTTTTCTCTCAGGCTTGCCTGAGCCTTTTTTATTTCCGTTATGTCATTATAGACTATAATATAGCCGATCAGCTTATTGTCCGCCTCAACCGGCGAGCCTGAAACCCTTACCCAGATGGGGGTCCCATCTTTTCTGGCTCGTTTTGCCTCGTAAAAAGTGGCAGAGTCAGTTTTCTTGAAACGATCATATATTTCTGCCCTTTCTTCTTCTGGAACAAGCATATCAATTACCGGACGGCCAACAAGTTCTTCCTTTTTATAACCGAACGTTTCTTCAAAACGAGGGTTGACATCAAGAACATTACTCTCAGTATCAACATAGATTGCCGCCTGCGGATTACAATGAAATAGCCCCTCCAGATTTCTTTCGCTGATCCTGAGCTTCCTGATGTTTTTTATTCGATGCAAATTTGTAATAATGAGGGCCATAAGAAGAATGAGCAGGGCCACCGTTATATAATTCTGGTATTCCCAGAATATTATCTTCGAATAATCGGCAACATCCTTCTTCATTAATTTAAATATGCCACCTTCCGACCCATTGGTCAGAATGAAGGCAGTGACATTGCCGGATTGATCATATTCGATCGGATGAAAATTTGAGGCGGAGAATGCCAGCGCAGCTAACTTCTTAAAATCATGCGAATATATCTCTATGCCATTGGTGGAGTTCATTATGAATTCCGGATTGTGATTGTCCGCAATTTTCGTAATTTCCACAAGCGAGCGCAGGTCGGTCTCGTTCGATTTTGCCCGGATATTCAGTCGAGGATCGTAAATAGATATAACTCCCATATTGGATATTGTATACAGATATGGAACCCCTGATCCCCCGTAATCTGCAAGCCACATGTCACAGATTTTATCTTTGATAAAGGCGGATTCCAGAACTCTTCCACTGCGGTCTATGCGTGAAAGCTTATATGTTTTTTCGATCTCTTTGTGCACATCGCCATAATCAAGAAAGGGCAGTGAATGTGATACATAAAATATGGAATCCGCTTCAGCTCGGCTGATGTAGACTCCCCCATGTTCGCTGGCCAGAATCTTCTTGAACAGGACCTGACCTTTCGAATTTACTCTGGCGAGATAACAATACATGTCCGAGAAATTCATATCGCTGACGCCATTTTTGACATTGTAGGTTGTGAAAATGATCGATGGGTTTTCAGGATCCCGACAGCTCAATAAGGGCCTCTGTATTGGCGAGGCAACCTTCAGGGCCCATTCTATCTTCAGCCTCTCCATGTCAAGGCAGTAAAGTACTCTGGGATACAGATCGCGTCCGGGACTCACATAAATAAAGACCTCTTCCGTGCCGTCATAATCATAGTCTTCGCAGAGCATAATGGAAACACCCGCATTCCAGACGCCGTTGCCGGTATGATCCTGGCCATGCGTTAGATACAGAAATTGCGGATTATCTCTTCCCGGCACGACCTTAACTGCAAAGGCGGAATCATTGCGATTGGCTCCCAGCACCACCGTTTGAATTTTCTCTCTGGAATCATAATAAAGGGCCATATCGGTAATTGGCGCCGGAATCGGATCCTGATCATAGGTAGTTCCCATATCCATCGTTATGAAGTTGACGTGGGGAAATTCATCGGACATTGGAGCCGGATTTGAAGCCATAACCAGAGCCCTGCCATCCCATAAAGAACTGTCACCGGTCCAGACCTGNNCGTGAATAATCCACGGACAGCTTCTTTATCGCCAATGGTTCGGAGACTACCAGAGTTGAAAACAGCACATTTATGGCGAGTAAGTATTTTAGAAATCGCAGGCGCATGCCAGCCCCATCGGCTCCATCAATAAATATACAACCATTATAGTCAAACTCTCGGCCATGTGTGACAAAACAAATATAATCAAATTCCAGGATATGCCAAATCTTTTAAGCTCATTCAGGCAATTTTTTATCATCATCTGAGTATTTAATACCTCAGAAATATGTCTTCATCGTGTGTTTTTGACCCGCAACCACACTTGCGTAATGCACTGAATCGTCAAATCCATTGCTTGCCAACGATTTATTTTTCCTGGAATAAGATTCCATTCCGGCAGGATTTTTGGTCACCTTTCTCATAAAGATAACAGAGCATTGGTTTGGGGCAATTCTGTAATTTGCAGAACTCGTTCTGCGGTGCAGGGTTGAATGCATGCTCAGGCTGTTTTTCTGAAAATAAGACTGTTCCCTTAATGCGAATATCATAAATGCTGTTTATATCGTAATATATCTTCACGGTGGTTCGGAGTCCGGAATGCGGTATTTGACGGTTCTCCGGATTGCTGATTTTTCTATTAACTCCTCTCAAGATTCCGCCCGGCGGTGCCAACCGGGCGGATTTTTTGGAGATGGAATGCGTATTTTCGATACGTAAATTATATATGATTTACCAGTATTGATTTTTATCTTATCAATGGTCATATTGAAGCGTGTTAGAAAGATGGTAAATACAAAAAGGTGGAGGGCCTTATGTCTGATTTTTATTTTTTTCTTAATGAGTATGCTGCTCCCAAGTTGGAGAAGGTAATTGTCTTTACAGTAATATTATTGGCGCTCTAAAACCTCTTGAAGCTCCGTTCAAATATTGTTATTATTTCCAGAACATATTAATAATTGACCGGTCAGTCGTTATTTCTTGCAGAAACGAGCGGGACTTGATTTTGTTATCTTAGAAATATTTATTATATTAAATGGGTTGTATTAAACGAGATAAAGGGAGAAACGAATGAGTGATTATCATGAACCAGCTGAAGAGATGTCCGCCCAGGATCGCAATATAATCCGCGCTCTAAAGAGCTTTCGGGAGGAAATTGAAGCCATAGACTGGTATCATCAAAGGGTTGCAGTCTGCACAGACGAACATCTGAAAGCCATTCTGATCCATAATCGAGACGAGGAAATCGAGCATGCCCTGATGACCCTTGAGTGGTTGAGGAGAAACATGGATGGCTGGGATGAGGAGATGAAAACTTACCTGTTTACGGAGGGCGACATTACTGAACTTGAGGAAGAGGAAGAGGAATCGGGCGGGGAGGAGAAATCCCCGGATCTGGGAATTGGAAGCCAAAAAAGTTAAATAATTACTATAATAAAGGGGAATGTTAAAAGGAGATTGCAGATGGATATATTGAAACGTTCACTTGCACCTATTACCGATGGGGCCTGGAGTGAGATCGAGGATGTGGCCA
>JAABVY010000366.1:962-1175 GCA_011777135.1 Candidatus Zixiibacteriota bacterium | reverse complement strand
GAGCAATAATTCTGCGGCCTGAAGGCACATCTTATCGGCTGCCAGCGCATTCATCCAACACTTCTTTGCAAAGATTTTTTCATCCTGGCGTAACGCCGCTTTTCCCAGAATAAGCCATCCGGTAGCAAATTTCGGATGAGCCTTGACTCCTTGCACAGAGAGCATATAGGCCTGTTCGACTCTGTCTTGGTCAAGCAGGAGATCGGCATACTG
>JAABVY010000366.1:717-877 GCA_011777135.1 Candidatus Zixiibacteriota bacterium | reverse complement strand
ACCCATTTTTATCCAAATAGACTTCTGTGGTTACCCATTAATCCCGAAGTGAAATCTACTTTGTTTTTTTGCTTATATAAAGCGGAAATTGTGTAGAAAACACGTTTGTTTTTTTTCCGGAAAAATGTTTCCCGCTATCTCACTCACAAAAGGCCCGCGT
>JAABVY010000366.1:298-627 GCA_011777135.1 Candidatus Zixiibacteriota bacterium | reverse complement strand
CGGCACTTCCATCAGTTTCCCCGCTTCCACCATTTTCCGGGTGATGCTGATATCATCCGGGCTCGGCTTCGGATTTCCGCTGGGGTGATTGTGCAGCAGAATAATCCCGGCTGCGCTCTCGGCAATGGCCATCTTAAATACTTCTCTGGGATGCACCAGACTCGCTGTCAGATGCCCCTTGCTGATCAAGACATCCCGTTCCACATAGTTGGAATTGTTCAGAATGATGATGCGGAATTCTTCCTGTCTCAGATTTTGCATGAGCGGGATATATCTGGCTGCGATATCTTTGGGGGATCTTACCGATACTTTTTTTCCCGTCTTTCGCT
>JAABVY010000366.1:0-146 GCA_011777135.1 Candidatus Zixiibacteriota bacterium | reverse complement strand
CTTTCATCAATTTTTCCCTGGGACGTTCCTCTTCCGGCCACTCGGTGATTTTTCCATGGTACGCTGTCGGTTCCTTGAGATTCTCACTCATACTCCGGCTCCTTCCGTTTTCGAAATAGTTGATGCTTCCGGTTGAACCAGAGGTA
>JAABVY010000036.1:278-2259 GCA_011777135.1 Candidatus Zixiibacteriota bacterium | reverse complement strand
GGTTTCTCTGGCTCGGCTGGAGGGGAGGGGATATGCCGGGTTTCCAGCCAGGACGGGTCCGTCTCCTCCTCTGCGCGAACGATTGTCAAGCCACCGCCGCAGCCCTCCAGCCATATGGTCAATATAATAAGAAGGATAACGAATAGCATTCTAGAGGATAACGTTCTGATGGATGGGAATATCGTCATTTTATCTATCCTCCGACTCGATCAGCTTGCGGGTTTCCCGGGCGGACTCATGAAGCGCGAGTTGCGCGCTTTCGAGAAGAGTTTCGCGATAATCGGAAGCCAACAGCCAAAAAACCTCCCAGGACTTGGATTTGCCCACGAACTTTCTTGAAAACAGTTTGCCCTGCCGGGGCAGGGTCACGTAGACGTGGAGAATAGTGACCGCGGTCAGAAAATATCCAATGTGTGTGACCAAAGGCTCAGCGAAGAATTGATCGACCATGATAAAGATTCGCGGGTCATCAGGTCCGCCGCCCTGGTGGAGCCCAAGGTTTTTAAATTCAAGTTTGGCCGCCGCGGTAAACCATTCATCCGGTCTGGGAGTCAAGAATATGGATGAAGTCTGCAAGCCCGCCACCGTCTCCTTCCTGATGCCCACCGCTTCTGACTCAGTCAGTGCGGGTTTCCATTCCAGTTTCTCCCAGACAACGCGCCTGGTTTCCGGTGCCGGTGAATCCAATGGTTGGGCAGGAGTATATTGAATATCCAGCGTGGAGTGCATCGCGAAACATCCGGCCAGGAACAATCCGAACAAAGCCATCAAATACAGCCTGAACATGGGGTTTCCTCTTGCTCTAAAGATTTACCCGTAGCGGGAAAAATGGAGCCACCGGGCGGATTTGAAACGCGGACCTCCTGATGACGAACCAGGACCTCTTTTCTGATTTTTGGGGTGACGGATTGACATTTATTGCAGAAAAAGGCCAAATATTTTTTTCACTTGAAAACTATATGTTATTGGGACTTGAGCCCTTTCCATCCGAAAACGGATCCTTACCTTAAATTCCTTTCTGAAACTTCCCGGGTTTTTGTCCCTGTCTTCATGCTATCTTGAGTCTGGTTTAAGGGCAGGGGAAAATCACCTCCCAAAGGAGTGGTGAGGGCTCAGGAGATGGGTAACAATTTGTTTTTTCAGGGGTTATTTTTGATTTTCGGAAGAATCCAGAGGTTGAATTGAATCATCTAAACTGATAAATAAAAAGGAAGGCGTTAATCTTGGAGGATAATCAGGTATCCCTAACATAGGGGGTTGAGTCATGGAAAAACCTTCAGCCTTGAGCATTAAAAAAGTACACTCAGTAGAATTTGTCGTTGATTATTTCGAGCGGAGTCGTAATTTTTATTTAAACCAGATGGGTTTTCAGGAAACCCACCGATCCACCCCGGCCTGGGAAGAGCGATTCAAAAGCAAAGCCCTGTATTTTTCATCCAACCGGGTCAAGATAATGATTTCCGCCCCGCTCTCCCACAACAGCTACACCGCACAATATTTGAAAATTCTCTGCCCGGGAATTCGCAAGGTTACGTTTCTTGTTAAAAATCTGAACCGGGCCATTGAATACCTGGAAGATCACCATGCCACCTTCATTCATGAAGTGCTGCAGGTGGAATCTCAACGCTCCCAACACCGGTTTGTTTCCATTGCAACACCTATTGGATTTCTCGAATTCACATTTCTGGAAATTGAGGGGGACGAGGAAGACATCCCCATGTTTGAAACCCTCGAGCCTGAATCTTTATCGACCACCCCTTTCAAGGCCATCGATCATATGACGATCAACGCACGGACGATTTATCCGATTTATAATTTCTTCGGCCATGTGATGGACCTCAGAAAATTTTGGAATGTTTCCTTTCATACCCCGGACAGCGCTTCCGGCAAGAAGGGAACCGGTTTGTCGTCCCAGGTCATGTATGATCCGGCATCAGGAATCAAATTTGCCTCCAACGAACCGCTTTATCCACACTTCAAT
>JAABVY010000036.1:0-169 GCA_011777135.1 Candidatus Zixiibacteriota bacterium | reverse complement strand
TCTTGTCACGCCAGACCGGTATTTCGATCTGCTTCCCGACCGGCTCGCCAGGCAAAACATTTCCCATATAAAAGAAGATCTGTCGGATTTGCGAAAACTGGGTATTCTGGTGGATGGGGAGGATGGAAATTACATTCTTCAGATTTTTCTCAAAGACGCTTCCCTTTTG
>JAABVY010000005.1:942-2526 GCA_011777135.1 Candidatus Zixiibacteriota bacterium | reverse complement strand
ATGTAGCCGTCTTTGGTAATGGTAATTACCATTTCTTCTTCAGCGATTAAGTCTTCAATAGAAAACGCCTCAAAATCTTGAATAATCTCCGTTCGTCGAAGATCACCATATTTATCCTTTAATTTTAATAATTCTTCCTCAAGAATTTGCATTTGCAGAGATCTGTTTTCTAATATCGATTTCAAGCGAGAAATGGTTTTGATTACTTCTTTGTATTCATCCTCAATTTTTTGGCGCTCCAATCCTGTAAGCCTTTGTAAGCGCATATCCAGTATTGCTTTTGCCTGAATTTCGGATAGCTTGAATTTCTTCATTAAGTTCTTCTGAGCTACGTCAGGACTTTTTGATTTCTTAATGGTTTGGACAATTTCATCAATATTGTCCAGAGCAATTTTGTAGCCCTCGAGGATGTGGGCGCGTCTCTCCGCCTGATCCAAATCATACCGGGTCCTTCTGAGTAAGATTTGATGGCGGTGCTCAATAAAATGCGCTAACAGTTCCTTCAGGTTCATAATCTTGGGTACACCGTCCACAAGAGCCAGATTAATGATTCCGAAAGTAATCTGCATTTGCGTATGTCTGTACAGTTGATTCAATATGATTTCAGGTTGGGAGTCTCTTTTCAATTCAATAACTACTCGAATTCCATCCCGATCGGATTCATCTCGAACATCAGTAATTCCATCAACTTTTTTCTCCTTAACCAAATCGGCAATTTTTTCGATAAGTGAGGCTTTATTAACCTGGTAGGGTAATTCGGAAACGATGATGCGCTCTTTGTTCTGCTTCAAATGCTCTATATTTGCCCGGGCTCTCACGGTTATTTTCCCGCGTCCTGTCGTGTAAGCTTCAGCGATACCATCACTGCCGTAGATAATTCCCGCAGTAGGAAAATCCGGGCCTTTCATATATTTCATTAAGGCCAAAGGAGAAATTTCCGGATCCTTAATTTGGGCTATTAAAGCATCCACAACTTCATTTAGATTATGGGGCGGAATATTAGTTGCCATGCCCACAGCTATCCCGGAAGTGCCATTGCAGAGAAGGTTGGGAAATAGCGTGGGTAGAATGATGGGCTCTGAAAGCGTATCATCGAAATTCGGGCGGAAATTCACCGTATCCTTGTCCAGGTCTCGCAGAATTTCGCCGGCAATTCTGGCTAGACGGACTTCTGTGTATCGCATTGCCGCTGCAGAGTCGCCATCGACGGAGCCGAAGTTTCCCTGACCATCCACAAGAGGATAGCGCATTGAAAAATCCTGCACCATACGCACCAGTGTGTCATATACGGCCGAATCACCGTGTGGATGATATTTTCCTAATACTTCTCCAACCACGCGAGCGCTTTTCTTGTAAGGTCGGTTGTAATGCAAACCGAGCTCAGACATGCCATATAATATTCGACGGTGCACCGGTTTAAGCCCGTCTTTCACATCTGGCAAGGCGCGTGAAACAATAACCGACATGGAGTAATCCAAATAGGATACTCTCATCTCGTCTTCAATATCTTTTGGAATAATTCGTTGTCTTTTCAAATCCATAGTGTTCTACCTTATTTCCGTTGATTAGATATCCAGATTTCGA
>JAABVY010000005.1:0-936 GCA_011777135.1 Candidatus Zixiibacteriota bacterium | reverse complement strand
AAGCCCGGCGAGGCTCTACTTTGTCTCCCATCAGCGTATTAAAAATATGATCCGCTTCAGCCGCATTTTCTAACGTCACTTGCATTAAAGTCCTTTTATCGGGGTTCATGGTCGTTTCCCATAACTGGTCAGGATTCATTTCACCTAAACCTTTGTACCGCTGCAAATCCACCTTACTTGCATTTCCGTTCTTAGAATACCTTTTTAATAATGTATCTTTCTCATATTCGTAGTAAACGTAGGTTTCTTCCTTCCCTGACTTTATACGATAGAGAGGTGGTTGGGCAATATACACATGACCCGATTCCACGAGTTGCTTCATATATCTGAATAGAAATGTCAAGAGAAGCGTACGGATATGAGCACCATCCACATCGGCGTCTGTCATAATAATAATTTTGTGATAACGTAATCTCTCGATATCGAATTCATCTTCACCGATACCGGTCCCCAGTGCCGTTATTATGGTCTTAATCTCTTCATTAGAAAGGATTTTGTGAAGACGCGCTTTCTCAACATTCAGTATCTTTCCTTTTAAGGGCAGAATGGCTTGAAATCGTCGATCGCGACCTTGTTTAGCCGAACCACCCGCAGAGTCTCCCTCCACCAGATAAATTTCACATTGCGCCGGATCGCTGATCGAGCAGTCAGCCAATTTGCCTGGGAGTGAGTTGCTCTCCAGAGCGCTCTTCCTGCGAGTGAGTTCTTTGGCTTTGCGCGCCGCTTCCCTAGAGCGCGCTGCCATTATTCCTTTATCAATAATTCTTCGGGCAACAGGAGGATTTTCTTCTAAAAACTCCGACAAGTTTTCGTTAATGACCGATTCGACAATACCTTTTACTTCGCCGTTGCCCAGTTTCGTTTTGGTTTGTCCTTCGAATTGAGGCTCAGGCACTTTTACACTTAGAATGGCAGTAATACCTTCTCGGGTATCCT
>JAABVY010000123.1:2015-2249 GCA_011777135.1 Candidatus Zixiibacteriota bacterium | reverse complement strand
CTGAAACACCCATGATTGATCAGCTTGCCAACCGCATCCAGGAAAAGTTCCCGGGTCATGGGGATTACCGGGTTGTCAGCCCATTGGCGATTGGTGGTCATGTTGACCATGTTTTCACCCGCAGGATTGCAGAAGGATGGAGCGAAGCATTGTATTACTATGCTGATTTTCCTTACTCATTGGGAATTCCCTTGGATACCCTGGATGATCTACAGCCTTATTTGATCAAGCTGA
>JAABVY010000123.1:0-1876 GCA_011777135.1 Candidatus Zixiibacteriota bacterium | reverse complement strand
ATTTGGTCTACAAATTGGTACATTTGGGGGACATGAAACCTGGGAAAAACTGCAAATTATAAAATACATATATCTATAGGATAGAAATTATCTTGCACTCTTAATTAATTTATGCTAAAATGTCGCACTGCGGCGATATGAAGGCGAGGAGAACCTTTAAAACGCCGCTAATTATTTAGTCACAGTTGTTAAAGTGAAAGAAAGTATATAAGGGAAAAATGAGCACATCTTATCTTACTCAACACGGTTATGAGAAATTGTTAGAAGAACTTGAACATTTGCGATCTGTCCGCAGGGAAGAAGTCGCCGCACGATTGGCAGAGGCCATGGAAGACGGGGATTCTGGTATTGATAACGATGCCGAGGTTGATGCCGCAAAAAACGAACAGGCTTTCGTGGAAGGACGCATTCGAGAGTTAGAAATGCTGCTGGCAAACGTCAAAGTCATCGAGGAAGGTAAGACAAAGGACACCGTGCAAATTGGCTCGAAAGTGACCATCCAGGAGGATGGTACGGATCCGGAAGCATATACGATCGTCGGTGCCGCTGAGACAGATCCGAGCAATGGCAGGATATCGAATGTGTCGCCGCTTGGCCGCGCATTGATCGACCATAAAGCCGGTGAAGAGGTCGAAGTCAAAGCTCCAAATGGGGCTTTCAAGGTAAAGATCATTAAAGTAGAATAACTGTCGGGGCAGGATTCGCTATTCAACCCCGCGCCTTTTGATTGATTAGCGCGGGGTTTTTATTTTGAAACCGAGAGACGAACATGGATGAGCATTATTCCAACCTGGAAAAGGTACGATTAGAAAAAATTGAAGAATTACGCAGCGAGGGGATTGAACCGTTCCCAAACCGTGCACAGCGCACGCATACCAACCAGGAAGCAATTGATGAATATCTGGCAAAAACGGAGACGGACCCGGATGCAAGCGTTGCGGCGACACTGGTGGGGCGCCTGCGGTCGATGCGGCCAATGGGCAAAATCACATTTGCACATATTGAAGATGAGAGCAGCAGGATCCAGCTGTTTTTCAGGGCAAACGACCTGGGTGAAGATAAGATCAAATTCTTCAATCAGATGTTCGATCTGGGTGACTTTGTACAGGCGAGCGGGGAAATTTTCCGGACACGTACTGGTGAAATCACCCTTCGAGTTGCCGAGTTCGAGATGCTGGCCAAGGCTGTTACACCACTTCCCGCTGCTAAAGACGAAGTCGTTGACGGCAAGGTTGTGCGGCATGCGACCCTGGCAGATCCAGAAACCCGCTATCGCCAGCGATATGCTGACCTGGCTGTCAATGAAGAGGTTCGTGATGTGTTCATTAAACGAGCCGCGATCGTCCGTGCTTTACGTGACTTTTTGGATGAGCGCAGTTTCCTGGAAGTGGAAACCCCGATCTTGCAGCCGATTTACGGTGGAGCGGCAGCACAGCCTTTTGTAACCCATCACAACCAGTTGAAACAAGATCTGTACCTGCGAATTTCTTTTGAACTCTACCTGAAAAGGCTGCTGGTAGGTGGTTTCGAGAGAGTATATGAGATTGGTCGGGATTTCCGCAATGAAGGGGTTTCCTTTAAACATAATCCAGAATTTACACAGCTGGAGTTTTACTGGGCGTATGCAGATTATTTCCAGGTGATGGAATTGACTGAACAGATGGTTTCGTACGTTGCTGAGCGGGTTCTTGGTAAACAAGTTTTCGAGTACCAGGGTCATCAGGTGGATGTAAAACCACCGTGGAAGCGAATCGAACTCCGAGAGGTGATTATAGAAAAGATCGGCATCGATATTCAGGAGCATTCTTCCTCGGAATCTCTATACCAGGCGATAAAAAATGCCGGCCTGGATGCCTCTCCGAATGCGACGCGGGGA
>JAABVY010000024.1:762-1055 GCA_011777135.1 Candidatus Zixiibacteriota bacterium | reverse complement strand
CCACTGAACATGATCTTAGATGATGGCGGTGACCTCACCAATATGGTGCTCGACCGCTATCCCGAGCTCATTGATGGCATTAACGGAATTTCGGAAGAAACCACAACCGGCGTACTTCGACTGGTAGAACGGGAGCGTAAAGGAACACTTTCCCTTCCTGCGATTAATGTGAATGATTCTGTAACCAAGTCCAAGTTCGACAACAAATATGGATGTAAGGAATCAGCGGCCGATGCCATTCGCCGTGCTACCGATGTGATGATGGCCGGAAAAGTAGCGGTAGTTGCCGGTTA
>JAABVY010000024.1:373-674 GCA_011777135.1 Candidatus Zixiibacteriota bacterium | reverse complement strand
GACCGCCACCGGAAACAAGGATATCATCAAAGACCGCCACTTCCTGAAAATGAAAGACAAAGCGATCGTCGGAAACATCGGTCACTTTGATAACGAAATTGATGTAGCATGGCTGAAGAAAAATGCCGAGGAAGAGAACATCAAACCACAGGTTGATCTGTTCACTCTTAAAGAAACCGGCCGACAGGTCGTGCTGCTTTCCCAGGGAAGACTAATGAACCTTGGAAATGCCACGGGGCATCCTTCCTTTGTGATGAGTAACAGCTTCACCAACCAGACGCTGGCACAGATTGCCCTTTGG
>JAABVY010000024.1:0-203 GCA_011777135.1 Candidatus Zixiibacteriota bacterium | reverse complement strand
TCCTTTTACGATTACATATTTCAATCCCGCATTATTCAGTTAATGCGGGATTATTTTTTCCCTTTATTTCTTATCGAAATGAGCTATGGCTTCTTCAAGGGTACGATAGTGATCAAAAACAGAGATCAATTTTGTAACCACCAGCAGGCTTTCAATTTTATTATCGGCCCGGCAAATAACCATTTCGCCTCCCGCATTGGATA
>JAABVY010000164.1:2472-2636 GCA_011777135.1 Candidatus Zixiibacteriota bacterium | reverse complement strand
CGGAGAAAATCGCATATCCAGTGGTGCATCCTTCAGAAACGAAAAGCCCCGGTCCGGATTATCGAACTGCATGGAAGAAGCTCCTAAATCGAGCAGGATCCCATCCACCTTTTCCCACCCCAGCAGACGACAGTGTCTCTTCATCTGTGTGTAGGAAGCATTTC
>JAABVY010000164.1:2014-2304 GCA_011777135.1 Candidatus Zixiibacteriota bacterium | reverse complement strand
TGCTTTTTTCTAAAATCCCAAATGAATGGCCACCAGCGCCAACTGTACCATCAATATATTTACTGCCAGGTTTAGGATCAAGAAAATGCAGAACTTCTTGGTAAAGTACAGGCTTATGCATCATTTGAATACATAAAATAGGTACCCTAACAATATTTAATTAAATTTCTTCCAGGAGTGAAAATCGCATTCCTCCTCCTGGCATCTACAAGTCTAGGGCGGCGAATTCCTCACCGTTTACAGAAGCATTTTGTAATTCTTGTGACTGCCTATCCCATTCCTCAGTCGCC
>JAABVY010000164.1:248-1985 GCA_011777135.1 Candidatus Zixiibacteriota bacterium | reverse complement strand
GGAATCCAAATCTGCGACTTCTCGTAAAAATTGTGGAATTAAAATCCGGCCTACCCGATCGATCTCGATAAGTTTGGCATTTGCGAAGATTAAACGCCGGAGTTTGCGGGCGCGTGGATCGGTGGTGCTCATCTCCGTGACTCGGCGGTAGAGTTTCTGAAACTCGGATACCGACATAAGCCGCAGGTTGTTATCGAATCCCTGGGTCAGATAGGCGCCTTCCGAGAGCTGGTCGCGAAAATCAGCAGGAACTGTCAGGCGTCCCTTCTCGTCAAGCGTATGCTGATATTGCCCGAAAAACATTTGTTCTAACATTCTGTTAACCAGATGACGCCGGCGACACCGGCGTCTTTCTCTATCCTTCCACTTTAGCCCACATTAACCCACAATTGTCCACATTATACATGGTTTTCGGAATACGCGCAAACAATTACCCCACAAATTGTAAGAATTAGCAATTTTTTAAGATTTGATTGGATTGATTGAACTTAAACAGAGTGGTGTAAATCCAGTTTCGAACCAGTTGAGCAGACTTTCGGACCTGTCATTTCCTTACCGAAAACTGACTGATTTTCCGCAAACTCTTTGATGCTTGACTCACCCTCCCCAGCGTAGAGCATTCTTGACCACTCTAGGCCACTGTTCTTGGTATGCATTGGCGATCACCACCTGGATCGATGATGGTCTGCCGTTTGCTTGCAAAGACCGCTCTCCCCAAATCCTGTTGACAACGATCGGGATGTCCTCCTTAAGTCCCTTGGTATCAAAGAACAGTCCAATCCATGGGTTATTCGCCCGGATCTCCTGGAGTAGATCCCGGCTCAAGTTAGCCCCGGAATGGGGGAAGGATAATGGTACAACTTCCTGACCCGTGATCTCCCGTATCAACCGGCAGGACTCGACAATTTCACGCCTGGCATCCTCGTCATCCAGAGTCCCTAATTTTCTGTGGGTTACCGTATGAGCCCCAATCGTAAATCCATCTGCATGCATTAACTGGATTTGATGGCGGGTCAGGTAGGGTCGTTCTTCAGCCAGAAATACAGGTACGTTGATGTGCAGCACCTGGAGGACTTCGTCAATGATGCTTTCATCTGGTAGCCGCAGTTCTTTGATCCAATCACGAAAATCTTCTCCATCTTCCATGTTCAACCCATAAGAGTTGTTGATTTCTGCCAGTGCCTTTGAACGAGATTCATTTTGAAGATGAAGAATTTTGTCAATCGCCAAAGAAACTTTATTGCGGTAAAACAAGATCCGATTATCAATTAAACTGGTTGTCAGGAAGAAGGTGGCGGGAATGTTCCGCTCCAGGAGCAATGGCCGAACGATGTCGAAACACTGCCTGTAGCCGTCGTCCACCGACAGGTGCAGGGCATTCTCAGGTAGCATTGTCCCGTTCAGGATGTGATCATGAACTTGCTGGTAGGTAACAAAGGAATAATGCGAGGCTAAATAATCCAGGGAGGTGCAAAAGTCCTCCACCGGTATGACGGGGTACAGGTGTCGGATATAAGCCAGGTCTTCATCAGAGATGACATGATAGAAAACGTCATACCTATCTCTTTGGATCAACTTCAGGTAAAGCGTATGGGGTATTACTTTCGAGCTCAGCTTGAGCAGGGTGTCTATTATTTTTACAGCCATATCGGTTGCATCATGAAAAAGGCATATCGCCATCTGCCAGTTTGAAATCAATCTGCGGCCAGGCTTTTGCCAATGGGCTTTTGGCATCTT
>JAABVY010000164.1:0-222 GCA_011777135.1 Candidatus Zixiibacteriota bacterium | reverse complement strand
ACGATCTTGTGCGTGGGAGAAGGTATAGCCAATCCTACCTGGTATGGCAGCTCAATGTTATCTGCCTGGAACTCATCTCCCAAACGCGCTGCTAACGCCAGGACAATTTTGTTCCGGTCAGCATGATCAATCTTCCAGTCCAAAACTTTGATCATTTTGTGAGTAGATTTGCCCGAAATCTGATATACAACATACCCGAGTGGGTTTTTGTTTTGGTCATAA
>JAABVY010000094.1 GCA_011777135.1 Candidatus Zixiibacteriota bacterium | reverse complement strand
ATCTACCCTCCCGAGAACAAAAGGCTTTCCGAGGAGCTGTTGGAAAAGGGCGCCCTGATTTCGGAATATCCGCCCAATACGAAAGTTACTACCGGACGGCTGATCTCGCGAAACCGGATAATTGTCGGGCTGGCCCAGTCTGTGGTGATTGGAGAGCTTGATAAAAAGTCACGCGGTACCATAAATGCAGCGGAACGCGCCCGTGAACTCGGCAAGCTGCTTTTCGCAATCGGCAGAAAAGACCTGCCTGTCGATCAGGGATTGATCGATTATGGGGCGATTCCATTGGAGGACATCAGTAAAGCTGAATTGATCTCAGATCACAGCTTATAGGAGACAATCATGGCGATGACAGAAGAAGAGAAAATACAGAGCTTGAGAAAGCTTGTTGACCGCACCGCCGAGGATATCCAGAGCGGCGACCTGACCGAAGAGAAAGCGCGTGAATTGATCGCCAAAACCCGTGAAGAAGCCGAAGAGCTGATTCCGGAAGATATGGATAAGTATGATATGATCTACGGCGCGCGTTTCGAGAGGTTGATAGATCAGTTCATAAAAGCCAGGCAGGAATAAAGAAGGAACAGACCGGGAGATTGAAAGACTCCTTTAAAACGATTAAAGAGTCCGCACGGGCCGAAATAAAAATCCAGAGGTCGAAATTTATTGCCTCTGCCTTTCCGTGCCAATCACAGGATGAAGCTGAGTCTGAGATCGAAAAAATCTCCGATGAATTTCACGACGCCAGCCATAATTGTTATGGCTACCGTATTTACCCTTCAGAGGGGCTGGATATCTTCAGGTATTCAGACGCCGGCGAGCCATCGGGTACAGCCGGGAGACCGATTTACGACAGCATAGTTTCCGCAGGATTATTCAATACCGGAATTGTGGTGACCCGCTATTTTGGCGGCATCAAGCTGGGCACAGGAGGTCTCAAGCGGGCCTACCGCGATGCCGCCCGCAGTGTTCTGGAGTCAGTGAAGATAGTCGAGGTCCTCCTGACACAAGAGTACAAAGTCAAATTTCCTCTTAACCTGACAAATATCATTCTGCGCACACTTTCGTCAGAGGGTATCAAAGTACTCGACAGCATTTACACCGATGAGGGTGAAATCATTTTTGAAGTGCGTCTTTCATTGACAGAAAAAGTCGAGCAGGAGCTTATGTCTGCGACCAATGCCAGAATTGAACTGGAGAAAATCTGAAATCAAGTAACGATTATTTGCTTTGACATTAATGGAGCTATTATTTAAAATACAGTCAAATGAAAATCCCCGGCGAAAGTTTTAATCGCGCTCCCCATTTTTTCGATAATAATCATATGAGGATGTATTTACCCAAATGACAGCACTGATTTCATATTTTCTCCTGGCGCTTCTGGTGTCTTTTTTGTGTTCATTGATGGAGGCGACATTTCTATCAGTCTCCAGAGCGCATGTAGGCGTGCTCCTGAAACGAGGCTACAGAAGCGGTGTTTTGCTAAAAAACCAGAAAAGCAAAGTTGACCAGCCCCTTTCTGCCATCCTGACCCTGAATACAATCGCCAACACTGTGGGCGCGGCCGGCGTGGGTGCGCAGGCCCTGAAGGTGTTCGGAAGCGAATGGGTTGCGGCGGCTTCCGCAGTCTTGACATTCTCGATTCTCGTATTTTCTGAAATCGTCCCCAAGACTCTTGGCGCGGTCTACTGGAAAAAGCTCTCCCGTCCGGCGGCATATATCATCAATTACCTTATAATCATCACATACCCATTTGTAATAATGCTCAAGGGCATTTCGATATTGATTACACGCAACCGACGGCAGACATTCCTGACTCGTGAAGAGCTTCTTACCCTGGCACAGATTGGAGAGACGGAAGGGATTCTGTTGAAAAAAGAGGCGCGCATTATCGAGAATCTTTTCAGGCTGAATAGAATCTATGCAAAGGATGTGCTCACTCCACGTTCAGTAATACTGGCATTCCAGAAAGATCAGACAGTGGAGGAGATAGTCAATACGCACAATCCTATTCGGTTTTCCCAGATTCCGATTTACGACCGTGACATAGATAATATTCTGGGCATGGTCTTTCGCTCGAAAATCATGGAAATGTATTTCAAAGGGCAGAAGAAAAAGACTATGGAAGAGCTGGTGATTCCACTCTATGTGGTGCCGCAGACAAAATCGATTGCGAAGATTCTGGATGAGTTCATTAAGCGCAAGGAACAAATCTTCCTGGTTGTCGACGAATACGGCGGCACGGAGGGGATAATCACGCTCGAGGATGTGATCGAGACATTATTGGGAGTTGAGATTGTCGATGAACTCGATACGGAGGAGGACATGCGCAAGCTGGCCAGGAAACAATGGCTGGAGAGACTCAAGAAAAGAGGGCATATGGAGGATGTTACCTTTGAAGATGAAGATACTAGTGGAGGAACAGAATAAAGACACCTGCAACTGCCACGACCGCGCCCATGAAAGCGCGAATAGATACCTTCTCCTTATAAAAAATCATCACCCACGGTATCACCAGCACCGGCACGATTGACATGATCGCCATCGCCACTCCCGCCTCGGTATATTTGACAGCCGTCAATGAAAGCGTAACCCCCAGAAATGGTCCAAAGACAGCTCCGCCAAATGATAAAGCCACACCCCGTTTGTTGTGCATGGCCTGAATGGTCTTCACGAACTTGCCGGTGAAGATGCTGATTATCCATATTATCGCGGCCGAAGCCAGCATGCGAATAAATGTCCCCGCCAGAGGATCGATAACATCGGCCATACCCATCTTGGCAAAGACTATTCCGACCGCCTGTCCGGCGCCTCCCAGGAAGGCCAGAATCACACCCTTAGCCGAAATCTTATTGACCTTCTTGACTCCTTTCATGGGACGTTCCGCGCTCACCCAGATTACACCTGCCAGGGTCACGGCAATTCCCACTATAGCCATAAGTTCCAGGGTTTCCCCCATGAAGATCCAGGCTGTGACAGCTGTAATGGCGGGTGATAAGGAGAATATTAGAAGTGTCAGGCGCGGTCCGATCATTACCATGGCAGTGAACAAAAAGGAATCGCCAATCACCAGGCCAATCAGCCCTGACAATGTCAGGTAGCCTATATTTTTAAGAGGCGCGCCCGGCTGAATCAGCCAGCCTTCAGTAATCAGTAAGGCAAGACCCAGGAGTATTACGCCGAAGACAAGCCGAATCCGGTTGACATTTAGAGCTCCTATTTCTCGTCCGCCGGATGTAAAAAAGAGCGATCCAAAGGACCAGCAGAAAGCTGTTGCCAGAGCTGCAAGTTCACCAAGCAAGTTATCTTCCCCAGGTGCCGGCTATGTTAAAAAATCAGGCTAATAGCTGTCATTCTGAGGGAATGAAATGACCGAAGAATCTGTTGAACTATCAAGCAGATCCTTCGCTGCGCTCAGGATGACAAGAAGTAAATCAGCATGACGCATTGTAAATAGACTTTTCAACACACCCTGTAAGCCTTATGTAATTTTCTTTCAATAAAACAATCCTCCCTTTGCGGGAGGATTGCATTCATAAACCTCATTGGCGATGTTGTGTTTCACAAAAACCGAATTTTTACTAATCGAATTTGATTCCCTGCGCCAGTTCTGCTTTTCCGGACCAGTTGATCGTATTGCTCTGACGGCGCATATACATTTTCCAGGAGTCGCTGCCCGATTCACGTCCGCCGCCGGTCTCCTTCTCACCGCCGAACGCAAGGCCGATTTCCGCTCCCGATGTGCCCACATTGACATTGGCAATGCCACAGTCCGAGCCGGTATGACCGAGGAAAGTTTCCGATTCAATCAGGTCATTTGTGAATATCGACGAGCTCAAACCCTGCGGAACATTGTTTTGAATATCGATGGCTTTCTGGATATCACCCGAATATTCGATGATATACAGAAGCGGCGCGAAGGTCTCCTCGCAGACTATCTCCAGATCGGGCTTCACTTCCGCCACCGAGGGAGTGACATAACATCCGCCCTCATGATCAAGCTTCTCACCGCCCCAGAGCATCTTGCCGCCCTGCTTCTTGACAATCTCGATAGCCTCGAGATACATATCGACCGCACCGGTATCCACCAGCGGACCCATCAGATTTGACTGATCCAGGGGATTTCCTATGGTAACACGACCATAATAGTCCTTCAGAGTTTTGATCAACTCTTCCTTTCTTGACTTTTCGACAATAACCCGGCGGGTACTGGTGCATCTCTGGCCGGCAGTTCCCACCGCGCCAAAAAGAATTGCTTTGGCGGCCAGCTCCATTTCGGCATGAGGAGTGACTATAACAGCGTTGTTTCCGCCCAGCTCAAGGATAGTCTTGCCGAAACGCTTGGTGACCTCCGCGCCGATATGACGGCCGATTTTGGTTGAGCCCGTGTAACTCACCAGATTCATCCGCTTATCCGAAAGCATCAGTTCACCGACCTCCGATCCCCTTCCGATCAGGAGAGTCGAAATACCGGGAGGCAGGTCATTGTCTTTAATCACTTTCATCATTATCTTCTGGCAGGCAATCGCAGTGAGCGGAACATGAGATGCCGGCTTCCACATGCATGTATCTCCGCAGGCCAGCGCAATCCCGAGGTTCCATGACCATACCGCCACCGGGAAATTGAATGCGGAAATTATGCCCACCACTCCCAGCGGGTGCCACTGCTCATACATTCTGTGACGGAATCTCTCAGAATGTGTCTGCTTTCCGTAAAGCATGCGCGAGAGGCCGGTGGCATAATCGCAGATATCGATCATCTCTTGCACCTCGCCCCAGCCTTCCTGCAGCGATTTGCCCATTTCAATCGTCACCATACGACCAAGCGCATCTTTCTTCTCTCTCAAGGCCAATCCAAACTGGCGTACTATCTCGCCGCGCTTGGGAGCGGGCATTTCGCGCCAGATTTTAAAGGCCTCACTGTTGGCTTCGACCATACGGTCATAATCATCCTTGTTGGCCTGTTTGACTTTTGCAATCACCTGACCATTGATGGGGCTCACACTCTTTGTCTCGGCGCCGTTTCCGAACCACTCATGGCCGTCCGAGGCGCCGTAATTGGTTTCCTCGATTTCAAGCTGTTTCAGAACATCATGCAAACCATCTATTTTCATGGCAAAAACCTCCAAATGTATTTAAAACCATAAAATTTTTTTTACCATATCGATTCCCCCCTCGAATTAGAAACATAAGATTAATTAAACCGATTGGGACTGTCAAGAGGAATCGATAGAGCTATCTTTTTGGAATATTTAAAGATATGCATAATTCTAGAGTATATATTAATAATATTTAATATCATCCAAAAAAATATTAATTATATTAATTTTGTGCTTGACATTAATGACAAAATCCCGATATTAACATTGAAAAAATTAAAGAAAGGATGTTTGATGCCTCAAAATTGGCAAAAACTGACAGATCTGGCCGGAAACAGGGACTTCCTGGTCGAGCGGGTGCGTCTGGAGGATTCCGACATCGCGATTGAGGGATCATTCGAACTGCCGCCGCTGGCCAAGCTTTCCATGGAAGATCAGATCTTCGTAACCGCCTTCATCCAGTCTGACGGCTCGATCAAGGAGACGGAGCGCCTCTTTGGGGTCAGCTACCCCACTATAAAAAGCCGCTTGAAAAGGATAGCTGAGCAGCTGGAATTTGTTCAGCTCGATGCTGCACCCTCCAGAAGCGATATTCTAAACCGTTTGGAAAAAGGCGAGATTTCTGTTGAGGAAGCATTGGAGATGTTAAAATGACTTATCCACCACTAACTTTGAGGATCAGAATTGTGGAGGCGGGAAGAAAGAAATTCGGCCTGTGGATTCCACTCTTTTTAATCTGGCCCTTTGTGCTGATTTTTGGAATAATCCTTTTTCCGCTGATTCTGCTGATATCACTCATAATCTGGCCCTCGGGTAAAGGCAAAAAGCTCCTGTTCGGGCTTCCTGTTTTCTTCTATCTGATTT
>JAABVY010000210.1:1183-1326 GCA_011777135.1 Candidatus Zixiibacteriota bacterium | reverse complement strand
GTGTTTGACTCCTCATAAAAAGAGCCGCCTCCCTCTGGCCAGAGAGGCGGCTTTGGACGATATAGACCGATGCTCCCCACCGGTTTCCCCTCAGAAGGGAATATCGTCCTTAAACTCCTTCTGTGTGTGCCTGACGAAGTGAT
>JAABVY010000210.1:812-1029 GCA_011777135.1 Candidatus Zixiibacteriota bacterium | reverse complement strand
ATATTGAATGACCATCTTACCCAAATTCGACCGCTCCGACATTTTCTTAGAATGCCAGATACTATCCCGCACGTCCTCGCAGGATTCGCCCTTGATACCCTTGATTTGCCAGACTACGAAATCGTCGATACCGAACTTGGTTTCGATTCGCTCGTAGAGATCGACGCTGGTAATCTGCACCAGATGGTCCCCATCTGAGATACCGGAAAGCTCGACC
>JAABVY010000210.1:281-710 GCA_011777135.1 Candidatus Zixiibacteriota bacterium | reverse complement strand
AGTAATTGATTTCGACAGGATACAACTTTCCTGACTTAACCCCATTACGTTTAACACGAACGCGGAATGCGTAGTTAGAGGTTAAATCCTCTAGGGAGTAAGTTGTTTCTATCCCGTCTAATTCGACCTTCTCTATATCTTCCCCTTGATTCTGAAAAAATTCTTTCGTTTCATAGAGTAAGGTATCGAAACATTTACACGGCATTCTTTATCACCTCCTTCCTTTATTAAATATAATCATTTAGTTGCTGCAAATCAACTGATTTTCCGACATAAGATTTCTCGAAAAGAGACCTCCCGGTTATTTCGGGAAACCACGTTTTTCGGTCAAACACATTGTGATTCCAGTGGAAGGTAAAATCGTACTCCGTATTCGCATATCCCCCTTTCAATCGGGCATGGTAACGCCTTGCCCATTTGCGGATCGTA
>JAABVY010000210.1:0-182 GCA_011777135.1 Candidatus Zixiibacteriota bacterium | reverse complement strand
CGGAAACGAGATCCCCCGATGTCTCTAAGTCGAACATTCCCAATGACTTAGACGTTTCCATCTCCCCCGAAGTCCAGAGGCCGTCTGTTTGGATCGAAACGAGCTGATCCCCTAGTTTCGCCTGCGCTTTCATCACCTGAGATCGACAATAGGCCGTAATATACGCTGCCCAATGAGGACAA
>JAABVY010000166.1 GCA_011777135.1 Candidatus Zixiibacteriota bacterium | reverse complement strand
GCCGGTGGAACATAAGGTGCTGAAATGGATCAATGCGAATTACTATTTCGAGATGGAAGATGAGGAAAGTTAATAAATGCGGATCGGAATTATAAACATAGAGCCGAAGATCTGTAATACCGCTTACATGCAACTTGCCGGATACCACAAAAGACGCGGTGATACCGTCGAGTGGTGGACGCCGCTGACGGACAGATTGTTCGACAGGGTATACTGCTCGGCCCTGTTTGATTTCTCCGACAAATCAGAAGTTCCCAAACATGCGATATGCGGGGGGACGGGATTCGATGTAAAGAGCAGGCTGCCGGTAGAGATAGAGTATTCGAGCCTGGATTACAGTATATACCCTAACTGTATGACGACGTATCTTTGGTTTTCACGCGGATGCGTTAGAAACTGCCCCTGGTGCGTGGTACCTGAGAAAGAGGGAAGGATCCACCCGGCAGTTCCGAGAAACCTTAACCCCAAAGGCAGATATATAACCGTATGCGATAACAATTTCTTTGCAAGCCATGACTGGCGGAAGGCGATTACATGGCTTATCAATTGCGGACAGCCGGTCGATTTTCAGGGGGTCGATATTCGTATTATCACAGATGAGCAGTGCCGGGCACTTACAAAGCTTCGCCATTATAAAAGAATTAAATTTGCGTGGGATGTGCCGGGCGACGAAGAAAAAATACTTGCAGGGATCGACAGATTAAGGAGATTTGTTCCTCTTCATAAGTGTATGTGCTATGTGCTTGTGGGTTACAATTCAACAGAAGAACAGGACCTTCACCGGATAGAGACACTTCGAGGGCTGGGCTTAGATCCGTTTGTTATGCCGTTCGATAAGACGGAACTCTACCAGAGGACATTGGCCAGGTGGGTGAACCATAAGGCGATTTTCAAAAAGGTCAAATGGAGCGAATACAGAAAACGTGTAGAAGAACAAGAGACGGCCGGAACCGGCTGGGTTACTTGATAAGTAACCAAGGATCATAAATGAGCGATAAGAAATTAAATTCAGGGGCGATATGCGGGCCGGCGGCGGACCATATATGGATCAAAAGATATATGTGTCCTACTTGCGGAAAGAAGCGGTTCTTCGCGTGCTGGCACGTCGCAT
>JAABVY010000279.1:1093-1326 GCA_011777135.1 Candidatus Zixiibacteriota bacterium | reverse complement strand
GGCCTTGCGCATTTCCCGGAGGGGCGGGACCAGTTTTCCCACATAGGCATATCCCGCCACCAGGCCCAGCCCCAGGATGGCAGTATAGAAAATCATGTTTCTGGTGGCTTCCTGCTTTACTCCGACGAGGATATCTTTATACAGGGGAGTGTATTCAAGGACGAGCGCGCCGATGCGCTCTCCCGATGAGATGTCCAGGGGGATGACCAGCTGATTAATGCCTTCGGGATATG
>JAABVY010000279.1:231-966 GCA_011777135.1 Candidatus Zixiibacteriota bacterium | reverse complement strand
TCCGCTTTTGGCTGTCCACAACGACAATGTCACGCCTCTGGTGTTCACTGAAGTTCTCGATGATCTGCTGAAACTTCTTCTCTTTTCCCTCCGGAGAAGAGGCCATATCCTCAGCCGTATGCACAATGGTAAAGGCCATTGTTTTCGCAATGGCCATCGCCTCGCGCTGTGCAATCTTGTCAGCTTTGCTGACATCACTCTGGAAATCAATGGCGACCAGCGTCACCAGCAGAATGAAAGCAGCCAGGAAAGACAGGCTTATCTTGTGTTTAATGAGCACGCGGCCCCCCCATTTGCGTACGTCCATTTGCAAATATGTTACAAAATTATCAGAAACCTTTAATAATCGAAAGGTTTGATAATCGTATGTATCAGATTATTTAATAAAATTGGATAGTATTTGTCAATAGCAATCTTTGAAAATCTTTTTAATATCTGATGAGAAATCCTTATTTGAGCTTTTCCCCGGCGGGGTTTTCAATGCCAGAGCTTAACAGGTATAATATATAATATCCACGGTAAGTTCCGTGTCAAAGCGTAATATACGGATAACAAAGGAGATACTCTCTTGTGATCAAGGAATTCGAACCTAAATGGATCGCCTGGGAAATCACCAGGCGCTGTAATCTCAAGTGCGTGCACTGCCGCTCTTCGAGCGAGGCCGAGGTGGAGGGACACCCCGACTTTTCGCTGGAGGACGGCAAGCGTGTTATCGACGACATCGCGTCGTACGCC
>JAABVY010000279.1:0-157 GCA_011777135.1 Candidatus Zixiibacteriota bacterium | reverse complement strand
GATGTGCATGGCCACCAACGGAGCGCTGGTCGACGAGGACGTATGTAAAAAGATGAAGGAGACCGGCATCAAGATGGTCTCCATGAGCCTTGACGGCTCCACGGCCGAGGTCCACGACGACTTCCGAAATCAGGCCGGGGCGTTCGAGGGCGTCATG
>JAABVY010000025.1 GCA_011777135.1 Candidatus Zixiibacteriota bacterium | reverse complement strand
TACGAATGCCTGAATTTGCGCATGGGCTGCTGCAAAAAGCACTGCTGTTAACACAATTCCAGCATACGGTCCAAATCTTTTAATCAGGCTGGGCTGTATTAATCCTCGAAATAAAGTCTCCTCGCAGATAGCCGGAATGACGGCAACCGCGAGAAAGACCAGAATGAAAGGAATATCCCCGCCGGGCATCAAAAGCTCCCGGCGCAACTCCATCTGCTCCTCCGAAAATGGAAGATATCGTTCAATAAATTCCAGGATCATTGCGGCTATTATAACCAGAAAAATAGTATTGAAAATCGTTATCAAATTAAGGTCAATGCGAAGAAAATTTTTGGGCCTTACGAAGTCATTAAGTGGATACTTATAATAAATGATGAGTATGACAGCGGGCGACAGAAATATGCCGATCTCGACAATGAAGCTAATAGTATGGATGTCGAGAAAAATTGATAAAGCCAGCGTGACGATATTGCTTATGACAAAAACAGCCAGAACTAACAATATAGCCTGTTTGGCATTTATAATCGGTTCAGGGTCGATCACGTATTTGTTGTTTGATTCCTCGGTCTGCATGTGAAATTTCAGTGGAGCCCCTTAATCGCTGATTGCATATCTTGAAAGCCCCGTACCGCAGGCGTGATCAAGAGCGGCGCTGGCAGTCAATATTTCGTAATAGACTATAACCAGATTCGATCTGGCAGAGGTATAGGCATTCTGTGCATCGAGAAACGAAATCTGAGAGGCCAGCCCGTTTTCGTACTGCACTTCGGTCATGCGATAATTCTCCTCAGAGCTTCTCAGCTGATCCATGGCCGAATACCATTTGGCAAGGCTGTTTTTCAGATTATAGTAGGCCTCGCTGACCTGCAGATCAACCGCGCGAAGGAGATCTGATTTTGCCAACTCAAGGCGGTTTATTTGCGCCTGAGCCTGATCGATTCGGGCGCCCCTGGCACCAAAACTGAGGATATTGAATTTCAGGAGCAGCGACAGATTCCAGTAATCATGCTGAAAGTCAAAGTTATAATCCCTTCCCTCCCAGCCATAGGTTGCCGAGAATGATAGCTGTGGGAAATAGTCGGATCGATGAACCTTCTTCAGATAGCCGAGAGCATCGATATTGTATTGGATTTCCCTTAGTTCAGCCCTGCTATCATAGGCGATTTCTTTATAGTCC
>JAABVY010000018.1 GCA_011777135.1 Candidatus Zixiibacteriota bacterium | reverse complement strand
TTTAAAAACCGACAGGAGTCTGGGCATGGTCAGGGAAGAGGTTGTCTGTTCCAACTGCGGTGCGCATCTGGGACATGTATTCAATGACGGCCCCAAACCGACGGGCCTCAGGTTTTGTATAAATTCGGCGGCATTAAAATTTAAAGAGGGGGAGGATGGCGATAAATAAAGTCAGCCGGAGATAATCCCAGTGCCAGATATCTCCGGCAATACAGCCTTCCAAAAAGCCCGCCCCTCAAGGGGCGGGCTTTTCTTTTCTATATGTAATTCTCATTTCAGCGGGGTCTGCAATATAAGTGTCCTGCCTATATACTCCCTGACCTGTGCCGGGACATATTCCGGAATTTCCTCCGGCGCCTTTCCAAGGGCGATATAATTGAACTTATCACCCGCCAGTGAACCGGTAAATGCTTCAACAGCAGCAGGATTTTTCTGCTCAAGTACGGTCATGCTTTCAACTGCGGTATAGTCATCATTCAAATAGAACCTCGCCACTCTCCATGGATTGAACGCATTCTGAATTGCAATCAGCGAACCTTCATGGAAATACATGCCATCAATACCATACAATGAAATATCTGGAGGACATTTGAGTTCAACAGACTCGCCACTGGATAAATCTACGACAATTATCCCGCCGGCATAGTCGGCCACAAACAACATGGTCTCGTCAGTCGAGAGAGCTATGCCATTGGAACCCGCCATCTTCTCTCCGGAAATCAATGTATCAAGTTTGCCGGTATTGTGTCTGTATACATGGGCGCTTATGCCGGAAAGATAAACATCTCCTGTGCTGCTGACTGTAAGGTCGTTGAATCCGAAGGGTGGAAATTTCTCCGGATATATAATTCTCTTCACCATCTTAGCGGATTCAAGATCAAAACCAAATAATCCGGTAGTACCCTGATCTTCTTCTTTGAATCCTTGTATGAGGTCAAAGGATGAGCCTACTGCCCATAAAATACTTCTGGAAGTATCCACTTTAAGCCCGAGGCACGCGAGAGGGATCTCATTATCAAGTGTAGCGAATTCTAGAAGATTGCCATTGTTGTCTTCCAGATAGATGCGTCCAAAACGCATACTGCCGATATACGATCTGCCGGTTCGTGGATCATATGCCATGCCTTCAGGAAGTATGTCAATCTTGGAAAATTCATATAGAATTCTGCTGCTGTTTACTGGTCTCAGCGTTTCCTCATATATCGATTTGATTTTCTTAAATCCCGAACTTTTTCGGACCGCTTCCAGGTCAGGATCATCCTCGACACCATAATCAATTCCCATCAATGCCAGTCTCTTCAAGACAGCCAGAGCGGTATCGGTTTCGCCAAGCAGGGAATATCCACAGGCAAGGTTGTACATCATTGCTGAGCTTTGCGGGTTTTCCTTTAATGCCAGTTCGGTATTGGCAACGAAGCCGTCAAGATCCTGGTTTTGATAAGCCTCTATCGCCTTGCGCTGGTAGTACCTGTAGTCTTTTTTCTCCTCCTGGGCGATCGCTATTGCCGAAATCGCTGTCAAAAAGATCAGAATAGGTATTAAAATATTTTTCATATAACCTCCGGCTAAGAATAAGCATTAAAGACTACGCTGACAACAATGAAAAGTTACAGCCATATTATTTATCTACGTGCTTTGAACTTTAGTCATGGTAAGGCGGTTAATAGCTCATAAATAATAGAGTCTTAATTCTCGAAGATAAGGTGAGGAGCTT
>JAABVY010000104.1:998-1156 GCA_011777135.1 Candidatus Zixiibacteriota bacterium | reverse complement strand
GCCTTTCTCCTCCCGGATTCTGCTGCCGTGCATAACAGCGTGTACAATTTTATCTGTATCAATGGCCATTATATTTCTACTTCAGTATGTCAGCATAACAATGAAAGTATTTCCTTCCTTTCACGGCGCTAGACTCTTGTGACTTCAAAAATACATTC
>JAABVY010000104.1:207-820 GCA_011777135.1 Candidatus Zixiibacteriota bacterium | reverse complement strand
GTTTGCCGAATTTAGCCAGCCAGCCGGTCACATGATGGCTGTGTGGGCTTACTATTCTGCCTCCTTCGGACCCGATTTGAGAGAAATTAATTATTCCGAGCCCACAGTATTGATAGCTTGTTGAGGCAAGTTCCAGTTTAGACTTGACCGTATTAATTTTGGGGAAATGCTCAAGAAAAGAAGTGAGACCATCGTAGCTTGATTCCTCTGCCGCCTGGTAAATAAGCAAAGAACCCTCGTTGCCGAGAGAAGACTCCAACGTTTTCTGCAGGTTCATATTGTAATGATGGCAATGAAGAGCAATCGGCAGTCCGGACAGAAATATTTCATGCCCCTTGCGGGCAAATTTTTCAGGCCAGTTGATGGTCATTTTGACACCCTGGATAGGGATGTTGCATGAGACGGATCACACATACTTTACTCTACTTTTCAATTCCAACCCTGGCATTGACTCCCTTGTTGAAATAGTGTTTAACCGCTTTCATCTCGGTTACAAGGTCCGCCTTGTCAATGATCTCCGGCAGCGCATCCCGGCCGGTGATAACCAGCTCAAGACCTTCGGGTTTCATGTCAATAAGATCAAGAAGGTCCTGCTTGGAAAGAAGCCCGTAAG
>JAABVY010000104.1:0-181 GCA_011777135.1 Candidatus Zixiibacteriota bacterium | reverse complement strand
CTCATCAATAATGATCATATCAAAACGCCCGGAGAGCATGGATGACTTGACTCTTTCAAGTCCATAGCGGGCAGCTTCAATATCGGGAACTGAGGGTTTGCCGTTAATAAAACGGGGAAGACCGAACTGTTCCACCGTTATATGGTCTGACAACCTGCTCAAGGCATTTAATTCGCTGTAT
>JAABVY010000240.1:995-1282 GCA_011777135.1 Candidatus Zixiibacteriota bacterium | reverse complement strand
GCAGGCGGTGCTGAAAACGAAAAACCCGGAGTCATGCCGATAAGCCCGGCAAGCACCATTCATAGGCTGCTCGGAAGCCAAGGGCCTGGACGATGGATATATAACGAGATAAACAAGCTGGAAGCGGATCTTATTATCCTTGACGAGGCGAGCATGGTTGACAGCGAAATGTTTCATCGTCTGCTGTTTTCTGTCAGTACCGATTGCCGTATTGTCGCGATAGGGGATCATGGACAGCTCGCACCTGTCGGCCCCGGCTCTCCTTTTTCAGATTTTGTCGAATCAAC
>JAABVY010000240.1:687-919 GCA_011777135.1 Candidatus Zixiibacteriota bacterium | reverse complement strand
CCAGCAAATACAGCTGTCAATGCTGAAGGAAACGCGAAAGATGCAGATTTCTTTTTCCATAAATGCGAAGACCGCGATAAAGTCGCCGAAGCTCTCGGCGATATAATCGAAAAATGGCACCGCGACGAAAAAGATTACATGTGCGTTGTCCCTCAGAAAAAAGGCCCGGTCGGCTGCGAGGCCCTGAACCCTGTACTGCAGGAACGCCTGAATCCGAATTCCGGCCCCGGAG
>JAABVY010000240.1:369-586 GCA_011777135.1 Candidatus Zixiibacteriota bacterium | reverse complement strand
GTGTCGTGGAATACCCCGGATGGCCTGAACCTGAGCAGGTGGAATACACGACACGGAAGCAGCTGAACAATATCACGCTCAGTTATGCCATGACCTGTCACGCCGCGCAGGGATCTCAGGCTGATCTGATCGCCTACCTCGCACATAGGTCGAATTACGGAATGCTGACCAATCAGAATATCTATGTCGGGGTGAGCAGGGCAAAAAAGGAATGTCG
>JAABVY010000240.1:0-218 GCA_011777135.1 Candidatus Zixiibacteriota bacterium | reverse complement strand
AGAATATTGTGGAGAAAAGACAATCGAAGGATCTCTTTACCTCGAAGGAGTGAAAGAAATCCCGGAAGGGTTCAACCCGACTGTCGGAAGGAATCTTGACCTCGGAGGAGTTAAAGAAATCCCTGAAGGATTCAACCCGACTGTCGGATGGAGTCTTGACCTCGGAGGAGTTAAAGAAATCCCTGAAGGATTCAACCCGACTGTCGGAAGGAGTCTTT
>JAABVY010000343.1 GCA_011777135.1 Candidatus Zixiibacteriota bacterium | reverse complement strand
TCACCGGGGCGAACCTCTCCGGGGCGAATCTCTCCGGGGCGAATCTCTCCGGGGCGAATCTCTACGGGGCGGATCTCACCGGGGCGGATCTCACCGGGGCGAATCTCTCCGGGGCGAATCTCTCCGGGGCGGATCTCTCCGGGGCGGATCTCACCGGGGCGGATCTCTCCAGGGCGAATCTCACCGGGGCGGATCTCACCGGGGCGAATCTCTCCGGGGCGAACTTAGATGGAGCGAAAGGATTAGATCATGATCTGGATTAACNNAGAATCGCCTTGCATGGAAGTGCACGGATCCATATGGGCGTCCGTGTAATGGGGGGAGCGATAATTATCGTTTAGCGCTTGGCCAAAACGATTCTCCGGGAGAATGGCTACCAGATAGAATTCCTGTGATGCACAAATCTGGTTATCACGTATCTATGATGCCTCACCAGTGGCGAGGCGAGAAGGTCTGGCTAGTAGAGACTCGTGAGCCAATAAATCGTGATGCTCGACTGTGCTGCTGCGTGAGTAGCCTACGAGCTATTGCATTGGTAGATCCACAACGATGCATTGATCCCAGCGTATACGTCGCATCAATGCGTAACGATCTTGCGATCAAAGATCTATCGTGTACCGATTTGCACAAGGCCTATCTTCCTGGTGTTGACATGTCTGGCGCTGATTTGTCGCATAGCTGCCTATGCTACTCAGATCTTGCTGGTGCTCGCCTCGCTGGTGCCGATCTTTCAAACGCCAAGATGTTCCATGCAGATTTACATGATGCCAATCTTTCTGGAGCAAACTTATCGAACGCAGATTTTGGCGAAGCTCACCTTAGAAATGCTGATCTCAAGGGAGCCAATATTGACGGCGCGAATTTTTATAATGCCGATTTAGATGGAGTCAAATAAAAAAGGAGAAAAAGATGAAAGAAGTTACTATTTACGGAAGAAGATTTAAATCTAGGCTTCAATGGCTTGGGCTTACAGTCGAAGAAGCTCTATCCGAAGCAGAGAACAAGGCATTCACACGATCAGAAGATGCCAAACGAAACAACAACCCCGAAGAGGCAAATCAACATCTTCGATGGTCAGAACAAATCAATCGTTTTGGCGCAAAAAACGTTGGATCTGCTCTACGATCAAAGAGCCCTCGTCTTTTGACTTTGTGCAAACTGGCAGCAATAGCCCAGACGTCTGTTGCATGGTTAGTTGGAGACATAGATGATCAGGAATATGAATCTGACTATTCGTGGACCACAAAAGGAGATTAAAATGAGTGAATTAGAATATGACATAAAGGTTGGTGATAGATTTACAGACACATTCAGACAACTCATAAGAGATCTTAACCGTTTAGAAAAATGTATTTTTGATCCTACCTTTTACACAGAAACAATAATGACAAGATGGCTACGAGATAGAGCTGAATTATTGGAATCAGAATGCAATAACGATAAACAATACGAAAAACGATTGTGCAATAGGCTTGCCGACGCGATCGATGGATCAGGGAAATACGCACTTGATTAAGCGCAATATGAATTGACATATCGATGCCATCCTATTTTTAAAAGGAGGTAAGAGGTAAAATGTTTACTAAAATATCGAAACTATTCCTATCAATTTCAATGACGTTTATATTCTGCTATTGTGGAGAAGATGAAAATTTCTGCCCGAAAATAAGCACTAAAGTTGAAACTAAAAATTCTCGTTATTGTGT
>JAABVY010000086.1:1007-1202 GCA_011777135.1 Candidatus Zixiibacteriota bacterium | reverse complement strand
TTTCTGCCCTTCCCCGTTTGTTATGATATCGTTTGTTCATGATTTTTCCTTGTCAAATTTGCGCCTGGCAAAATTGGAGATCATATTGAGCGCCTTTACCGATGCCATCTCCAGGCTGTCCACGATCTGACCCGTGGTTGATGTCAGCTTGGCGTGGAAGAGCAGAAGCGGAATCGCGGACATCAGTCCAAAGGC
>JAABVY010000086.1:675-833 GCA_011777135.1 Candidatus Zixiibacteriota bacterium | reverse complement strand
TATTCGAGAGCAGCGCCACGTACGGCGTGCGCTTCTCCAGCTGGGGAATGATCTCCATCATGCTCTCTTCCATGGCGATTTCGATGTCTTCCCGTCGCCGGACCGCACCCTGGCGCGCTAATCCCATCCCCAGCATCCGCGCCATATTGGACTTGTCC
>JAABVY010000086.1:294-541 GCA_011777135.1 Candidatus Zixiibacteriota bacterium | reverse complement strand
ATAGGGTACATGAACAATCCACCCTTCTGAAAAAATGCAATCATTGAATAGAATCCCATCACTTTCCTCCTTTTTCACTAATGAGATAATAAAATCATTTCTTTCTGCTGACTCGATAAAATTCGAGCTGTCGCTTGAAAACGTCCCGATCCACCGGTACATCGCCTTCATTCAACATCGTGTCCAGGCTGGTCTCCACACCGATTTCCGAGCTTTTCCAGGGAACGATATAGAGGGACTTCGGAGC
>JAABVY010000086.1:0-187 GCA_011777135.1 Candidatus Zixiibacteriota bacterium | reverse complement strand
ACAGAACCAATTTGCGATACATTGTCTCACCTCCTTAGTTGCTCTCGAGCCGGATACGCAAATCCGCGATCCACAATTTGACCTGCTCATCTTCCGGCCTAGCCTCGCTGTAAATCTCGTAATGTTCGAGAGCACATGCCAAATCATTCAGATACAGATCGCAGAGAATTCCGAGATTTCTGTGTGC
>JAABVY010000121.1:856-1627 GCA_011777135.1 Candidatus Zixiibacteriota bacterium | reverse complement strand
CCGGTCATGAGATAGTAAGGGCACACTCAACGCTGAACGTGATTTCTCACTTTCCCAATCCCTGGATAACCAGCGGGGGTCATCACGAGTACTCGGGATCAAAACAGACTGCTGGTTTTCTACAACCCAGCCTGCCAATCCTTGCTGCATAATATCTGCTAATTGTTGGGTGGTCAGATTTTGAGCCTTTCCACCATAAACCGCCGCCCCTTCTATCACATTGCCGTTCTCATCGAGTACAACCATGCTGCCGCTCATTGCACCAAGTTTTTGAATGGTCATGAACAAGATCTTTTCCAGCAGTGAGTTCAGATCCAATCTTTCAACGAATTCTTTACTGATTGCATAAAGTAGATCTTGGGTGCTTTCAGGTAGCTCTTCGAGCTTTTCCTCATCGAAAGTAAGGGTAGGCTGACCAAATAATTCGCTGACCACATCTCCAGCATAGCTTGGGATTTCCTGGATGGCTTCCAGAATCTTTGCGGGCGGCAGTTCGTACTCAACCCGGTCCTGAAGCGCATTAACAGTCATGTGCTCCAACATCATGTGGATGTCTTCAACAATTCCGTAATTATCATTAGGGATATGAATATTCAAATCCACCATCTCGGATAATTTACCCCCGGTAAAACCAGTAAATCCGATTCGGTATGCGTTGTGCTTCATGGCCTCTTCCATTGCTTTTAGCACATTGGGAGAGTTCCCACTGGCTGAAATACCGATAACAATATCACCCTTGCGGATCAGACTGGCGAGTTGTTGGGCAAATAC
>JAABVY010000121.1:0-826 GCA_011777135.1 Candidatus Zixiibacteriota bacterium | reverse complement strand
TTCTTAGCCAGATCACAGACAAAATGCGAGGCGGTTGAAGCACTGCCGCCATTTCCCATGATGAATACTTGTTTGCCAAGAATACGTGATTCGTGCAGTACCTGGATTAAAATCTCGATCCGATCAATTGGTAATTGATCGATTGAATCTTTCAGTGTTTGAATGTAGTTTCTAACGTTCATATCGCTGTCTCCAATAAAACCTAATAATAATTGTTCTTCCGTCGGTAGTTGAAAATCACCTTGGATCCATCTCTTTCAAGTTGAAAGGGTAATTCTTGCAGGTCTACCAAAGCTTCACGTACGGCGTCTTGTTTATCATGTTCACAATAGACCAGGAAAAAACCGCCACCACCTGCACCTGTGATCTTGCCCCCAGTCGCCCCTGCTCTCATTGCAGATTCATATAAATTATCGATGGATGGATTGCTGATCTTTCCAGCCAATTGCTTTTTTAACAACCAGCTTTCGTGTAGCAATTCACCTAAAGCCTGGATATTGGATGATTCCAGTTCTTCTCGAGCCGTATATGCCATCTCCTTTAGCTGGGATAAAATTCCCGACGTTTCATAAATATTTTGCTTTTGTTCCACCAAGATATCATCCGATTTACGAGTCAACCCGGTAAAGAAGAGCAAGAAGCTATCGTTCATTTTCCGGATAGTTGAGTCGCTCAACTCAATCTGTTGAGTGCAGACACTCCCATCCTGGTTGAACTCGATAAACCGCAATCCACCATAGGCGGCGATATATTGATCCTGAAAGCCGATGGGTTTGCCGAGGATATCAATTTCGATTTCACAGGCTTCCCGGGCGAGCTGTTCAGC
>JAABVY010000211.1:747-1055 GCA_011777135.1 Candidatus Zixiibacteriota bacterium | reverse complement strand
CAAATAAACGGGCGGCCATCTGGAATGCATTAATAATTCAATCTCGAAATGGAATTTTATTAGATCGATTTCAGTTTGAGTAAAATGGTGTATCCTCTTCAAAAAATCCAGGCCGCGCCCCTTAATGAGCCGCAGTAGCTGCATGAAGAGATTACCTCTGCCATTTTCAATGAAAACGACCCTGCTCTCATCATGCAAAAGTTCGTTCAGATCAATCAAGAACCCCGCCAGGTCGGAGACACATATCAGGGCTGATTTTGTAAAGACCAACTCATACTTATTTCGATCCAGGGTTTTTAGATCACCGT
>JAABVY010000211.1:313-737 GCA_011777135.1 Candidatus Zixiibacteriota bacterium | reverse complement strand
TTCCACCTCTATAGAGGTTACCTCGGCTCCCATGATTGCAAAAAGCGAGCTCATGCGGCCGCGTCCCGGGCCTATCTCCAACACATTTTTCCCGGTGAGGTCCCGATCGAAATACTTTTCTACAGCGATATCAACAAATTTTCGCTAGGGTCGGCCTCCCCAGTGGGAAAAATAATTAATGTTGTCTAGTGGCGCTCTTTTGATAGCGTCATAATCGACCATTAAGTTTATATTATAATTTAGATTCAGAATTGGCAATCTGATTATTCAGAATTCAACACAAAATCAAATAGATTGTCAGAGCCAGTCAAAGCCGAACTTGGCAAAGTCGATGGTCGAATACGGCTGCCGGCGCGGCGAGAAGACTGCCTGTATCTGGTGCCGCCGGGGTCCCTATCCCGGCGGTTTCAAGCCGTCAGGAAAG
>JAABVY010000211.1:0-204 GCA_011777135.1 Candidatus Zixiibacteriota bacterium | reverse complement strand
AAGATTCAAAGCTCTGGTGCATGGTCTCAGTGGTTGTGGCGATTTTCTCCTTATCCTCGCTCTTGCAGGCCTCTGAGAGGTCATTGACGCACTTCAAAAGCTTCTCGGCCTTCTGGCTGAAGGCTTCCTGCTTGTCGGCCATTGTCTCATCAAGCTTGACAGTAGTTAAATATTCTGCCTTCTCGGTAAGTTCAGGAAGCGAGC
>JAABVY010000268.1 GCA_011777135.1 Candidatus Zixiibacteriota bacterium | reverse complement strand
TTACATGAGAATGCAGTTTTTTGCTAACGGCCATGACGCCGTATTGATTAAAGAGGGCGTTGTCTCCTTCGAGAAGCACTACCAGATCAAGCTCATCTTTTTTTGATAGCCAGGTGCCGCGGTCCGTTATGGTATAAGCGCGTTTTTCATTTGCGATACGCTGGGTCTTGGACATGCCCTGCCCAACTTCCATGTACCAGGGTCGTTGTGGGACAAGGCCGACTGNNGTGAGATGAAGGGACCTCCAGTTTCAAAGATCATCTGTAAAGCGCCCTTAGCGGAGTCTGCCGAGCGGATGCCTGCCGGGTCTTCCGAAGGGCCGATTATCACGAAGTCGTTATACATGACATCATGCCTGTCGGTAAAATAGCCCTCTTCAACTAGCTTCAGCTCAAGGGATTTAGCATGTACAAAGACTACATCGGCATCACCACGTTTTCCGGACTCGAGTGCGGCCCCCGTGCCCTGGGCAACTACATTGACCTTTATGCCGGTTTCACGTTCGAATATAGGAAGGATGTGGTCGAAAAGGCCGGAATTCTGGGTTGATGTAGTCGAAGCGCAGATAATGGTTTCGGCCAAGACCGGGGTGGCCAAGATAGTCAATAGAAAACATATAGCAAGCAAGTTTTTCATGCTCTCTCCTTGTAAATATATATTTTAGTCTCCTGGGTTCCCTGATCTGATTCCTTCTGTTTTCAGCCTTTGTTATTTATGGATGCAATAAATACCCTCTGCAGAACACTCGGTGTCACGCACATCAAAGTGAGCTACTCCTCCGATATTCCCTTCTCTGCATATCGAGTGAAAATATGATATATGATAAGGAAGCGAATTGCAATACTTTCAGAACTATAAAGAATTAAATATGTATTTAAACGAAAGTCCCAGTAGCAGAATTCCCAAAGCAAGCTTAATGGGCCTTTGTGGTATCCGTATCTGAACACGTCCACCTATGTACATTCCGATAAGTCCCCCAAGGCCAAACAGTAATCCCAGCAACCAGTCCGGTGAGGTATGAAGAGGGGATGGCAGCACGGAATAGAAAAATACTCCAGCGATTGAAGCAATAAAAGTGCTC
>JAABVY010000119.1 GCA_011777135.1 Candidatus Zixiibacteriota bacterium | reverse complement strand
CGAGAATGATCAGCTGGGGGTCATGAATAAGCGTTGATGCAAATTGCAGCTTCTGCTGCATCCCCTTGGAAAGCTCCTCAACTCTATTGTCGATACAATCCGAAAGCCTCACACGCTCGAGCCATTCCTCGATTGACCTGGAGATTTCCGGTTTCTTCATGCCCTTGATTTCACCCAGGTATGTCAGAACATCACGCACGACCATTTTTTGATACAGACCACGTTCTTCCGGCAGGAATCCGATTCTGTCCTTGGCCTCTTCGTTCATTTCTCTGCCCATGACGGTAATCTTGCCTTCATCCGGCGCAATGATATTCATCACCATTCGGATAGTCGTGGTTTTTCCCGCGCCATTCGGGCCCAGAAGGCCATAGATAACTCCTTCCTGTACCTCCAGAGAGAAATTATTGACAGCTGCTTTTCTGCCGAATACTTTTGTCACGGAATCAATATTAAGTATGACCATTTACCACTCCCGATCTGCAGTCATAGATTCTATTCTTGAAAATGAATAGTTATTATAATAACAATACTCTTAAAATAACAATTAATTCATTGAATAATACGCAATCCAGTCCTTCATTTCCCGCTTTTTCTGCTGGGTTTCTTATCCATTACTGCATAAAGTTTTGATTGTTTCATTTGGAGAAGTGAATTTCGGAAGGGATAAGAGAGTTTTTTGGAATGCCACTATAAGTCAGCAAAGAATAAAGTGCAAAAGCCGCCCTTTTGTCATGAAGATAATTCCTGTCTAAAGACAATGTATCGCACAACCGTCTATCCGATACGATGGTACGATCTTAATCGAGATCGAGTATGCCCAGCATACGGTAGTCACGGCTCCCGCTCAGAGATTCCGTAGGAGCAACCCANNGAGCAACCCATCCCATTACCTTGACTGGATCTTTTACCAGGTCGCTGTCTGCATCCATTATCTCAAACCCGAATCCAAATGATCTTGCAGCCTCAGGCCCAACATTTTTGAGATAGGCAAAGGATATTTTCAGCTCGAATACATATCCCTTCGGAGACAGCTTTCCGGCGAAGACAGGCTGAATATTGGGAGAATGGTTGATTTGAAATCTTCCCTCGGAAGATATAGCCGGGATTATTTCCAGCTTGGCCAGACCCTGGCCGGCCTCGCTCTTACGCTGGAGAAAGTCCCCTGAATTATCCCTCATATCGAAGTATAAAACAAACTTGTCCTGTTTATCAGCATCCGAAGAAAAAACTGAATCATCAGTCACTATTCCGAGCAGATAGAGATTTTCCTTATCGTAAACAGCCCGCAGCTCCGCCGACAGGTCACGATCATCAACCCAGCGCTCACTGTTTACCAGCACGTCCGTCCTGCGGTCCACAAAAAGCGTATGCTTATCCTCCCAGTCATCTATATCGCCATCAATNNTTGTCCTGGATGTTGATCATCTGACGTTCCACTTCATCGATACTGCGCCGCGCCAGACGTGTATCTCCCTGCTTTTTGAGGTAGTAGGCAAGTTCGAAAAAGAGCTCTGCCAGATTAGTCGAGGAAACCGATAGGGTCTCCAGCCGGGACACAATGCTCTTGAGATATTCCCTGTCATATTCGGCTGAAAACTCGCCCAGGCGCCTGACCGCGGTCATCAGCATACTTTGATCAATATTCGCGTGTCCGGCATTCTGTTCCAGAAGTCTGGTATATGCTTCAAAAGACCGGGAAT
>JAABVY010000368.1:917-1500 GCA_011777135.1 Candidatus Zixiibacteriota bacterium | reverse complement strand
CCCTTCTTTTTTCAAGAAAACTCTCATCATCGACTGAGGTTCCTTGATACTGTCTCCCGGTCTTGTCAACGCCAGCAGCATGACATTAACCTGTTCCCCGTCCTTTCCTTTGTAGGAATTGAATTTTATCGCCGGGCTTCTCCTGTCGAGTTTTATCTTCCTTGTCGGGCCGAGGTATTTCTCGTACGGGATCCGGCTGTCTCTTCCTTGGCTCCAGATGAAATCGAACGTCTTTTCATCTGGGGTGCGGCTGTGAGTGCGGCTGTCTTTCTTTTCCTGATCCGTATTTTGTTTCCCGGAATCCGTATTTTGTTTCTTTCCAGCCTGCGGCTTGGCGCCCGGCTGTTCATTTTTCTCGTCGAGCAGACCGGCCTCCCGTAACTGCTCGACAAGGCTGCGGCCTTCCTTCTCTTCTATGTAGGTTATGATGTCTCCGTGCGCATCGCATTTGCGGCACCGATACCGCTGCGAGTCCGACCACACCCAGAAACACGGGGAAGACGGATCTCCTATTTCATTACAGAACGGACACCTTCCGTGGTGTTCATTGCCTGCAACAATTTTATCCAGGCCCGGGATATAT
>JAABVY010000368.1:586-818 GCA_011777135.1 Candidatus Zixiibacteriota bacterium | reverse complement strand
CGTTATATTTTTCATTGTCCTGATCTTCGACGGCAACAACGTTCAGGGTGCCCGTTTCCGATATCGATTCAGACTCGTAAGAGAATTCCACAACATCTCCATGTTCCGTGAGGATCCGCTTCAATATATTAGGATTGAAGCGGAGTATACCGCATTTTCCTTCGAAGCCGATATCTGTTATCGTCTCTTCGGTACCTGTGTCATGGTGCGAGACTTTCAGGCTGTCGCCGGA
>JAABVY010000368.1:0-514 GCA_011777135.1 Candidatus Zixiibacteriota bacterium | reverse complement strand
TTTCAGGCTGTCGCCGGAAAATGCCATATCCATACTCAGCATGTAATCTCTCTTGATGTCCCCTCCTGCTGTGGCGCAGATGAGGATTCTGTTTACGGCTTCGAGAAGATCTTTTTTGTTGACAGCGATCCTGCCGTTGAAGCTTGATTTCATCAGTTTCAACATATTATCAAGGTTTTCCCTGACGGTATCAGCTATTGCTTTTTTGTCTTCAGCAGGTCTTATGAAGAATATCTCTATTGACAGGTTTTCTTTTTTTCGACAGCACCTGACACTTTTGCTGTTGACCGATACAGTCAATATCCCCTCAATTTCAGCAAGCAGACGCACCTGTTCATGGAGCAGCTCGAACGTCACCGGGGTGTCGCCGGTACGCGGAGAAACGTTATTGCCGTCGGCAACTGCATCGACTCTTTCTATTGCGCCGAGATAACCGTCTGTATTCGCTGCGCAAAATTCATAGTTCTCAGCCGATGTCGAACCTTTCTTTACTGAGAAAGCTGTTATCGCAGCC
>JAABVY010000122.1:1013-1657 GCA_011777135.1 Candidatus Zixiibacteriota bacterium | reverse complement strand
TTCGGAAGTGTGCAGTCTCTGGAACGGCTTAAACAGCTTGTCCACATACTCCATATCAAACCCGGCACCGTTGTCTTTTACATAATATACAGTCTTATCATCTTTTTGCAAAGAGCCAAATTCGATTACAGATTTCTCGTTGTCCCTGGTATATTTCCATGCGTTCTGCATAAGATTTTCCAGAGCCTGATAAATCAGTTTCCTGTCTCCTTCTGCCATCAAGTTTTGTTCTATCTTGAATTCCACATCTCTTTCAGGATCGAGCTTCCTCAATTCCTCTGCAATCCTTTTGGCTTTGTTGCTCAGGCTTATTGCCTCCTCTTTCATTATTGCTCTGCTGATTCTGGAAAGACGCAAAAGGTCATTGATTAAATCGCTCATGGTTCTGGTACCGCTGGTAATGCGGTCCAGATAATGTTTCGCCTCACCATCGAGCTTCTCATCATATTCTTCCAGAAGTATCTGGCTGAAACCTTCGATTGCCCGCAATGGCGCACGCAGGTCATGGGACACCGAATAGGTAAATGCCTCCAGCTCTTTATTGGCTTCCTGAAGGGCATGGTTTCTCTGTAAAAGGGCCGCATTTAATCTTTCGATCTCGTGCTTTGCAGTGCGGTATTCCGATATATCCCTGAACGCAAGCA
>JAABVY010000122.1:0-942 GCA_011777135.1 Candidatus Zixiibacteriota bacterium | reverse complement strand
ATCTGAAAGAGAGTCTATGGCACGACGTATCCGGGGATCATCCCAAACACCATCCTGGATTTCAAAGATTGACTTTTGAAGGATTTTCTTAACGGGTAGATCGAACATTTTGGAATAAGGGAGATTGCAGCGTACAATTTTCAAGTCTCCATCCAGGACCAGGAGGCCGTCTCTAGTCGAGGCGATAATGTTCTCTGCGAAATCGCGGGTTTCTTTCAATTTGTTTTCGTATTCGATATCATGAGTTATATCCTGGACAATTACCACGCCTGCTATTATTTCCCCGCTCTCATTGCGTACCGGAGCAGCATGCATCTCAATCGTACCCGCGCTGCCGTCAGCGGCCTTGAAAGCGGCAACCTCACCTATTATCGTTTCTCCTTCTTTCAGAACTCGATATAATGGAAAGTCTTCCGGCTTATAAAGGGCGCCGTCATCATGGAAAATCTTCCTCACCTTACCGTAATCAGAAAAACCTTCAGCATTTGGTACCTTCACTTTGAATATTTTATCCAGCATACTGTTCTGCAAAATGATTTTTCCTGATCGCTCGGCGATTATAATTCCCAGCGGCGACTGATCCAGAATCGCCTCCAGTAACAGGCGTTGTCTGCTCAGCTCGCTCAGCAGTCTTTTTCTTTCAAGATATTCTTTCTTTTGCCGGGTTATATCACGTTCAATCGTTAAAAATCCCGCCGGACGCCCGAGGGGAGTATTATAAACACTTATGGTCAGCCAGATATCGATCAGCTCTCCGGATTTTGTCCTTCTTTTTGTCTCGAGCGTCTCTATTTCCCCGCGGCTCTGGAGTACGACCCTGAGGTTATTTAACTCCACAATTTTCTCTTCGGGGACGATTCTGTCGATTGTCATTTTCAGCGCTTCATCACGGCTGTAGCCGTACATCCTCTCGGCGCCCCGGTTCCATGATATGATATTTCC
>JAABVY010000017.1:1078-1289 GCA_011777135.1 Candidatus Zixiibacteriota bacterium | reverse complement strand
TGGCAACGTCTGCCTCATCCTTGAATCGTAAACTACAGCCCCGGATATATTAGATCGTGTAGAGAAGATAAAAAAAAACTTTCATATCTCAGCCCCCCGGTAAAGGACCGTCTTTGATATGAAAGTTTTTCAACACCACATTGCAGGGAATACATTTTTTACCGGGTACCCTCAAAAAGGGATATCTCAACAGGAGAGGTCGGTTGAAGTT
>JAABVY010000017.1:335-944 GCA_011777135.1 Candidatus Zixiibacteriota bacterium | reverse complement strand
ACATGTTGCAAGAAAGGTCGCCGAGCTGGAGATTGAATCAATTAAGAGAGATTTAATCATGATGGGTTGGACTCCGCCTGCGAGTGAAGAGCAGGAAGAGCCTGAGTGCAGTGACGATGATGTTGCGCGGCAATGTCAGAACTGCATTTCGGCTGTGAAATGCTTTTTTATTAATGAATCAGTAGACAGCCCTCCGTTCGAGCAGGATTGCCCTGACGGTATTCGCTTCTGCAAAAAGAAGGATAGAAGAGTTCCTGCCGAGTGGGACGGTTGCGAAGATGGCTTTGAACCGGTTAAGGTGAAATCTACTCAGCATAACGGATACAACCCAATTTACAGTTGCAATAATTTCGGCGACAATGATGGAATTCAGAAAAACAGCGAAAATGATCAAGATCAGATTTGCGCCGATCTTGCTGAGAGGAATCGGGAGTTGGAATCGGAGCTTGAACAGCTCCGAAAGGAGCTTAATGCCTCTGATTCCGAACTGGAAGATAAGTGTGTTGAGCTTGATGATATTGAAGCTGATTACGCTTCGTTGAAAATGGCTTTGAGAGGTTATTGCCGATTGTTGATCAATCATCAGCACAAGTACCTATGCAGGCAAGA
>JAABVY010000017.1:0-167 GCA_011777135.1 Candidatus Zixiibacteriota bacterium | reverse complement strand
CCCCGAAACGACGACTTTGGAAGGAGAAACCTTCTCACTGATCCTGAATGGGGTGTCGATACTGTACCATCAGCGCGCGCCGACAGTACAGTATCGACACCCCCTCCGTCGCGACATGAAACTACGCCGCTGCGTCAAAATCTCCTCTCTGATATGTTCCCTGACGA
>JAABVY010000188.1 GCA_011777135.1 Candidatus Zixiibacteriota bacterium | reverse complement strand
AGCATCTGCTCCCGGACCTTGCCGTTAACCTGAACCACAATATTAATCTGCTCGGAAATTATAGCATTCGGATCATACGCTGGCCAGGAGGATTTAAATATCGATTCCTGATACCCCAACATACTCCAGATTTCCTCTGCGAAATGCGGCGCAAGCGGAGCAATCAGCTGGGCGGATTTCTGCAGTATATACTGATAAAACTCGGTCTCTATCCGTTTAAGCTGGTTCAATGCGTTAAAGTATTCCATGAGGGCTGCAATATTCGTATTGAATTGCATCCGTTCGCCATCCTCGGAGACCTTTTTGACCATTTGATTGAGTTTGATATAAAGATCCCACTGATTTTCGGAAAGCTGGTCCTTCTTAAAGTATCGCTTTAAGTTGACTGGCTGGGGATTGTCGGCTTCCTTTACCATTCTATAGAAGCGGTTGACAAACCTCTCTATGCCCACAAAGGCCTCTTCGTTCCAGTCGATTTCCTTATCGGCCGGAGCGATGAAATGCATGGCCAGACGGCTTATATCGACCCCATAGCGGCCGATCAGCTCCATTGGCGAGACCACATTACCAAGCGACTTGGACATGATTCTTCCCTCTGAGTCCCGCACCATGCCGTGATTAAAGAGCCTCAGAGCCGGTTCATCCACATTGAGCCATCCCAGGTCATACATGAATTTGGTAAAAAATCTGAAATACAGCAGATGCCCGGTCGCGTGCTCGATTCCTCCAATATACTGGTCCACTGGCATCCACTTTTCCGCCTCTGCCCTTGAAAAAGGCTGATCCGGATTCTTATTATCCAAGTAGCGCATATGATACCAGGAGGAACATACAAAGGTATCCATCGTATCCGGATCGCGTTTTGCCTCGGACCCGCATTGAGGGCACTCAACATTCATATACTCAGGTATATCAGCCAGCGGCGACCTCCCTTTAGGAATGTAATTCTCGACGTTTTTAGGCAGTTCTACGGGGAGATCGTCCTCCGGGACGGGTACCGGGCCGCATTTTTCGCAATGGACGACAGGAATCGGCGCTCCCCAGTATCTCTGGCGCGAAATCAGCCAATCCCTGAGCCTGTAATTGACTTTCTCGCGTCCAAAACCCTGTTTTTCTGCATATTCGGTCACTTTTTCGACGGCATTTTTTCCGACAAGACCATCAAAGCCCTCGGAATTCACCATAACCCCATAATCCACATAGGCTTCGGTCATATCTTCAAGATTCAGGCTGCGGTCTTCCGGGTGAATCACAACCTTGATCGGAATATCATATTTTTTTGCAAACATAAAGTCACGCTGGTCATGAGCGGGCACTGCCATAACCACGCCGGTGCCATAAGTTGCAAGCACATAATCAGCCACCCAGAGCTGGACCTTTTCGCCATTATATGGATTTATGGCATAGCAACCGGTAAAAACGCCGTCCTTCTCCCCCGTCTCGGCGGTTCGCTCGATTTCGGACTTATTTATTGCTTTTTCGATATAATCTTCGACATCCTTTTTATATTCCTCGGGTATATGTAGTTTATCCAAAATTTCCGCTTCCGGCGCGATGGCCATGAAAGTCACACCGAAGATAGTGTCGGGCCGGGTAGTGAAAACCGGTATCTTCTCCCCTGACTCCAGTTTGAAATCGATCTCCGCGCCCATTGATTTTCCGATCCAGTTCTTCTGCATGGTCTTAACATTTTCTGGCCAGCCAGTCAGCTTATCCAGGTCATTCAAAAGCCTTTCAGCATAATCGGTAATCTTGAAAAACCACTGCTTCAGCTTGCGCTTGGTGACAATATTATGGCAGCGCCAGCAATGCCCCTCCACATCAAC
>JAABVY010000019.1:1238-1485 GCA_011777135.1 Candidatus Zixiibacteriota bacterium | reverse complement strand
ATTCCTTCATATATTGCCGCCGCCGCAGGTATGTCATCAGAATGTTCATTCTCGTTGAGGAGACCAACACCTGTCTCCCGTTCGATCTCCGCAGCGACCGGAGCAATAATGTTCCGATAAAAACCGATATTATCCGACACCCATTCCATCCACGCCCTTACAGAGGCCGTGACCACCATATACCGCTCGTGCGGACGAGTAACCTTCATGTAATCGCTTCTGATGTCACTGAAAAGCGCAGCAGAAG
>JAABVY010000019.1:904-1103 GCA_011777135.1 Candidatus Zixiibacteriota bacterium | reverse complement strand
CCCTCAACCTGGTAACAGACTTTACCTGCTTCCGCAATTTGTTCATGGTGCGACAAGACCTGCATAATCTCTGCTGATTGTTTAACTATCTTCATGGTTGTCCAGTACCTCTTTATACTCTTGTTTTATCGGGAAAATCTGCTTAAGACTTTGTCTTCTGCGCTACCCTGCGCAGGATCAGATATCCGGCAAGGTCAAG
>JAABVY010000019.1:414-871 GCA_011777135.1 Candidatus Zixiibacteriota bacterium | reverse complement strand
TATCTGAGCAAGCGGATCTACCCGTTTGGCGAACATTCCCAAAGGCTCAAAGGCACTGTTTCCGTATGACTTGTTTTTCTCTATCAGGAAATCGGCCAATTCGTCGCATTCCTCTTTGATTTTTCTTTGAACTTCAGTCGATTCGATCCTGTCGCCGGAGTTCTTTTCGTCCTCGTTTTTCGTAGAAATGCAGACTGCATCAGGACTGTTTTTGCCTAAAAGAAAATCATTAATATGAAGTTGTTTCATTATTATCTCCTTCATTCATCATGTTTTTTATTAAAAAACCATCAAATTCATCCTCTGAACATCGCTTCACTCCGAGTTCGATGTGGCATTTGCCGCGCTGTCCCCTTATCCATCTCAGATGTTCAGATTCGTTTCTTGAAGAACGTCCATATGCATGCTCGAAGGCAAGGGGCCTTAGCTCAAGCTTGCTCATCGCCTTCAGATCCGC
>JAABVY010000019.1:0-248 GCA_011777135.1 Candidatus Zixiibacteriota bacterium | reverse complement strand
GAGCTTCGCATAACTCCGGGCCATAACAACAGGGTCTTTAGGTTTCTCTGTCGGGTGGACAAACGGCAATAAAGGCCGTTCAAGGAAGTCCGCCAAGCCGCGCAGGATATCAGGGAGTTCATCCAGGTCTATACCGAACCTGAGTGCTCCGGTCTCTATTTTTCCGAGCAGCTGATTCACATCGCTCTCCAGCACTCCTCTGACCTGTCCGGATCTTGAGAGGAGGAATCCCTTGCGGTGTTCATGAT
>JAABVY010000291.1 GCA_011777135.1 Candidatus Zixiibacteriota bacterium | reverse complement strand
ATCGTATCCGAAATCGAATAAGTCAGTATTGCCAAAAGCACAACGATCAGTATAAAGCTCGTTCCGCACCTGGGATGCAGCCGGGTATATTTCACAGCGTTCTCGGCAACAAGATCCTCGCCGCTTTCATAGGCGAAAATCGATTTATGCTCGGCGCCATGATATTCGAAGACACGCCGGAATTCTGCAAACTTCGAAAGCGCCCAGACATATGCCAGGAACATGGCGGCACGTATCACACCGGCTATCAGGTTGAACCAGAGCGCCTCTTTCTTCACACCCGCCAGCTGCGAAAACAGCAGCGGCAGGAAGAAGAATATCCCGATTCCAAGTGCAAACGCTACTACCGCGCTGACAGCCATCATGAAGTTATTGGTCTTTTTATTGGGCTCCTTACCCTCGGCTTTATCTATATCTTCGGCGGCGACAGAGGCTGAATAGTTCAGGGTCTTGATACCGATGACCAGCATCTCGAATAATGAGACCGCTCCACGTACAATCGGCAGCCCCAAGAACTTATTGCGCTTGGTCAATGAAATAAAATCATCCGACTTTATCTCGATCTCGCCCGAGGCGCGTCTGACCGCAGTGGCCACACGATCCTTGGAGCGCATCATGACCCCCTCAATAACTGCCTGTCCGCCAACATTTAAATCCGGCATAATCCAACCCCGGTTGCAGTTCAGGATATAAAAATAGACAGCATTATATATAAGCTGTCTATTTCAACTAAACAGAATCTATTTAGACTTTGAGTCTTCTTTTTTGTCTTTCTTCTGGTACTTGGCGTATTTTCTCTTGAAACGCTCCACTCGACCAGCCGTGTCAACCAGTTTCTGCTTGCCGGTGAAGAACGGATGGCATGCGCTGCAAATATCGACCCTGATTTCAGGCTGAGTCGCACGAGTCTCGATCACATTCCCACAGGCGCAGGTAATCTTGGCGTCGACATATTTAGGATGAATACCTTCCTTCATTCTTAATCACTCCTTATACAGGTTCCGTAATGAACCTCATAATCTAATTTTTCTTACCGAAAAAGCAAGCAAAATATCCAGTTCTTATAACCCTTTAAACAATCCCCGGTTCCCGTTTGATATAAGTATGTGTGGTATAAGGCCTTGACTGCTCATTGTGGATGGCAGGCCCAAATCCTTCAATGGCCG
>JAABVY010000356.1:2224-2542 GCA_011777135.1 Candidatus Zixiibacteriota bacterium | reverse complement strand
CAGAGACTCGGAGCGTTTTCCTGCATTTATACCGGCATGGTAGCTGACCAGTGCAGTTTCACCTACTGCCTCCCGGAGAGCCCCCTCAATATGATCTATCCATCCGTGCTCCGGGGCTGAAATAATAATATTGCCGTCAATCTTTTTTGCAGCCTCGACCGCAAAGCTCAGCTCCGCTACAGTTGAAGGAGCCTGCACCAGAAACGTCCGATATTTGCCCCCATAAACCGATTCCTTGAGCACCTCGAGAGCTTTTCCGAAAGCTGTGGCCCCGTAGGGGGAAAAGGGTTCCGAAAGTTCTGCCCGTTTACGCTGGCG
>JAABVY010000356.1:1409-2165 GCA_011777135.1 Candidatus Zixiibacteriota bacterium | reverse complement strand
AAAGTAGTAATCAGCCATCCATTCTATAAGCCGTGCCATGGCCATTCCTAATCCGTAAGGCTCTACCTGCGCGATATCTTTGATTTTTCCTCTGGGGCGGCTGCGGGAAGGCCCGAGCACGATACCTCTCTTAATTGATTTTTTAACCTCTGCTCGGACAATATTTCCAGGCTCAACCACCATACCTTCAGGTATCCGGTAGGTCAACCGGCCCAGTTTGAGAGGAAATGCGATATCAACAAATTCCATGTATGGATTGTAGCACAGGGGGTGCTCAAAGCTGCTCCATTTAAAAGGAAAAAGGGGGGCGCAGAAAAACAAACAGTCCCCGCCGCAAGCGTCAGCAAGGAATATTATCTATAAAAAATATTGCTCTCTAGTGAAATACTATTCCGACCCTGTAAATCCCTTCATAAACCTGAGAACTCCAGCAAATTCTTGCATTAATATGTTTATTACCAAAAACCGGAGAACAGACAGTTATAATTACACCTGGAGTGAAGTTTCGCATGGTGTACATGCTTGCTCCCGAAGAACTGATATCCACAGTGGTCATGGCGACCATCTCAGAGGAGGAATGACGGTCGTCAGAATATGCTATGATCTTGATGATAGGCAATCTATTTTCTTTGCGTTTTTCAAGCATGCAAAATTTGCTTCGTTTTTTAGCATCAATATATACCGCTATGATACCAGTCTCCTCAATAAAATAGCCAGAAAATATCTTTTGTTTTCAATAAAATAAAGCAATTAACT
>JAABVY010000356.1:1164-1309 GCA_011777135.1 Candidatus Zixiibacteriota bacterium | reverse complement strand
AAATGTCCAGTGAAACAAGAAATTCCATATCCACCAATCATAGCGGGCAGGAACATGAAAAAGGACAAACCGCTCTCCAGTAAGGGGGAAAAGCCAGGCAATCCCTCCGGTCACAGAGTCGAGCAGCAGATGGACAAGAACATTT
>JAABVY010000356.1:0-1140 GCA_011777135.1 Candidatus Zixiibacteriota bacterium | reverse complement strand
CCGCAGAGTAAAAAGCCCGGCAGTTACAGCCGCCCAGAAGAAAGGTCGGTGGAACAGATAACTGTGATGCACATGCTGACGATCATCAAGGAAATAGAAATACAGAAGATCCATATCAGGCAGAATGCTTGCGATAAGCCCCACTATAAGTCCGATACGGTACAGACGCAGGTTATATTCCTGCCCCATACTTCGAAGAAGACTCCTGGAAACGATGTAACCCGCTGGAATATGTGCTACAAGCATACTTGAATGGTATGGAGAGGTGAGCTCTCCGGTTCTAGAGCTTTGTTATCTTTACTTTGCCTATTTTACGGTTTTCCAGGTCCATGACCATAAAACGGAAATCAGGGGTACGCACCTGTTCACCAACCTTGGGCAGGCGGCCAAAGAGACCGAAAACATATCCGCCGATCGTATTAAAATCCTCGCTCTTTATCTCTTTGCCCAGGACTTCAGTAAGTTCATCAAGCGGGGTCTGTCCAGAAATAATAAAGGTTTTCTCATCAATGATCTTTACTTCAGCCTCAGCGGATATCTCCTCAAACTCGTCCTGAAGCCCCCCTACGATTTCCTCCATAATGTCTTCAAGGGTCACCAGCCCCGCAGTTCCACCATATTCGTCCATAACCACCGCAATATGGAACTTGTTCTTACGCATTTCGTCAAGCAGCTGCGTAACCATTTTGGTCTCCGGAATATAATAGGCCTCACGCATGAAATTCGATACTGAAAGATTCATGATATCGGTCTGTGTCATGGTGATGAGAATGTCCTTGATATAAAGAATACCCTGTATGTTATCAATGTTCTCCTTGATAACGGGATAACGGCTGAAACCCTTTTCGCTGACTAACTGCATAGCTTCGGCTACAGTGGCTTCCGCGCTGATGGCTGCCAGCTCGGTGCGGGGGACCATTGCCTCTGAAACCTCCGTGTCCCCAAACTCAAAGATTCGGTGGAGAAGTTGCTGTTCCCCCTTTTCTATGGTACCTTCCTCGCCCCCAATACTTATCATGGTCTTTATTTCTTCTTCGGTAACATACGGCGAGGCCGGTCGTTCCTTCACTCCAAACAGCCTCAGAATAAGGTCGGAGGACTTGTGAAATACCCAGATGGCGGGATAGATTATTTTGATGT
>JAABVY010000292.1:2220-2916 GCA_011777135.1 Candidatus Zixiibacteriota bacterium | reverse complement strand
CAAGTATCCTCTCCAGATCATGCCTGGCTTCCCTGGCACACGGGAAGAGAGCCTTGCCTTTTCTGTAATCCAGGAGATGTGCTCCCAGGCCGGCGCCGGTGGAAATACGAGAGACGATAACCTCGGAATCTGGAAAGGCCTCACTGCATGCCTCTGCTGTTTTCACTCCTACAGTAGCAATTTTCTTATGGGAATATTTTTCGGGCGGGATATCGCTGCTCTCCAAAATCTCCTTGAAAAACCTGACTGCATTTGCGCTGGTAAGAATTATGTATTCATAGTCATCAAAATCCTGCTCGATATCGATCCATTCCCTGTCATCATAATCCCGTCTCAAGCTCTGGACCGGATATGGAATAAGATCTATGCTCTTTGCAGCGAGCTTTCCCGCGAGCTCATCAGTTTTTTCTTCGGGACGGGTGATCAGAAGTNNATCAGAAGTCTCTTTGTGCCGTCTATCGAGCGTCCCTTGAATTTCAGAAGATCGGAAATCTCTCTTGCTTTAATCGAGGCGTAGCTTTTTTCAACCAGCCGATCATAATCTTCGGAGATTATCTTATCATAAATATATCTTTCGGTCTTATCAGGAAGCATGTAGGACCAGAATACCGACATCACCCAGCCGTCATCCGATTCGGCCAGGTTCGCTCCCAGGGGAAGATGGCATCCCCCGCCGCACAGAAGCAGAAGCCTTCG
>JAABVY010000292.1:0-2127 GCA_011777135.1 Candidatus Zixiibacteriota bacterium | reverse complement strand
ATAGGCAATTATTATCGCATCATATTCCCCGGAACGAAGTTTTTCAAGGCGGGTGGTCACATTTCCGCGAAGATCTTTGACCTTCAAATCCGGACGCTGAACCCTGATCTGGGCCTTTCGCCTGATTGCGCTGGTGCCGATAGTCAGGCCTTCTTTTAAGTGCAGGGGTCGGGAATCATCAATACTCTCGGCTTTTGTAAGAAGCGCTTCTGCGGGATTTTCTCTCTCTGCAATCGCGACCACATCAATTCCCGGAGGTTGTTGTATCGGTAGATCTTTTAGGGAGTGCACAGCAATATCAGCACGACCATCAAAGAGCGCCTGTTCGATTTCCTTGGTGAAAAAACCCATGCCCTTAACTTCTGAAAGCGGCTTATTCTGGATAACATCACCAGCAGTCTTCACTACCATCAGTTCAGCCTCCAGACCGGCTTTTGTAGAGAGCAAATCTCGGATCATTCCCGACTGCCGCAAAGCCAGCTTGCTTCCTCTTGTGGCAATTTTATACATCTCTATTTCTTTTGATAATACTGAACAATCTGGTTGATGAGGTCAGGTATGGAATGCCTGGTAGCTTCCAGCTCCACATCCATCCTGTATTTCCTGACAACTTCCGATGTTGTCGGACCGATTGTCGATATTTTCGATTTTGATGCAAGTTCCAGAGCTTTTTCATGACCCAGTACTTCGACCAGGCCGTCAACGGATCTGCCGCTCGAAAACATAATCATGTGAGGCGGATGCATAAACAGCCTCCTGATCTCATCCTCGCTCCAAACCGCATATTCGGTATTGTATAATGTTAGAGGATGCACATTTGCTCCGGCTTTTTTTAGAATTTCCTCGATATTATCATGCTGCAATTGACCGCGAATCCTGATCACCTTTATTTTAGCCACTTCTATATCTGCGCACATCTGCTCGGCAAACTTCACCATACCGGAAACGGCAGGAGCATAATCGGGCTGATAACCCAGGTCGTTCAAGGCCCGCAGGGTGCCGTGGCCCGCTGCTGCGATGGCATAACGCCCCACCAGGCGCAGGTCGATCTGTTTCGATTTCAGATACCCAAAGAAATAGCGCACGCCATTCTCGCTGGAGAAAAAGAGCCAGTTATCCTTACCGCCGGATTTAATAAATTCTTCCCAGCCCGCCTTATCATCATTGTAACTGGTTTTGATTGTTGGATAGGCGATTACTTCCGCGCCCATATTGCGGAAAAGCTGATAAATCCATTTGGATTGGTCGGCTGGACGGGTGATCATGATGCGTACGCCGGAGAGCATCTTGCGGTTGTACCAGTCCAGCTTCTCGGCCAAAGACGCAACCTCACCGATTATAAATATCGCCGGGGGATTAACATTCTGTCTTTCAGCTTCGGCGGGCAGATCCTCAAGACGCGCGCACACAACTTTCTGGGTCGAAAAACAGCAGCGTTCAACCATAGCCGCCTCGATTCCCGGAGGCATTCCGCCCTCGATCAATTTTTCCACGACATTGGGAAGCTGCTTCACACCCATGTAGCCGATGACAGTACCTTTTTGAATCTTGCTGACCCAGTCCCAGTCCACATATAATTCATGCTCGGAGGCGCCGTGAGCGGTAAGAAGCAATATAGCGCTGGAGATATCCCGGTGGCTGGCTGGTATTCCGGAGGTGGCCGCTGCCGCCAATCCGGCCGTTACCCCGGGGACAATTTCAAATTCGATATTATGCTTGCGAAGATATTCAGCCTCTTCCCCTCCGCGTCCGAAAACAAATGGATCACCCCCCTTCAGACGCGCAACATTCTTTCCCTGGCTGGCATGTTCAACCAGCAATTCATTTATCTTTTCCTGAGGGAGCGTATGCGCACTGGCAGATTTTCCCACGTATATTTTTTCTATATGCGCCGGGGTTGTTACGATCAATTCATGAGGAATCAGATTATCGTAGATGATGACATCGCAGGAATTGAGCAGGCTGAATCCTCTGACTGTGATCAGGTCCGGATCTCCCGGTCCTGCCCCGATAAGATAAACTTTGCCCGTCTTTTCGCTGTTTTCAGCCATGAATTATATTTCTTCCAGACTGTCCAGCAGTTTATTATAATATTCTTCGGCCGCATGTTCATCATGTTCCCGCAGT
>JAABVY010000193.1:1296-1957 GCA_011777135.1 Candidatus Zixiibacteriota bacterium | reverse complement strand
CAAGAAAATTGATCAATACATTATGGTCCAGTGTCAATGGGCATTGCGTAAATGCCTGTGCTGCAAACACCACCAGCCCGAGGCGATCATCTGTTCTTTCCTGCACAAACTCCTTGATCACCTCTTTGGCCACATAAAGCCTGTTTTGCGGCTTGAAATCCTCGGCCTTCATACTCCCGGACACATCCAGAGTCAAGATTATATCAATCCCCTGCGTTTTGACTTCTTCGAATGTACGGGCAAATCTGGGCCGAGCCAGAGCGAAAATTATCGCTATCAGAGCCAGGCTCTTGAGAATCGGAGAAATATACCTCGGCCATAATCCGCCTCGATACCTGACACGTTTAACCAAACCGGTGTCGGAATATATGACCGGAGCATGAACCTTCTTCCTGCGCATATAGCGGTACCAGAGCATGATCGGAATCAGAATTAGAAGATACAGATATGCTGGCGAGCCTAATTCGAAACTCATGAGCTCACCTCCTCTGAAACCGGCGTACCGGGCTTGGTTTTATTCACAAAAACCCAGGCTCTCTGGAAATCCTCCTCTATAAATCCCTTCTCCGGCAAGAACTTGGCAAATTTTACCAGGTCGGAATTATCCAGCAGCAGGCTCAGATTCTCGTCTAACTCCTCTTCAATATTTAATTTTGGAATC
>JAABVY010000193.1:0-1259 GCA_011777135.1 Candidatus Zixiibacteriota bacterium | reverse complement strand
ATCCCAGGGGCTTTTAAGCGGTTCGGTTCTCTCTGCCTCCATCCCCGGCTTTTTCCTGAAGAAATACCACATCAACCCCGCCGCAGTTGCCAGCAGAATTACTATGATTACAATAATCAGGGCACGATTCTGTCCCAGGCTCTTGACTCCCTTGAGATCACGTATATCCGCCGCCGAATCATCCAGCACGAGGCTCATAATAAACACATCCATCGAATCGGTATAAATCGTATCTGTGATATCTTCTGACGGATGATAGACAATCGGCAACGGCGGGATCGTTACTTTGCCGGTCTCGAAAACAGTCAGGATGCCGGAATATTTCATCTTCCTGATCCCATCCTCTATCCGCTCACTCTCCAGAAGCCAGTTCCTTATCTCGAATTCACCCAGGTCTTCGGGAGTCTCGAGAGAGTCGATTTTAAATGCGCTGTCGGCTTCGATAGTGAGCGAATAGGCGATCCTGTCACCAATATAGGCCTTGTTCCGGTCAAGAGATGACTCAATCGCAATATCAGCAGAATAGCCGGCTGCGTACATTAGAAGCATTATGATAAACGATGTAGAAATCAGCCTTCTCATCTTTTATTCACCCTGAACAGCTCTGTTTCGATCATAAATAAACACGTTATTTATTTTTACCATTATCTTGTAGTTTTTATCCAGTTCCTTTTCCCAGGTTTCAATCGGAGTGTTTTTTATCACCACAAGCTCAGGCACGGAATTGTGCAGAAAGGCATTGATCTTCTCATCCGAAAGCAGATGATATTTGCTGCGCGGCACAATTGAGGTTGAGAAGATATATTCATGCCCTACAAATTCTCCCCCGGCCAGCTGCTCCCGTTCAGATAGCACATTGTAAGCCACCCACTCAGACAATATGGGGTCCTCGGGCATGGAATTATGCCGAATCGCCTGGGTCACTTTTTTGACATTGGATATCTTGTAGTCTGAATATTTATCGCGAATATCCAGAATATAAAGGGCCGGGTACAGCAATATTCCCAACAGATAAACCGCCGCCAGGACAGCCTTTACCGAATCCGATTTAGCCAGCAGCAGCCTTATTGCCGGCATCGAGGCGACTATCAAAAATGGCAATGTCTGATTGAAATACTGTACATGCACCGGGTGTGGAATCATATAGACCGCGAATATGAAAGCCGCAACCACCATGGACAGTTGAAAAACCATCCTGTGCCAGGGATCATAATCATATTTGTGCTTTTTCGAATTAATGATTACCAGTGTCCAGAATG
>JAABVY010000244.1:525-1502 GCA_011777135.1 Candidatus Zixiibacteriota bacterium | reverse complement strand
CCGGAAAGGTAACCTATCAGTCGGTGCTGGAGGCCGACATACTGATGAAGCCATATGGACATATGATCATTGACCCCGAAGTCCCACGCCGTATTGACAGGACACTCAGGGTCATGCGGAACACGGGTGATCTTTCCGTCCTTCCGCATACCGGAAAGAATTCTAGCCAGATATGCCCCCTCAATGGAAGCGTCAAATGCCTCTTCCGGGGTCGCAGGGAATTCCCGCAGCATATCACCCTTCTGTTGTGCCGACTTTTTGCAGTACCAGGCCCTTTTTCTGTTATTGATCCTTATACCGAGCTGCTCTTCCAGCTCTTCAAAATATTTCAGCTTGTCAGGCGGTATATCAACGCCGTCAGGGTTGATCTCATTCTCGTTGCCGTCCATCCACCAGCCGTAAAAGAAAAACTTGAAATCAAGCTCGGTCAAAGGAAGTTTTTCATCCTGAAGACGCCTTGCCGTTTCGCAGTACTCGAAAAACTCGCCCTGTCTGCCTTCCGCTGTCGATTCAATGAAGACATGCTGGCCGGGGGCAAGGGTGTTCAGCGCACCGGTCCTGATCTCACGCGCTTTTTCCGGGTTCCTGGATGATATTTTCCCGAACTCCGAGATGTGAAGAATCTGCAATGTCCCGCCGCGATGACTGGTACCGGCCTGAACACTTGAATTATGCGCCCATTCCAGCGTTCCCTTGCTGTCAGTCACTAATGGCCTCTCTTTCTTCAAGTCATCAGGCAGGTGATCGTAGGCGAATTTTATCTTCGCAACTTTCAGCATGGCGTCGTCAAGCGTTATGTCAATTATCCCGCAGGACTGATTCATGTTGAACAGACACGTATCAAGGATGATCATTGCGATCAGAGTGGAAAACCCTCTCTGCCTATCCTTCAGGATGATGTTCAGATAATGAAACTCCTGCCAAAGCTTTTTCTGGCTCTCATTCATTACGAACTTGACCACCTTGCCTTTTTTATC
>JAABVY010000244.1:297-516 GCA_011777135.1 Candidatus Zixiibacteriota bacterium | reverse complement strand
ACGCCAATACGGGTCTTTAAGTCTCTCGGCGTACGGGGCGTAATCTGTCGCGGCTGCGGTCCCGGCTGTCATTGCTGTAGTTACAAGCCCCACATATCTATTCGATCCCGTAATGCCTCGGAGTATCTATGCATGTGGTAGTTCTGCTTTATGAGTAAATCTTTCTCTTTATCATTCAGCTGGTGATAAAGTTTTGTCTTGAAAAAAGCGACAAGTTTA
>JAABVY010000244.1:0-182 GCA_011777135.1 Candidatus Zixiibacteriota bacterium | reverse complement strand
ACTTCCCTACGTAAGTCAGCAAATATATACGGCCGCCCCTCCCCCCCCTATGAAGCACCGGACGAAAATTTTTTTTTGTTAAAAGCTACCCTGTTGCCGCTCTGCCCAGTCAGCCGTCAAGTAGTTGAATCCACTTGATTTACTGTAGACCAAAAAAAAGTAACGTAAACGTCCGTTTGCGT
>JAABVY010000082.1 GCA_011777135.1 Candidatus Zixiibacteriota bacterium | reverse complement strand
AGAGCTTTGGAGCTGGATTCATTGAATCCGGCTTATCTGGACAGCTACGGCTGGGTGCTGTTCAAGATGGGGAAATTTTCCGAAGCGGAAGAATATATCAAGCGTGCGATTGACCTGATGGAAAATCCTGATGTCGAGCTATACGATCACCTGGCGGAAATATATAAGGCCCAGGGCAGGGAAGAGAAAGCCCGCGAGACCTGGCAGAAAGCTCTGGGAGTCGATCCCGACAATGTTGCAATAAGGGAGAAATTGGACCGGTGAATAAACTGGCCAGCTTTTTTCTAATTTATCTCTTGTCATCGCTGATATTATTTTCATGTGCAAAAATTGAATTTCCACCGGGTGGCCCTCCCGATGAGACCCCGCCGGAAATAGTCTCCACCTCGCCCGAACCGGGAGCGCTGGGAGTAGATACCGACGCCGAAATAAGAATAGAGTTTTCGGAGAAGCTAAGAAAAGAGGATGCCGCCAGGTCATTGGTAATCGTTCCCGAGCCTGAAGAATTCCCCGATCTCGATTGGGACGGCAGCACATTGAAAATAAAATTCAAAGATGCACTGATGGACGACAGGACATACCTGATTACTCTGAAAACTCAGCTTTCCGACCTCCGCAACAATAAGCTGGAACGACCTTACAGGCTGGCTTTCTCCACCGGCGATGTTCTCGATACCGGTACCATTTCGGGGATTGTGGTCCAGGATCATCGGCCATTCACAAATGCCGATGTCTGGGCATATCCCTATGACAGCACATTCAGCATCTTCATCCGCAATCCGCTTTACATCACACAGACTAACGACTCCGGTTATTATGAATTTGAATATATTGCTGAAGGAGAATATCTTTGTTTCGCGGTCAGGGATGTATCCTCTGACAGGAAATTTGATCNNAAATTCATCGGTGAGCGGCCTGAATTTCGTGCTTTCCAGTCAGGATACCGCCAGTCTCAAATTGGAGTCGGCCGATTACACTCCGAATCTGATGATTACAACTGAATTTTCCGACCTTATTCTGGCCTCCGCGGCCGCTGCTGAAAAATTTCAGGTCATAAGGCTGGAGGATGATTCTATGATTGAACCAGCTTATACCTATGCACTTCAAGATTCCACGAATCGAGTATTGCTTGTGCCGGAGAATCCGCTTGCCGAAGGCATCTATCGTCTGGAAGCATCCGATATAAGCTCATTGCAGGGAAATCCATTATCTGAGCAAATGGATACTGCCTCATTTNNCTGCCTCATTTAAAGTGGAGATTACGGAGGATTTACAGCCTCCGAAACTGGTCAAATCGACTCCCGCTGAGGGTCAGGTGGATTTCCTCCCTGATTCCGATTTTGAATTCGTATTTTCCGAGCCGATAATTTTAGAGGGTGCGGACACATCACTTATTTATTTGCTGACCGCTGACTCGACATATTTAAGAAATTTCTGGCTTCAGGCCGAGGGGAATATATTCCGGGCGGAATT
>JAABVY010000074.1 GCA_011777135.1 Candidatus Zixiibacteriota bacterium | reverse complement strand
AAAGGACCAGCCCGGTTTTGATATACATCTCGGTTCGGGCGCCGGCCAGAAGCCATTTAGGAGTGCCGATTGTATTGGAAATCAACAGCCCCAGAAGAAGCGCCCAGAACGCGTACCCCAAACCGTAGGCCTTGATTACATTTTGATCCGAAAATGTGTAAGCGATAATCGCCAGCACGAAGATTACAATATATCCACTCAGAAATTCGAAGGGTTTATGTCCCATCGCTTTCATGCCGATCGCGGACATCAGGCCCAACGAAACCATCAGGAAAAGCAGTTTGAGTATGATATTGCTTTTAGCCACCGGCGGGCTGTGATATAGCTGGTCGATGGCGGATTTATATTCGGGATCGGAGGAAAACTTCTGCATCTCACGCATCTGCTTCGCGGTCATCAAGCCCTTGTAAATCAGCACCCCCTGTTCCTCATCGTATTTAAGATGTTTGGAAAGCGGGCCCTCGATATTCAGATCGGCTGGCTTATTTTCGAGCGGATAAACACGTTCATAGCTCTCGAACTGGTTTAACGGATTGGTGATCCATTCCCCCAGTCTGGGAGCCTTGCCGGTAAAATGCAGGAGAGCGACAATGATTATGGCCGCGCCGAACCATACCGCCCACCAGTCTTCGCTTTTTATAAGTGATCTCAGTCCTGAATTGTTGCTCATCCATACCTCCCATATCAAGCAGGATTACCGCTTTAAGATATATATATTTAATAGATTAAATCAAATTGTTTTTGGGGGTTATGGTGTCGCAATTTGGTCCAACAGAGTTCCGCCAGTCTCTCAAACTTGAGGACGGAAGGTCTGAAGACCTGCCGCAACATGAATGCAGCCGGCAGGAAAGCGTTCCAGTCAAGAGCCGGATCTACTACCTGCCGGCACTTGGTCTCGATTTCTCATACGGCGCCGCTGAGAATCCTTTCCCGACAGGAATGTCAAATCCCTTCAGGATTTGACCTACTTAATCCTCTTGCCGGTCATGGTTGTATTGCCCTGTTGGAATACCAGAGAGGTAACTTTACCGTCACTATCAACATTGAAAGTGATATTCACACTATGTTCCGGATTGTTAAACTCTGTTTCCGAGCGCGGCAGGATTTCCAGTTCGGGATAATTACCGGCCTGGATAAAGAGCTTGTCATCCTTGTTCAGAACACTCATGATAAAATTCGGGTTGAGCTCATAGGCGCCGGCATATTTTTCAAGCAGTGCGGGATCTACCTCTGCAGGGCGCATTGCCTCCAGAACTTCATTGGCTTCATTCTCCCCGACTTTTTGGGCGTCGCTGTAATCAAAATTCTGATAAATCGTGTGACTGACAATCTCACCACTTTGATCCCGGTTGAACTTAAGGGTTACATGATGGTCATGGTCATAGAAGAAGTTGTCTTCGGCCTCGGGATAAATTGCTATACGTGCTCGCCCGGATCTCTGGGAATAAAGCTGATCCGCTTCAAAGCTGATTATTCTGTACTCAGTATCGTTCACCTTAAAGACACCGACATATTCCCTCAGCTTATCATCAGCCATCACGATCGGAGTTTTCTCTACAGGTATCTCATATGGCTCGCCAATCATAATCGCCGCCAAACCCATTGCAATCTGAGCAGGTCCGGCGACTTCATTATTACTGAAAACCACTACACAACCGCTATCCTCAACCCAACGCTGGATCTGGGTAGCGAAACCGTCAATTCCGCCGCCATGAGCGATGAGCTTATGTCCCAGGACCTCTGATATGCCCCAGCCATAACCATAATCGTTAAGAAAGGGCGTGAACATCTTTTCCAGGCTTTCTCTGCTCAGGATTTTCTCAGTATACAAAGCCTGATCCCAGATAAACATATCCTCTACCGTCGAATAAAGTGCGCCGGCGGAAAAGGGCACTGACATATGCACATATCCGGCATTAATGAGCTCATCCTCTTCATTTTCCGTATATCCACAGGCCCTGTTTTTCAGAATTATATCCCGATGGCAGTATCCGGTATTTTCCATGCCAAGCGGTTCGAAGATGTTCTCTCGCATATAATCCTCGTATGGCATTCCGGAGACCTCTTCGATGATGGCGCCCAGTATAATATAGCCTGAATTGGAATAATTGAATTTGGTGCCCGGCTCGAACTCGAGCGGAAGATCTTTAAACAGCGCAAGGAGTTTCTCAAGAGTCATTTCCACAGCCCGTCTTTCCATCACATCCGGCATACTGGTGTAACTTGTGACACCGGAGGTATGCGTTAAAAGATGATGGATCGTTATTTTATCGCCTGTTTCAGAAGGGTATTCGGTCAGGTGTTTTGTGATCGGATCATCTACACTAAGAAGCCCTCTCTCGGCCAGCTGCATGATCGCCGTTGCAGTGAATTGCTTGGTAATCGAGCCGATTTGAAATTTCATTTCTGTAGTATTGGGCACGCCCAGCTCGATATCAGCCATGCCAATGCCTTTTTTATAAAACACCTGTCCATCCTTGCCAATCAGAACCGCGCCGTGAAAGTTGTACACCTCGTGGCAGGCCTGCAGGTATTTATCCAGTTCCTCTATCGATGGTTGTGCATTAAGCGCAGATGGGAATACCCAGACAGCAAAAAGAAATGCCATGATCAACAGACTTGCCATGGTGATACTACCGCCTTTTTTGATAGCAAACATGATACCTCCCCAGATTTATATTTTGATTGATCATATATATCAGACTGAATTATCACTGGAAT
>JAABVY010000007.1:2302-2551 GCA_011777135.1 Candidatus Zixiibacteriota bacterium | reverse complement strand
ACAAATATCACTCGCTGAGCTAATCTTACGTATAATCTAAGATGGGCAAATCAGTTAACATACTCGGAATCTCAGCCTTCTATCACGACAGCGCCGCCTGCCTGGTGCGTGACGGCGAGATCATAGCCGCCGCCCAGCAGGAAAGATTCAGCCGCAATAAACATGACCATCGGTTTCCCTCTGATGCTATCGCCTATTGCCTGAAAGAATCCGGAATATCTGCCGATCAACTTGATTTTGTCGCTTTTT
>JAABVY010000007.1:0-2197 GCA_011777135.1 Candidatus Zixiibacteriota bacterium | reverse complement strand
CTTCCGGAATTTGAGGGCGAGATTCTATTTCCGGAACATCATCAGTCGCATGTCGCCTCGGCATTCTTCCCCTCTCCATTCGAGCGAGCCGCCGTGCTCACAATTGACGGAGTGGGAGAATGGGCCACCGCCTCCTGGGGTTTGGGCAGACATAACCAGGTCGAGCTGAAACAGGAATTGGAATTTCCTCATAGCCTGGGTCTTTTATATACTGCTTTTACGTACTACACAGGCTTTCGAGTAAACTCGGGAGAATATAAAATGATGGGTCTGGCGCCCTATGGCGAACCAAAATATGTGCAGACCATCTATGATAACCTGGTAGACCTGAAGGAAGACGGAAGCCTGAGGCTGAACATGAAATATTTCAATTACTGCCAGGGTCTGACTATGACCTCAAGAAGATTCCATAAACTCTTCGGCGGGCCTCCCAGGAAACCGGAAACCAAATTGAGCCAGAAGGATATGGATCTGGCAAGGTCGATTCAGGAAGTGACAGAAGAAGTCATGCTGCGAATGGCACGCTATGTGAAAAAGGAGACCGGGGAAACTAACCTCTGTTTGGCCGGAGGCGTGACCCTGAATTGTGTCGGGAATGGTAAAATTCTCAAAGAGAATATATTCGATCGTATATGGATTCAGCCAGCAGCCGGTGATGCGGGCGGGGCATTAGGAGCAGCGCTTTTCGCATGGTATCATAAACTTGGAAACAAGCGCACTCTTCCCTCTGATGGCCGGGATTTCCAGAAAGGGTCATATCTGGGCCCATCCTGGACTTCAGATGAAATCGAAAACTGGCTGAAAGAAAATAGCTATCCTTATAAACGGCTGACCGAGGATGAGGTTATAGCGGAGACTGTTGAGGCCCTTACTTCCGAAAAGGTGGTGGGATGGTTCAGCGGGCGGATGGAATTCGGTCCCCGGGCATTAGGTGCGAGGAGTATAATTGGTGATGCACGCAGTCCAAAGATGCAATCCAAAATGAACCTGAAAATAAAATTCCGGGAATCCTTCCGTCCTTTCGCGCCCTCTGTATTGGCCGAGGATGTTGCCGATTATTTTGAGCTGGAGGTTGAATCACCCTATATGCTGCTCGTGGCCGATGTAAAAAAAGAAAGACGGCGGGAGATGTCCGAGGATGAAAAGCGACTTTTTGGAATTGAGAAGCTTCACGTTCCCAGAAGCGATATTCCAGCGGTCACACATGTCGACTATTCGGCCAGAATTCAGACGGTCAACGAGAAAGACCATCAGCGCTATCATAAACTTATAGAAAAATTCAGGGAAAAGACAGGCTATGGCGTGATTGTCAATACCTCTTTCAATGTCCGCGGTGAACCGATCGTCTGCACGCCAGAGGACGCTTACACCTGCTTTATGCGCACCGAGATGGATGTATTGGTTATGGAAGATATTATTCTATACAAGGAAAAACAGCCAAAATTCGTAGATTTGAAGGACTGGCGCGAGGAATTTGAACTGGATTAGATAAGCATGGAGAAGACCAAAAAGACAGTACGAGAATTAAGGATATTCGGCCTGACTATGACTGCCGCTTTTGCCGTCCTGGGCCTGATCTTTCTATGGAGAGGTTTTCCCGGCTGGATAGTCCTTTTCTGCATAGCCGCTTTTTTTCTTTTAACAGGGCTGGTGGCGCCGATCATCTTACGTCCGGTAGAATGGCTGTGGATGAAGGTTGCGCATGCAATCGGAATTGTAATGACCTTTATTCTGCTCACGCTCACTTATTATATTATCATCACAATTATCGGATTGCTTATGCGGCTTTTCGGACGCGATCCGATGAAGAGAAAGTTCGAAAAGGAGAATCAGAGTTACTGGACCGATGTTGATCCTGATGGCCCAACCAGCCGTCCCGAGAAGCCATATTAGCAAAAATAGATTTTGACTGGACATAATGATCTTTGATGCGTATAAAAAGTGAAATATAAGTAATTGCACCACTGGAGTAGTGGTAAAGATTTGGCATATGTCGCGACTGGTTATTTTTAAAGAACTTTGGGGATTTTTGAAGGCCCGCAAGAAGTGGTGGCTGGCCCCGGTGATAACGTTTCTGATAATCCTGGGAGCGCTGCTGGTTCTTGCTCAGGGTTCGGCCCTGGCACCGTTTATATACACCCTGTTTTAGTCTATGGTGAACCATAATAGCCCTTGAGATTTTCAAGGGCTATTTTTT
>JAABVY010000029.1:6607-7284 GCA_011777135.1 Candidatus Zixiibacteriota bacterium | reverse complement strand
GCATGGAACAGATTCAGAAGGCCGGCGAAGACTCATTTGTAACATATTCTATTCCCAACGCGGTCCTGAAGTTCAAGCAGGGTTTTGGACGTCTGATACGGCAGAAAACGGATACCGGTGTAATTATAGTTACCGACAACAGGCTGATTAAAAGTAACTACGGACAGATATTTCTGAATTCTATCCCGACCGAGCTCAATGTCATCTACAGCCAGGATGAATTCCTGGATCGGATCCGCTCTTTATAAATGCCTCCGAAACGCAAATTCTGCGAGAATTTTATAAGGGCAAAAAGCCGTTAATTTTAACTTGCATTATCTGAAGTAGACAATAATTTAGGGATTTTTCGGAAACAAACGCTCCTGGAGTGTATTATCAATAATGATTGGCGGCATTCTATAAGCTTCCGGGGCATGCTCCAGATTTGTTTGAGTTTTAAACGCTTGTCAATTTCGGGCGTCAATAAAATGGGAATATTCGCCATTCCTGTTTGTATAATATCCGGAGGAAAAAAATGGTTGATTTGAACAGATGGCTGGGATATATCTCTATCTCGATTGTAATGATAGTGGGTATCCTGATAGTTACAGGAATGGTCGGCGACTTCGATTGGAATATCCGTTTGCCGGTCGGGATTGTGGTCTTTATCTATGTGGTTTTACGGATTTTGTTTATGC
>JAABVY010000029.1:5080-6579 GCA_011777135.1 Candidatus Zixiibacteriota bacterium | reverse complement strand
GGCTTAGGAGTTCGTCGCGACTATGAAAAGCTGGATGAAGGCAAGCCAAATAATACTTGACATTCACCATGTAAAACATATTTTAAAGGATTATTTTTATGAATGGTAAGCGATTAAAATACAAAGGATTCAGGATGCAAAAGCTGGCGATTCTTGTCATCCCACTCTTGTTGGTTTTTGGTGTGGAAATGGTTGCTGCCGAGGTTCCCTCCGACATACAGCAAGCATACGATAATAAAAATTACGACAATGCTATTCAGAAAATTGAGCAGGCTCTTAAACGTGATAAGCGCAATGAACAGCTTTATTATATGCTGGGCCTGAGCTATCTTGGAAAGTACGACACTACAAGCGCTATAAAAGCCCTCGACAACGCAGTACGTTTCGACAGTAAGTTTCATGATGCCCGTTATCTCCTGGGTAAGCTTTACCTCCAGACTGAACAGCTTGACAAAGCCAGGAATGCATTCGAGGAAGGTCTGGACAAGGCCAGAGATAAAGAGAACAGGGCGCTTTTCGAAGATGGTCTTGGTTTATACTATCTCGCGGCTGGCGATACGACTCAAGCTGATATAGAAGTCAGGAAGGCTCAAATAGATGATCCCGATAACATGACATATGTCATGCATCAGGGGGATATCGCTTTCGCACAGGGGATCTATTCGGTGGCGCTGAATGCTTATAACAAGGCTCTGGCCTCCGATTCGCTCAATCCGGAACTCCATTTCAGGATTNNTTTCAGGATTGCCAAGTCTTACTTAAATCAGAGGCAGTTCCGTGAAGCCCTGGAAGCCATAGAGAAGACGCTTGAACTGGATTCATCCTACCTCGAGGGCTACATCATCGGCGGCGACATATATACATTATATGGCGTACAGCAGGCCGATAATCCCGAGGCCCAGCAGTCGCTGATGTCAAATGCGATCTTCTACTATACCAAGTACCTCGAGATGAGCGGTGACTCGGGTCGCGCCAACTATTATCGCGGTAAAGCCTATTTTACCTTTAATGATTTCGAGAATGCGCTTGCAGACTTTGAGACCGCTTTAGCGCAGGGCTACGAGAAGGAAGATATAATGTCCCTGATCGGACGTTCATATTCCGGCCTGAAGCAGTATGAAAAAGCAGTTGAGTTTCTTGACCAGTACGAGAAGTCTATCCTGCAGGCCGATCCGAATTATGAATGGACCCAGAGTGATGTTTCTCTCNNCCAAAGCCGGAATTGGCGACAGTGCTTCACGTCTGGAGGCCCGTCAGGATTTTGAGAAAGCTATTGAACTGGATTCAACCGATGCAATGACTTATTACTGGGCCGGACTCAATGAATACTACCTCAAGAATTATCAGGGAGCCGTAGATTATCTCAAGAAGCATCTCGAGCTCTATCCCGAGAACCTCAGCGCTTACACGAATATAGCCTATGCTTACCTGGCGCTGCAGGACTGGGATAATGCTTTGCTTTATCTGGATGAGGTCATCGAGCGCGACTCGACATTTGT
>JAABVY010000029.1:695-5060 GCA_011777135.1 Candidatus Zixiibacteriota bacterium | reverse complement strand
TGTATACTATCAGAAGTGGAAAGAGATGGAGCCGGAGTTGTGTGAACCGGATCGCTGGATCGGTCTTATATATCTTATAAAGAAAAATCCTGAGCCGCAGAAATGCATCAATCATCTTAAGCAATATCAGAACTGTATGCGCGCCCAGGGGGAAAATGTCTGTTCTGATAATGACGTCAATGTCTGGATTATGAAGGCCTATCAGATGGCCAATGATGCCAATAACGCTTACGAATGGGCGGGTAAATGCCTGAAGTGTGATCCGAATAATGAGGAATGCAACACTGCTCGAGAAGAGCTTGAGTTTGAAATCGATTTATAATCTTGAATATCTCTCTTTGAAGGTGAATTAATGGCCAAAGAAAAAACGAAAAAGAAAAAGGAAGAAGCTGAGGAGAATCTGGAGGAATCAAAGCCCTTAGATGAAAGCACGCGCTTCAGGTATATCGGCTTTGATGTTTTCGGAAAGAGCTCGAAGGACTTTTTCAAATCCAAGGAAGAGCAGAAGAAGTATGAGGAGTCGGTGGAGCAATACCGCTCCGGCCATATTTCTACATTCCGTGAATTCACTGCGGTGAATCAGGATGTATTGCCGATGCGTGACAAAATTGTCCTTACTATCTCCTCGCTGGTTTTGGTGGTTTCCTGTTTCCTGCCCTGGTTGAGATTCGAATCAAACTGGACCAGTTTGTCTTTCAGCGGTCTAACCGGATATTTTCAGGCTTCCCAGTTCAGCAGCGTTATCAGCCTCTTCAATCCAAATCTGATGATTTACGTTTATGTTCCAACTGTGCTGGCCCTGCTTGCGTTTATATTTGGAATAGTTACGCTGGTATTTTTATGGTTGCCGTCCAGGTCATTTGAAAGTTACCTGAAAAGGCTGAAGCGTTTTATGAGCCTGGGCTGGTATGTTCTGGCTGTTTGGCTGGCGTTCTTTGTTGTCACCATAGTCGGTATCAGCCTGCCGTTCGGAGAATGGATGGCCGAGAACTACGGCCTACGGGGGCTCGGATCCAATGTGAATATAGTGTCCTTTGCAACTCTCTCAGGCCTGGGTGTGTGGATGTCGATCGCAGCCTTTATCCTGAATTCCGTGAAGGCCAATGATCTTTAAAATTTGAGTGTACCTGAAAAATTGTTTAATATAATATTGTATTAGGAGGAATAAGAGGTGAAGCAATCTGTATTTGTAACCCTGAACCTTATAATCTCACTGGCGATCGGATTTTTCATCTGGACGCGCCTGCCAGCATATCTGCAGGAAGGCGGTCCGCTGGTGGCGGTCTTGATTGCGCTCTTGGTCATGCTGATTGCATTTATTATCGAGAGGCTGCTCTCGCTGAACAAGGCCAAAGGTAAAGGATCGCCACAGTCGTTCTTCAAGAAAATCGTTATGATGATTCAGTCTAACGATTTCAAAGGCGCCCTGGCAGCTTGCGACAAGCAGAGAGGCTCTCTGGCCAACGTATTAAGGGCCGGGATTGAGCATTATAACTCGATAAAAGACAGCGATATGAATTCCGAAAAGCGCCTCGAGGAAACCCAGCGCGCTATCGAAGAGGCTAACGCCCTTGAGGTTCCGCTTTTGGAAAGAAACCTGATTGCGCTTTCAACAATCGCATCAATTGCAACTATGGTCGGACTTCTGGGTACAACTATTGGAATGATTCGTGCGTTCAACGCCACCGGTCATGCCTCCGGCGGTGTTATTGACGCTACCCAGCTGGCTATCGGTATTTCCGAGGCGCTGGTAAATACCGCAGGCGGATTGACCTCCGCTATTGTCGGTATTGTTGCATATAACTTTTTCGTCAACAAGGTTGACTCGTTCAACTATACAATTGATGAGGCCTCGTATGAGGTTCTCCAGCTTATCAAGAATAAGGAAGCCAATAAGTCATGAAGATTAAGAAGAAAAGAAGAGTGAACATTGTGCTCGATATGACGCCGATGGTGGATATTGCTTTCTTGCTTCTGATTTTCTATATGGCTACGACGCAATTTAAACCACCGGAGAAGAAGGAAGTGAATCTGCCCGCCTCCGGTTCGCAGATTGAGCTGCCCAAGAGGAATGTCTTCCTGGTTACAGTACCACCCGAGGATTCTATCTATATTGACTTTGTCGCCAAGAGAAAGGTGACCCTCGAGGATGGCACCGTGACCGAGCGGACATTTCGGAATATCACCGCCGTACCATTCGAGGACGTTACCAACACGGGCCCTGCGGTGCAGAATATGAGGGCTGTAGAACTGCGAAATGTCAACGATTTATATCCCGGTGAAGCCAATAAGGAGGCAAGGGAAAAAGCTAAAAGAGATGTGCTGGAAAGCTTGGTCGTGGTTAAGGGCGACAAAGAAGTCCAGTACGGAATCATGGAAAAGCTGATGAATTCTCTTCGCGATGAAGGCATCAACAGTTTCCAGGTTATAACCGAGCTCGAGCAGGCAGAATAGGAAGGTGGTGATTTTAGATGGGCGCAGTTGATGTTCCCGAAGCTGGTGGCGGTGGAAAAGGCGCAAAAAAGAAAAAACGGCGAATAGCGATCCGTCTGGATATGACCCCGATGGTGGATATCGCTTTCCTGCTCCTGATTTTCTATATGGTCACTACAGTGTTCGCGGCCCCTCAGGCTATGGATATTAATCTGCCCAAGGAAACGGACGAAGAAGAGACCATGGACGTGAAGAAATCCAATCTGGCGGTTATCAGGGTTGACAGTACGGATACATATTGGTGGACTATCGGCGATGAGAAGGGTTCCAGCCGTCCTATAGAAGATGAGAACCTTTTGGATTCACTGCTTGTTAATAATAGACAGAACTACTTTCTGTCGACGCTGGTGAAAATTCACCCCAAGGCCGATTTCGAGGCCTATGTCGATATCCTGGATGATTTTGCGCGTGTAGAAAACGCTTTCCAGAGAGATAGAGAGTTCGTCGAAGAATACTTATCTGAGAATAGAAGGGTTCTGGGCGAGGGCAGATTTACCGATACTACTTATAGTTATCGGTACACTACCGCGCCCTGGAGCGATAGAAGAGATACAAGAATGCTTGAATTCTCACTGGATTCAATGCGAGCCAGAGGAGAGAGACTACCATGAGTAATGGTCAACAGTTTGCTCAGGCACCATACGGAGCTTTTGAGCTGAAAAGATCGTACCAGAAGCATATGCTGATGGGTACTCTGATCTCGTGTGCGCTGCCATTACTGGTCATGGCTGTGATCCTGCTGGTCGGATATATCAAGCAGATGGGTCAGGAAGAGGTGGCTGTAGCTGCTGATGCGGCACCTGTCTATGTTGATTTAAGTCAGCTTCCTCCACCAAACATCCAGAAGACGGTTAAGAAGCCGGAAATTCATAAAGAAAAGATTGAGCTGCCCAAGATCGGTATTCCTAATCCTGTTGCTGATGAAGAGGTTATGGAAGTTCAGGTGCTGGCCACCAATCTCCAGAAGGTCGAGCTCTCTGCAGCCGATCTGGGAGAGGGTGGAGGCAGCGATCTTTATGGTGACAATACGGTTGTGGATATTCTGGATGATATTCTTCCGCAGCCGGATGAGTTTGTCGCTTTTGATGAAGAGCCTCAGCTTCTGGTTGCCCCTGAACCGGTTTATCCCGAGATGGCCAAGAAGGCCGGTGTTACCGGGACTGTATGGATTAAAGTCCTGGTAGACACTGACGGTAATGTGCGCGATGCCATTATTGTCAAGGAATCCGGCGTAAACGCTGGTTTTGAGGAAGCGGCAATGGAGGCCGCCTGGGACAGGAAGTACCGTCCGGCCATGCAGAACAATCAGCCGGTGGCCGTATGGGTCGCATATAAAGTCAGATTTACGCTCAAGAATTAATTTAGAGCGGCATTTGCAAAATTAAGTAAATCCTCCTGCTCGGCGTCAACTGATTGAACGCCATCAGGAGGATTTTTTATATCCGGCACTATGCCCCTGGCAGGCTGACGCCAAATCAAAGCTCAAATAAAGTACATGGTATGATCACATTCGGTTCAGGACAAAATTCAAGATTTACCCTTTCAGATTCCGATTTTAGTAATAGACACTGGAATCAGCAGGAATTTGTTGAAGGGCTTGGTATGAGATATTTTAAGACCAATCATGTCCGGCCGGGATCCNNAATGCCGGTGAGATACTCAGAATTATGAATCCAGCAAGACACATGATATTTTTACTTTTGGTCATCTCCCTGGTTTTCTGGAAGCAGGATCTAAATTCAGAGCCGCTGGAGAATAAACCGGTGGCTTATCTGGATGAAAGCCTTGATAATGTCGATTCCGAGGACATATTTCCCGGGCCTGAAGACACGGTTGTTGTTGATCGTGCGCCGGAATTAATAGAAGCTCCCG
>JAABVY010000029.1:0-653 GCA_011777135.1 Candidatus Zixiibacteriota bacterium | reverse complement strand
AAGCGGGACAGTCCGGGTCAAAGCCCTTGTGGATACGAAAGGCCGGGTGAGAAAAGCAATTATCGATAAACCCTCGGGAGAGGAAATCGGCTTCGAGAAAGCCGCACTCGAGGCTGCTTTCAAAAGAGTATACCGTCCGGCGGAATTTCAGAACAAGCCGGTGGCAGTCTGGGTATCATACGAGGTCAAATTTGACCTGGATAAAGAATGACCATCCAAACAAGCAAATTCTCCCGCGCATGATTGAACGTCCTCCCGTGTTCAGCCGTCATATAGCCAGACGGAAGACACGGGAGTTTTTTTGACTCTCCGCCGATTTCACCGCCCGGACCTTACACAATTGAGCATTTATGCGGCTGGCATTCCGCCACAAATATAAATAGCATCAGACCGCAAAATTTAAAAGAGTCACCGATTATAAAACGATTGGCTGAGGTAATCAGTTGAAGGGGAGGCGACAGCATGGCTGAGATAAGCACAGAATCGTCTGGTAAAAAGGCTGAGAAGGGATCTAAGGGCCGGATACGGCGGCTCAGAATCAGGCTGGATATGACGCCGATGGTGGATATAGCATTTTTGCTACTGATCTTCTATATGGTTACAACCGTATTTGCGGCGCCCCAGACTATGGAGATCAATCTTCCAGATGAAAC
>JAABVY010000076.1:350-1957 GCA_011777135.1 Candidatus Zixiibacteriota bacterium | reverse complement strand
TTTTTTGCGATTTTCGTCGTATTGATGGTGATATTATTTCGCCTCACGCCAATGCGCCGGGTGGGCGAACCCGATATGTATCATATATAAGGATTTAGGTTGACAATTAATTCAAAATGACTTGAATTATCGTATTAAAATGCAATTAAGATGTTAAATAGTATGAAGATAGATAAAAAATTCATCGAAAGCCTGAGATTCCTCTCCCAAACTTCGCGGATACTCACTCAACCCCTTCAGAAGGGTGAGCTGATTTCTACAATTCTGGAGGAATCTCTGAAGCTTTCCGATGCTGATCTGGTCAGTCTGGTTATGCTGGATCAGGGACGAAGTCCGGATGATGTTTTTGTCATGTCGCCCGGTTCCAAAAAGAAGCTGCATCTGGATCCTGAAGATTTTGATTTCAATGACCAGGGTTGCGAGATGTCGGTGCCCTGCGAACTGGATGAAAATGATGTCTGGAATGACTTTTTCAAGGAAAAACTGGAAAGGCAGTATAAATGCAGGCTGCGCCTGCCTCTGTTCTTCAAGAATAAATGGTCCGGGCACCTCGACTTTTACAGCAGGAACAGCTCCTGCTTCGAAACTGAGAATATGGTCGATTTTCTCAAAGCCCTGGCTGACAGCTTCTCGCTGGCATATGAAAATGCGGAATTGCGCGAACTGGTGCAGAAAAAGACATTTGAAAACAGGCTCCTGATCGATACCTCGCAGATGCTGGCCAATGTGCTCGAGCAGGATGAGGTTTTGGCGGCAATTGCCGAGGCTCTGAAGCTGGTCGTTGATTATGATGCGATAAGTATATACTTGCTGAAGGAAGATGGCTACCTTTATGCTATTCATTCCAAGGGTTATGATGATCCGGAATATGAAAACCTGTTGCGGGACAAGCTGGGAGCTGGCCTTGTGGGCTGGGCCGCGAAGACAGGACAGGGAGTTGTTGTGGATGACGTCTCCAAGGATAGCCGCTATATAATCGCCCGCAATACCACTAAATCTGAGCTGGTTGTGCCTATCAAATTGAAGGACAGGGTGATAGGAGTATTCAATATCGAATCCGACCGCGAAAATGCGTACAAGGAACACGACCTCGACCTGCTCTCTACTTTCGCGGCAAAATCGGCAATTGCTATAGAGCGAGCCACCCTGTACCGGGAGCTGGTGATGAAAAGGCAGCTCGACCAAGAGGTCTCGATTGCACGCTCAATCCAGAAGACCTTCCTGCCCCGCAAAAAACTGGAGTTCAAGGGTTTTGATATTGCCGGAATCAATATCTCCTCGCACCAGGTCGGGGGAGACTACTTCGACTATATCAAAATCGAGGAAGGACAGACGGGGCTTGTAATTGCAGACGTCAGCGGCAAGGGGATTCCGGCCTCACTTATAATGGCGTCTTTCAGGGCTTCACTGATTGCGGAAATCAGGAATAATTATGCCATCCGGGCCATCATGCAGAAAGTTAACCGACTGATGACCGAATCTCTGGATCAGGGAAATTTTGTCACCGCCGTTTATGGCGTGCTTGATAACAGGAGCAAAATATTCACATTCTCAAATGCCGGGCATTTCCCGCCCATACTTATCGACCGTGACGGAAAAAGGACCGA
>JAABVY010000076.1:0-193 GCA_011777135.1 Candidatus Zixiibacteriota bacterium | reverse complement strand
CCAATTTGAGACCGATAGGCTGGTAGATATTGTCAAAAAGAATCGTGCTAAGCCGGCCAAGGAAATCGCCCATAAGATCGTCGATGCTATACATGAATTCAAGGATCCGGATTTTATATTGGACGATTTGACTATAATGATCCTGAAAGTAATAACGTAATATATCTATAACAAGAATAACGACCATTTATGA
>JAABVY010000120.1 GCA_011777135.1 Candidatus Zixiibacteriota bacterium | reverse complement strand
TGAGGAAACGAAATGTTTCCAAAGCTGTAAGAGGATTGGTTTATGTGGGTATCGCGATCCTGAATATCTATTCCGCAATCATCCTTGGTATTGCGGGGCTGATAGACAGTCATTTCGATTTCAGGCGCCTGCGCGCGTTAAGGATAGGATAATTTACTATATTTGGCTTGAAGCTTGTTAAAAAATACATATAATAGATGTGAGGAGATATGAAAGTAATTCTCAGAGAAGATATGGAAAATCTCGGCAAATGCGGCGAGATTGTCGATGTTGCTGCCGGATACGGGCGTAACTTCCTGATAGCCCGCAATCTTGCAATACCCGCAACGCGGGGCAATGTTAAAGCTATCGATGAAATCAAAAAGCAGAAGGAAATGCGCGATCGCAAGCATATGAAAGAGGCAGAGCGCGTAAAGGCCAGGATCGAGAAAGCCTCTATTATGGCCGAAGTAAATGTGGGAGAAGAAGACAAGGTCTTTGGCTCGGTGACAGCCTCCATGATTTCTGAGCTCCTGGCCAAAGAAGGTATAACAGTTGATCGTAGAAATATTATACTGGAGGAGCCGATTAAATCATTGGGAGTCTTTACGGTTCCGGTGAAAATCGCCTCTGATGTTGTTGCTAGTTTAAAACTCTGGGTTGTAAAGAAGAGTTCATAATGAGTGAATTATTAAAAGTCAAGATTGACGGTCTTGCACTTGATGTTTCAACCAATTCTCCGGTTGTGGTCTTGAAGCCCGAAGATGGTGAGGGCGAAGATGACAGCAGGGTGCTTCCCATCTGGATCGGTCATTTCGAGGCCATGGCAATAGCCATGGCTCTGTCGAACATGACCCAGCGCCGTCCCCTGACACATGACCTGATAAAGCTGATTGTGACCGGTTTTGATGGTACTGTGGAAAAGATCGAGATTACCGAATTGAAGGAACAGACTTTTTATGCGGTAATCTACATCAATTCCAGGGATGGTCTGCTTCAGATTGATGCGCGGCCCTCGGATTCAATCGCGATCGCTTTGAGATGTGATGCTCCCATTTACGCCAGCGAAGAGCTCTTTCATATCAGGAAGGGCGAAGGCGTACCGGAGGATTTCCCGGATCCAGAAGCATTGAAAGAACGTCTGAAAAAAATAAATCCCGAAGATTTCGGCCGCTATTCCTTATAAGTAAAAATATGGGAAACAGGGTTAAATCGCAAAAGCCTCCGGCAGTCCTGATCCACTGCCTGGCGCTTTTTGTTTTCTTCGGTGCACCACTGTATGCTCTCGATTATACCTATGATGAGGATGCAGGAACTCTTTATTCCCAGGCCCTGGATTTATATCGACAGGATAGATTTGAAGAGGCCGCCGGGGAGTTCTCGAAACTTATAAGCAATTACCCATACGAGGCT
>JAABVY010000045.1:2271-2517 GCA_011777135.1 Candidatus Zixiibacteriota bacterium | reverse complement strand
ACAGAAGAAAAAGCGCCCAAAAAGATTAAGCAAACCGAAGAAGAGATCGAGCGCGAACGGTTGGAAGCCCAGGGACAGACAAAGATAGAGATGCCCGGAGGGAAGACCTGGACACCGTATGGTGTAGGCACTCTGAAAGAAAAAATATATCCAAAGGATGAAGCCCTTGCGCTACTGGATTCGCTGAGGCAGAAGCACGGTAATCTTGAGTTCCGGATGATCGAATCGCAGCCAGGCGACTGGGTG
>JAABVY010000045.1:1967-2200 GCA_011777135.1 Candidatus Zixiibacteriota bacterium | reverse complement strand
GTGAAGGCTAAGATGAAGGAAGGCCCTATCCGCGGCGGAGATATCCAAGAGGATTTGTTTGGTAAAAAAGAGCCTGATTTATTTAGCAAGCCCCCGACCGGATTTGCCGATACCGGTGGATACGCCACCCAGGTCAATGCGATCATGGAGCTACCAGAGATCGTGCAGCTTGCCAATGAGTTGATGCAAGGCAAATACCCTGCCGTGAAACGGTTTTTGAGAAAGTCCAGAGC
>JAABVY010000045.1:989-1946 GCA_011777135.1 Candidatus Zixiibacteriota bacterium | reverse complement strand
CGCTGCGACGATAGCGCATGAGGTTGGTCATATGGTGGACTGGCTTCCAGAAAAGACCATGGCCCGTGGCAATATCCTGGGCCGCATGGCTAGCCTGAAAAAATATCTCAAACATACCCTTCCGCGAGGCCCTAAAGCCCCTGGTCCGTTGACTGAAAAAGATCGGCGACGCCTGCGATACCTGGCCAAGAAGATGGTGGAAGCCGAGAACGCCGATAAATGGATCGACGAGATCATTGAAAAAGAGCTCCCGATTACCGCAGAAGATGTGCTTTCCATATGGAATGCGATTGAAAATGCCAAGTTGATAAATCCGGATCTGTACGATTATGTGGCCCGGATGAGTACGCCGGAAAAAAAGGCGGTGATCAAGGAAGCGCTGAAAGGACAGGTGCCGGCACATTTACAACGCTTTGCTAAAATAACGAAAGAGGCCACCGGCAAGAAAATCAAAGCAGAAGTAACCCCGGATATGATTCACAAGCGATACGTGGAGCTGATCAATGAAGAGATCCGCAAACGCAGATTGTTTCACCTGTCCGAAGTGATGGACGAGCTGAAGAGTTTGACAAGAGCCTGGAAGCCGTTTGACCCGGCGGCTGATCCGAAATTTACAAAATATCGATATTCTTCGCCAGAGTTGTATGCAGATGCTTTTAGTGCCCTGATTAACGCCCCTGGTTTGTTGAAAGCCCATGCACCGCTATTTTACGAGGGGGTTTTTAATTATTTGGAGCGCAAGCCCAAGGTTAAGGCACTGTATGAAAGTATCCAAGACGATATCAAAAGCGGCAAAATGCAAGAGAACCGCGTCAAGCGCCTTAGGGGCATGTTCCGTAAAGGGGATGATGCGTATTATAAGCAGTTTGAGGATGTTCGTCCGCCCTTCAAAGACCTTTTGGCCAGGGAGCTCATTGATGCGAACTGGATGTTGCTAAAGAAAATCAAAAAAGTAGG
>JAABVY010000045.1:674-979 GCA_011777135.1 Candidatus Zixiibacteriota bacterium | reverse complement strand
ATAATCCACGGTACAAACTTGAAAATCTGGCTTATACCGGATCGGAAGCCGAGCTGTATATCAATACCACGTTTAACAGTGTGCTGAAACCGCTTGAAAAGGTCAACCTCACCTGGGACGATTTCGGGGAGTATATGTTTCACCGCCGTGTCGCCAAGGAGCGTACCGAGATAGCCAATCCCCAAGGCTGGACATCGGAGATTTCTGATAAGCGCTTACAGGAAATGCGAAAAGAATTTACGCCAGAGCAGAGGCAGGCCATGGATCAGGCCGTGGATGCGTTTATAAAGCTACGCCAGAGCAAT
>JAABVY010000045.1:232-630 GCA_011777135.1 Candidatus Zixiibacteriota bacterium | reverse complement strand
ACAATGATGCGTATGGGACCTTTGATGTCATAAAGTATATTGAAAAACGCTATGGACGCGGGCCTGGCGCAAAAATATATTCACAGATCGGCACGCTAAATGAGATTACCAACCCGGCTACGGCTACAGTGATGAAAGATATCAACATTATCAAAAGCGTGAACAAACTGATCGCAGCAAGATCCGTGATTGATTTTATGCACAAGCACTATCCTAAAGAGATCCGTCCGGCGGATACAAAGTGGAATGGTAAGTTCCAGGAGATCCAGCCACCGCCGCCAGGAAGCAACCTCGGATTAATCATAGATCTTTACAAGGGTAAAGCCCATGGTTATTACGTGGATAAGTATATCGCGGAGAGTTTTGAAAATAATCCGATTGAAAGTTCAGTAATAGCA
>JAABVY010000045.1:0-177 GCA_011777135.1 Candidatus Zixiibacteriota bacterium | reverse complement strand
TTCCAGAGGCATCCATCACTAATTTTGCAAAATATTACGCCCAGGGGATCAAGCCGGCTTTTAAAAGTGTGTATGGTTTGCCCGATGATGTAACCGCCGAGGCATTGCGCGGAAATATGCTGATATCTATCGCAGACACCAGAGGTATGCGTAAGGAAGACAAGCAGATTGAGCGTT
>JAABVY010000282.1:1329-3037 GCA_011777135.1 Candidatus Zixiibacteriota bacterium | reverse complement strand
GGAAGCCAAAGATAATCCTGTTTACTCACGTGGTATTCAGGGTCTGGAGACCCCATTAGTTGGGCGCTCCAGTGAAATTGAAACTCTACAGGAAGTATTGGATGGTGTCAAAAAAGGACGCGGCCAGATTGTCTGTGTGATAGGCGAGGCCGGTCTTGGGAAAAGCCGCTTACTGATAGAAACCCGTGAGGCCTGGGAAGCAATCAACCTTGGGGTGGGTCCGTTTGGACAGATCGAATCCCGTTGGAATCAGGCCAATGGTGTCTCCTATGAGTCGACCCGTCCATATGGATTAATTCAGCGATTGATCCGGGATTTCATCGGTTTAACTTCTTCTGACTCTCCCGAAGCAGTCCGAGAGGCCCTTACGGAAACCCTTGGAACGCCCGGGCTGGAAGGATCTTCAGAAGTCCATGGATTGTTTGAAACTATTTTAGGAGTCCAGGAACACAAAAACGGGAACGAACTCGAGGGGGAGGATCTTAAAAAGGCGATTTACAAAGAACTGCTGACCAGCCTCGAATTTTTGGTTCAGCAGGGCCCAGCTGTTATCGCCGTTGACGATCTTCATTGGGCTGACGAAACTTCCGTCGACTTAATTATCCATCTCTTCCAGCTGGCTGACCGGTTCCCGATTTTGTTCCTCTGTTCTTTTCGTCCAGATCGTTCTTCTCCTGCATGGAAGGTACGGCATAATGCGGAAACCGATTACAACCATCGCTACACGGAGATCAAATTATCGCCCCTATCGATCAATGATGCCAATTCCTTGATGGACCAATTATTTACTGGAGACAGCCTGACCTCCGGTGTACGGGAAATCATCCTGGAAAAATCTGATGGCAACCCATTTTTCATGGAAGAGGTCATCCGGACCCTGATTGACAATCAGGTGATTGGTCAGGGTCCCGAAAATGGGAAATTGGAGGTCATATCAAGCACCAACAACATTACCATTCCAGATAATCTTCAGACCTTGCTGGTTTCTCGAATTGATCGCCTGGATGAAGCCGCGAAACATGTCTTACAGGTCGCTTCTGTAATTGGTCGGTCGTTCTATTACCGGGTCCTGGAAATTGTCAGTGGTAACTCAAATGGGTTTGATCAGCGGCTGAATAATTTACAACGACAGGGATTAATTTTAGAGAATGCCCGCGAACCTTACCTGGAATATATTTTCCGACAGGCATTGACCCATGAAACTGCATATAACTCAATTTTGATAAAGCATAGAAAGGATTTTCATCAGCGTGTGGGGGAGATCTTAGAAGATATGTTCCGAGATCGGGCCAGTGAATTTGCATCTGTTATCGGGCATCATTTTTATCAGGCTCAAGATCCGCGAGCAGCAGTCTATTATCAGCGGGAGGGTGATGCAGCCTTTAAATTGTATGCAAATATTGAAGCGATTAATAATTACAGTAAAGCGATCGAGGCATCCGGGTGGTCTGATGAACTCAACCTCCAGCAACTGGCATTACTGTACACGTGCCGGGGCAGGGCGTATGAATTAAATTCCCAGTTCGTGGAAGCAATCGAGAATTACCAGGAGATGGAAGCATACGCCCGGGAGTATGAGGATGTTTCTATTGAATTAGCAGCTCTGATTGCCCAGGCTCAAATCCGAAGTGTCCCCAGCACTGAATTCGATATGAAATCCGGGTTGATGCTGGTTGAAAAAGCGAAAGCGATTGCTGAAGAATTAGAC
>JAABVY010000282.1:360-1317 GCA_011777135.1 Candidatus Zixiibacteriota bacterium | reverse complement strand
GATTACCACGAATATCTACCGCTTCAGCCATGGTTTGAGTAAGGCTCAGGTTATCGGGGAGAAGGCCATCACGATCGCCCGGAATTTGGGACTGGAAGAACAGCTGGCATACAGCCTGACCGATACCCACACGTATTCCATGGATGGCAAGGCGGGTAGAGCCAGGGAGGTTTCGCTCGAAGCTGTTGAGCTATGGAAGAAACTGAACAATCAACCCATGTTGGCGGACAGCCTGGGCGGACTGGTGGCTATTCATGTTTTTTCGGGTGATTTCGATGCGGCTTATCGTTTTTCCGATGAAGCTTATGAAATCAGCAGGCGCATTGAAAACATCTGGGGTCAATCCTACAGCCGCTATGCGATTGGCTTTGTAGATATGGAACGCGGGGACATTGATTTGGCGGTTCAGCATTTCAGCCAGTCTTTGGCGGATGCTAAACAGTCTAACTTTTTTGCCGGGATCATTCTTACCCAAACATTTCTTTCCTTCCTTTACTCAGACCTGGGGCATTACCAGCTGGCTATTGATGTGGTGGATAGCGTTTTCGACGATCAACCGGCTGCGGATAGTGCGCTGGCGAAATCGTTTTTCTCGGGTGCAAAACTGCTGTCTCGAGTGCGGGCGGGGAAATTAGAAGAGGCGGAGAAAATGATCTCACAAGAAAATTTTGCAATTGACCAGATGAATTTCTTTGCCAAACAATATGCTCAATTGGCGTTGTGTTATTTGCCTTTTATGAAGGGAGATTATGAATCTGCCATCAAGGTAACCGGTGATTTCCTGGAACAACTTAAATCCAGCGGGGTTGAATATCTGACTCCTGAACTGCTTCTGCTGATTGCTAAATCTCAAATTGCCCGAGGCTATTGGGATGAAGCAGAAAAAACCCTCAAAATTGCCCGTTCCAAAGTTGAAAAGCTGGGTTCCCGAAGGTCCCAGTGGCAGGTGGATTATCT
>JAABVY010000282.1:0-224 GCA_011777135.1 Candidatus Zixiibacteriota bacterium | reverse complement strand
TCTTGAATACTTTAAAGACGCAAAGCTGACCCTCACCTATATCTTTGATCACATGTCTGATGGTGAATTAAGAGAATATTTCTTAAAACGGGAAGATGTGATGGGTGTCTTTGATACTGTTGGGGAGGTTGTTTAACAAAAGCCGACCCTTGTAGCATTCGACGAAACATTAATTAATAAAATGACGGCTGTGGTATTTCTGTGCCGCCTTATTGGTATTCTCA
>JAABVY010000089.1:2831-3119 GCA_011777135.1 Candidatus Zixiibacteriota bacterium | reverse complement strand
CTCCTCACCAGTCGTCTTGACAAAATATACAGTTTCCGGAAAAGACATTCTGATCTCTTGTAGCAACGGAAGAATTGAGTCCATTGCTGCTTTCAGGATTTCTATCTCAGCGTCATTCCATTCAAGCGCATTGTTACCCAGGAAATTCACAAATGAATCGACCGAAACATCCTCAGTTGTCTTCATCCTGATACTTCGATCAATCGGCGACATGGAGTTGATGAATTCATCCTCTTGTAGTCAGAATCTCCTTTGCTGTTTCCACATCTGCATAGATAATTTTGAAGG
>JAABVY010000089.1:2496-2783 GCA_011777135.1 Candidatus Zixiibacteriota bacterium | reverse complement strand
CTCCACAGTAATGCCATAAGATGGTATATAGCGCAGCTTTCTGCAAGTGAATATTTCACCGAGTCGCCATTCCGAGGAGATCATAATCTCCGATTATGATCGACGTGGGAATCTCAGAGATTTCTTTTCAAAACCAAACATCGAGATTGCCACGTCGCTGCGCTCCTCGCAATGACCAAAATCGAGTTCATTCCTCAAAACCGTCATTCCGAGGAGATCATAATCTTCGATTATGATCGACGTGGGAATCTCTTTATCCCCTTTAATAAGAAAACATGTATCTATGC
>JAABVY010000089.1:2221-2408 GCA_011777135.1 Candidatus Zixiibacteriota bacterium | reverse complement strand
GCGGACGGGTGGTCTTCGGCTCGATCACATCATCAAGGTAACCGCGTTCGGCGGCGATATACGGGTTGGCAAATTTTTCACGGAACTCCTCAACCTTCTTGTCAGTAGCGGCCTCAGGATCATCCGACGCGGCAATCTCCTTTTTGAAAATAATCTCGACCGCGCCCTTGGGACCCATAACCGCAAT
>JAABVY010000089.1:0-2214 GCA_011777135.1 Candidatus Zixiibacteriota bacterium | reverse complement strand
GGTCGCCTCACAGTAGGCATAGAGAAGCTTGGCACCATGACGGATAATCCCATTGAATTCCTGATCGGTACCCGGCAGAAAACCGGGCACATCCTCGAAGGTAAGGATGGGAATATTGAAGGCATCACAGAAACGTATAAAACGTCCAGCCTTATCCGACGAATTTATATCGAGTACCCCGGCAAGATAAGCAGGCTGGTTGGCAATAATTCCGATCGACCGTCCTCCCAGACGTGCAAAACCGATAACTATATTCATGGCATAGTCGGGCATGATTTCGAAGAAATCGCCGTTGTCAACAATGCGTGTGATCACGTCTTTTATATCATACGGCTTATTCGGATTATCAGGCACAATGTAGTTCAATTCCTCATCCATACGGTCATCGGGGTCATTGCTTTCAATCATCGGTACTTCATCCAGATTATTCTGCGGGATGAACGACATCAGCTTGCGGGTCAGCAAAAGCGTCTCAGCCTCATTGTTGCCGACTAAATGCGCAACGCCGGATTTAGATGCATGTACCATCGCACCACCCAGCTCATCATGAGTGATCTCCTCATGCGTCACGGTCTTGACCACATTTGGGCCGGTCACGAACATGTACGAGGTTCCCTTGACCATCAGAACAAAGTCGGTGATAGCCGGAGAATAAACCGCGCCGCCTGCACATGGCCCCAGCACAACCGAAATTTGAGGCACCACTCCCGAGGCGAGTGTGTTGCGCAGGAAGATATCAGCATAACCGCCAAGAGAAATCACACCCTCCTGTATACGAGCTCCCCCGGAGTCATTCAGCCCGATAACGGGCGCGCCGACTTTCATTGCCATGTCCATGATCTTACAGATTTTTTCAGCATGGGCCTTGGATAATGATCCTCCAAATATTGTGAAATCCTGAGAGAAGACAAAAACCTTACGGCCATCAATAGTACCGCATCCGGTTACAACACCGTCAGTAAAATATTTCTGCTTGTCTAGGCCGAAGTCGGATGACCTGTGCCTCACAAACATATCGAATTCCTCGAATGACCCTTTATCCAGAAGAAGATCCAGACGTTCCCGTGCGGTCAGTTTGCCCTTCTGGTGCTGGGCCTCTATTCGCTTTTCTCCCCCGCCAAGCCTTGCGTCATCCTGCAATTTTTTCAACTGTTCCAATTTTTTATCTATGGACATAATACACCCGTCCTGATTTAGAATATTTTTCAGACTTCAACTTTTTCAGCCACCAGCTTCATGCCGTTATCGACTATTCTGCAGACTTTTATATCGATTTCATGATCAAAACCCAGATACCATCCATGCTGCGCTATCTCCGGCAAAAGCTCCTTCTTGATTTTGATAGTCTCCAGAGGAAAAAGATCGGCCGAGGCCACATAGGCCGGGCGGATGTGTGCCTCAAACGGCACAATATCGGCAAACAGGAACAACCTCTCCCCTTCCGACTCGACTATCACTCCCTGATGTCCCATTGTATGCCCTCCAGTCAACACCAGCTTTATTCCGGCAATCAACTCGACGTTTCCCTCGATAATTTTTAATTGCCCGGCATCATAGAGAGGCATAAACTTTGATTTGTCGTAGGCGGCTTCAGAGCGCTCATCGGGATTATTGGCCGCCTCCCATTCCAGCTTCTGTACTATATGCTGCGCCTCTGAAAAACGCGGAACCGGATTACCATTGCCGTCATCCTTGACAGCCCCGCCGATATGATCGAGATGCAGATGTGTATGGATCACATAGTCGACCTGATCAGGCTTAATTCCAAGTTCCGCTAACCCGGATTCCAGTTTCGATTCAGGATCTGTGCCATACATCTTCTGCTGTTTCTCGGTTAGTATCTCACCCAGTCCGGTATCTACTAGAATTGTTTGCTCACCGGTTCTTATGACAAATACATTCAAGTCCATCGGAACAAGGTTCTGTCCATTGACCTGAACATCTTTGGCCCATAACTTCTTGGGCACGACACCAAACATCATGCCGCCATCGACATATGATGTGTTTTCCACGATGACATCAATTTGAAATTTTCCAAGTTTCATGGCAGGTACTATTTCACACTTAACATTTTTTTGATTGTCGGTATCATCTCCCCCCTTGGCACAGTAACCTGAATCCCCTCGGCCTTTAGCCACTCCTCGCGATCCTCGAGATCCTCGGAAACTTCACGTCCACGGGCCAGATCTTTTATAGTAACCTCATTATTATCAA
>JAABVY010000148.1:805-1474 GCA_011777135.1 Candidatus Zixiibacteriota bacterium | reverse complement strand
CCTCCGTATGGTCCCGTCCGGGTCGGTGTGAATGGTTGCCGAGCCGAGGGAGCGGCCGGCCCCCATGATGACGGGAATGGGTACCACCGCTGAAACATGATTCTTAATGTTCAGGTTCTCTGAACCGTTGATGTTCAGCGCAAAATGTTCAAGCAGTTCATAGTCCGTCGTGTCCTGTGCATAGTCGCCGCCACGGGTGGAATCATAGAGGATGAACGTATTGACCACATTTCCTGCCTCTTCAATGGCCTCGCCCAGAAACCTGTCCGTCTGGCCTTCCTCAAACTCCGCCCGGTTTATGTCCGGGTCGGAAAAATCGAAGTCCAGAAGTATGGCCTTCGCTCCAGCTCCCGAAAGATAGGACACCGCATAACCATATAGGTCACGGGGCCATTTCCAGAGGATGCCGATGCGGTTCTTGAGATAATCGATACTGTTCTGGTCTATGGTGACAATGACGATATCGTCTGATGGAACACGTTCTTCGGCGTTCATCCGGAATCTGAAATCAAGGGCCTTGAGTTCCAGAAGCTCGAACACTCCTGTCATGAACAGTACGGCAATCAGGATGCCCGCTGCGGATCCCGCGAATATTGAACGCAGCACGGACATTGCCTTTTTCCTCATCGGTCCTCCCGTTCGGATAATGACGGATTACCGTACATTATA
>JAABVY010000148.1:510-794 GCA_011777135.1 Candidatus Zixiibacteriota bacterium | reverse complement strand
TGTCTGTTATGGAAGAAAGACCCGCGAAATGGATGTGTCAGGGCTGTTACTATGTCTATGACCCCGAGATTGGTGAGCCCGAACGAGGTATTCCCGCCGGGACCTCTTTCGAGAACCTGCCCGATGATTACCGCTGTCCGGTATGCGGAGCGCCCAAAAGCATGTTCGACAGGCTGAAGTCATAAAAGGTAATTCCCGTGGTTCCTTCGAGGGGAAAAGCTATCGAGGAATTTGTCCGGCATACGCTTGGATGCCGGTGTCCTGACGAGGTATTCCGCTCGATA
>JAABVY010000148.1:0-418 GCA_011777135.1 Candidatus Zixiibacteriota bacterium | reverse complement strand
CTGATACATGCAGGACTCAGGGAACGGGACACAAGCGGCCTTAACCGGTTCAGACTGGTTATCGGGGTTGATGACCCGGATCAATGCAGTCAAAAAGCTGAAGACCTGCTGCGCGATACCGGTATATATGACGAGCGACTGCATATTCATATCGTGGGGAAGGATGAACTCGATCTTTTGCAGATATAAATAATGTCATTTGCCGTTATGAAATCAGAAATTGTGTGAAATAACGCTGTTTGCACTCTTATAATGTAGCGGCTTTTCTGCTTCAGAATGAAAAAACATCAAAATATCAACATGTTTCTGGTTTTTTCTATTTTGATAAGTTTCTTTAGGGAATTAGTACGTTTTTTGCTATAATATAAAAAGAGGTATTTTATTATGAAGAAGATATTCTTTATAAGAGCCTTTATAT
>JAABVY010000252.1 GCA_011777135.1 Candidatus Zixiibacteriota bacterium | reverse complement strand
GCTGAGATTCTACTTGCCCTCAGATAATGTATATTATCGAGGTCTGTGGTATGATCTGACCGAGCCGGATTTGAACCGATGGCGGGATGTATTCGAATTGACCATGAATATTTTGGCCGGAGATTTTATACCCGAAATCGGCGACAGCCTGATCCCCAGAAAATATGATATATCTTTGGACGATGACAGGCAGGGCATACGCGGCAGGGGAGCGGACTGGGATTATATCTTTGCGGCGGATTTTGATGATTTCGATAATGCGGTTTACGGCTGGGCGAAGGATATGCTGGCGGTTAATTTCAAGATAAAGTACTATGATCCCGATGATTTTCCCTATTTTAAATTCGACCGCACGGAAATTGAATACAGCAATTATCTGGAAACGATTGACAATCCGGAAATCGAACCATTCACCAGCGATATCCGTCTGGATTTCATAGATCAGCGTTATAATCTCGATATACCGGAAGAGAAGTTTGAGCTGGAAATTCCGGCAAGCGCGGAGAAAATCGAGGGGCTAATTCTGGAATAAGCTTGCTATTGACAAACTGACCGTCATATGTTTAAATTCTGTCAAATGCACCAGGGTTATCCTGGTTTTTAGTTTAACGGGGTGCTTGTGTCGATATATCGAAGAATATTGAAATTCCTGCTGCCTTACTGGAAGTATATGCTGGTATCCATCATCAGCATGTTTATCTTCGCATTGCTTTCAGGGGCTCTGATCTGGATGATCGGTCCCTTGACCAGTGTCTTGTTTCAGGAGGAGCAGGGATTGACAGGGATTACAGGAACTCAGACCGAGATCACGAGCGATCAGAGCGGTGTGGATAGCCTCTCCCAGGGACAAAGACTGGCCAGTGGTTTCGAGGAGTTTCGTGAGAAGATAAAGAACTTCGTCAATTCTCTAATAATATCAACTGACAGGGTTCAGACGCTTTGGAATCTGTGCCTGGCAGTCCTGCTCCTGGCAATTGGGAAAAGTATCTTTTATTATTTGCAGGACTATTTCATGATCTATGCCGAGCAGGGCTTCACGCGCGATCTGCGAATAGCTCTTTTTGCACATTACCAAAAACTTTCAATCTCACATTTTCATGGTACACGCACAGGTGAGCTGATAAGCCATGTTACCAATGATATAATGATTCTGCGCGAGGCATTTAATCAGACTGTCAACCGGGCCTCACGCGACCCTCTCCTGATATTGATATATATGACTTTCATGTTCATAATCAGCTGGAAACTTCTGTTATTTGTAATCCTGATCCTGCCGCTGACATTTCTACTCATGTTCGTGGTTGGCAGAAAGCTTCGTAAATACTCTCACCGCGCACAGGAAAGTATGGCTGACCTGAACAGCGCGCTGGAAGAGAATGTCTCGAATATCAGAATAATCAAAGGATTTAACACCGATGATTACGAGATCGGTAAATTTTCGAAACATGCCAATAAATATTTTCGGACCCAGATGAAAATTTCGCGCTTCAGGGTAAGCTCCTCGCCCGTGAACGAGCTTCTGGGCACAGCAGCGGTTGTCCTAATTATCTGGTTCGGCGGAAGGCAAGTTTTAATGGGCAATGGTATTTCGGCAGGTGATTTTATGTTGTTCGCTTTTGCCATGTTCTCCCTTCTAGCGCCTGTGAAATCGCTGTTCATGTTGCATATAAAAGTTCAGGAAGGCATGGCCGCGGTGGACAGAATATTCAGAATGCTGGACCGGTCGGTCGACATAAAAGATGCTCCTGATGCGGTTGATTTGCCCGAATTCCGGTCGGAGATAAGATTTGAGAATGTCAGTTTCTCATATTATCCTGGTCACCCGGTTTTAAAAAATATTAATTTTGTTGCTCAGAAAGGCGAAATAGTTGCAATTGTGGGTAGCTCCGGAGCTGGTAAATCAACACTGTGCGATTTGATTCCGCGCTTTTATGACCCAGATCAGGGCAGGATATTGATCGACGGCATTGATCTGCGTAAGATTAAGCTATCATCCATACGCCGGCTATTGGGAATTGTCACGCAGGAGACTATGCTGTTCAACGATACGGTTTTGTATAATATTACTTACGGTTTGCTCCATTATACTATGGATCAGGTAGAATGGGCCTCGCGAATCGCCAATGCCCACAAATTCATAAGCTCGCTGGAAAAGGGATACGATACTCCGATTGGCAACAAGGGGGTGATGCTCTCCGGCGGCCAGCGGCAGCGAATTGCAATTGCCCGCGCGGTTTTGCGCGATCCACAAATATTGATTTTCGACGAAGCCACGTCTTCCCTTGATACCGAGTCAGAGCAAGTCGTGCAGGAAGCCATGGATCGCCTTCTGAAAGGCCGCACAACATTTGTCATTGCACATAGACTTTCCACGATTCTGAATGCAGACAAGATTCTGGTAATTGAAAATGGCAGGCTGGTGGAAAGCGGGACACATTCAGACCTTTTGGCACGCAAGGGTAGATATGAATATCTGTATAACCTGCAATTCAAAGAGCAGAACAATCAAAGAGCCAAAGATGCGCCAGTATCAAAATGATTTTTTTAAAACATCGATTGATCTCGAGTATAAATGCATAGGCCAAACATGAAAAGGGAGCCACTGTCCGTTGTCATGATCGCGCGCAATGAGGAGAAAAATCTGGAGCGCGCAATTGAATCAGTAAGCTGGGCGGAGGAAATCTGCCTGATGGATACAGGCTCGACTGACCGGACTGTTGTAATTGCCGGGGAATTGGGCGCCAAAGTCGATCAGATCAAGTTCGAGGGATTCGGCAAGGCTAAGCAGGCAGCGGCGGCGATGGCTTCGCATGACTGGCTGTTCTCAATTGACTGCGACGAACAGGTCTCTCCGGAATTACGTGACAGTATTGAAAAATTCCTGATGGATACAGAAGATTATTGCGGGGCCGAAATTTCTCGCTTAACAAATTTTTGCGGTAAGTGGATTTTTCATTCAGGATGGTTCCCGGAATATGTGCTGAGGCTCTTCAACAAAAGGAAGGCTGGTTTCAACGACCGCTATGTACATGAGGGAATAAGAACTAATGGCCGGATTCGTCGGCTTGACGGCCATCTTCTGCACTACAGTTATCCTGATCTCAGACATTATCTTGGAAAGGTTCATCAATATGCTCAGCTGGCCGCTTTGCAAAAACAACCTAAGCCTTTAATCCTGGACTTTCTGAGCTTAGCTTTCAAGCCGCCTTTCATTTTTATAAAAAAACTGATTATCCAGCGTGGTTTTTTTGACGGCCTCGATGGATTTTGGATAGCTTCTATAACAGCATACGGACAATTCTTGAAATATTATTATGTGCTTACCTCGAAGAAAACAAAATAATTCTGAATCATTATTATCGAACCGACTTTTTCGATTTCTGACTATACGGTCAAAGGATTCATTAACTAATTTGGAGTTGCGAAGGTATGGGTCTTGACACCAAAACATGGCACGGCAGACTTTTGAAATCAATCGAGATCGGCTTCAAGCGTATCGTGCTCAAAATATTCGTGTTCTTTGGCGGAATCAAAAAATCCAGAAAGAAGTTCGACCCGGCTCAATTCAAGAAAGTCCTATTTATCCGGCATGACAAGCTGGGTGATATGGTTATTTCGCTTCCGATTTTCCATAATCTCAAGAAGTTCTATCCGGATATTCAGATCGACCTTGTTTGCGGTAAGGATAACTACGAGATCGTCAGGACCGACCCGCATATCACAAATATTTATTATTATCACAAGAAGCCCCTGCGTGACTGGAAAAATATCCAGGCCATGAAAAATGAAAACTACGATTGTGTGGTCGACCTGATATTTGGAAGTTCTGTGACCGCGGTTATTCTTGTTTCCATTATAGCAGGAAGGAGGCTGAAACTGGGAGTCGGCAAGCTGGATTATGCCAAATATTTCGACCGCACGGTTGAGTTTGAGAGATATAAGTATCCCATAATCGAAGCCACTGGCCGTGTACTGAATCTGTTCGGGATCGACCTTAAGGATTGCGATATGCGGCCGCGGATCTACCTGGAAGAGCAGGATTTCAAGGCAGGACGCGATTTCGTAACCGAGTTGAAGAAAAAACACGGTACGGTAGTCTGTATAAACCTTTCAGCCGGACGCCCCGGAAGGACCTGGCCGCTGGAAAAATATTTCAAGTTGATTGAGATGCTCTTGGCTGAATATCCGGAATGGGCTTTTGCTTTGAATTATGCTCCCTCGGAATTCTGGAAAGCTGAAAAGGTGCTGGAAAGATATAACGACCGCGTGGTTCCCATCCCAAAAGGTCTCAATATCAGGCAAATAGCCGGAATGATGAAGTACTATGATTTCCTGATAACACCCGATACATCATTGACACATCTGGCCAGCGCCTTCGACCTGCCATCTGTAGTTATGTTCTCCGGAGATGACCGGAATTTCAGGGAATGGGGTCCGTATAATCCAAAGATCAGGGCGGTGCGCTCACCGAATCTGCATCGTGTCGAACAGATCGCGCCGGAGGCTATCTTGGATGCGTTCAAAAAGGTTGTAGCCGGGGAAAAGGCGGCCAGTCATGAAAAGGCGCGCTAAGTTATCGGTTGCCATGATTGCGCGTGATGCGGAAGATCAAATTGGAAGGGCTCTGGATTCCGTAACCTGGGCAGATCAGATCTGCGTGGCAGACACCGGCTCCCGGGACAGAACAAAAGATGTAGGTGAAG
>JAABVY010000199.1:2007-2434 GCA_011777135.1 Candidatus Zixiibacteriota bacterium | reverse complement strand
ATATAGCCAAGGGAAAATGGGGCAAAACGGTGAACTACACTAAAGAGGACGAACTGGGGACACTGGTTTCCTCGTTCAATTATATGTCTCAGGAATTAAAGACCAAGGCTGAGGAACTGGTGCGGGCCGAGATCGAGGCTTCCTGGAAAAATACCGCCCGTATTATTGCGCATGGAATAAAAAATATTCTCAGTCCCATGAAAGTGGCCCTGCATAATCTCCAGAAAAGTGAAAGCCCGGAAAACGCTGAAAAGGAGGTTGCCTCCATAAATTCCGAGATAGGAAAGCTGGAGGAAATTGCCGGCGATTTCAGCATGTTTGCCCGTTCGCCCGATATCAGACCGGTGCTGGTGAATGTCAAGAAAGTCGCCATGGATGCAATGCAGCTGGCAGGCAAGAACCATGCCGATGTCCTGCAGGAGATAAA
>JAABVY010000199.1:1706-1976 GCA_011777135.1 Candidatus Zixiibacteriota bacterium | reverse complement strand
GAGGCTGTGACCTCAGACGGAAAGGTCGAAGTTTCCGCAGTTAAGGAAGATGCCGGTGTGACCATAAGAATTACGGATAATGGAATGGGAATACCGGAGGAGTACCGCGGCAAGATCTGGATGCCCTATTATACCACCAAACCTCAGGGTACCGGTCTGGGCCTGCCGATCGCGCGGAAATTTGCGGATGCTCTGGGCGCGGAGTTGAACATCGAATCGGATAAAAGCGGCACCGTGGTGACAATCGAGTTTGGTTGATAAAGTGAATGA
>JAABVY010000199.1:0-1699 GCA_011777135.1 Candidatus Zixiibacteriota bacterium | reverse complement strand
TGACTCATCGAAGGTAGAAAGAGCCTTAGACGAAACCGAATACCAGGCGATCCTCCTGGATATTCAAATGCCTGATCCCGATGGGATTACCCTTTTGAGGCGCATTATAAAAAGAGACTTTCATCCTGAAATCATCATGGTTTCCGGGGCAGCCTCGCTGCAGGAGGCAGCGGATTCGATAAAGCTTGGTGCTGCGGATTTTCTGGAAAAACCTCCGGATGTCAACCGTCTGCTGACGATCATAAGGAATGCCTGTGATAAATATAAGCTCAAGATAGAAAACAGAAATCTCAAAAGGGAACATATCAAGCGCTACGAGATAATTGGTGAAAGCACAGCTATCCGTCAGCTGATGGATGTAATAGAAAGGGTGGCACAAGCAGACAGCAGCATTCTTATCTGGGGCGAGACCGGCAGCGGCAAGGAGCTGGTGGCTTCCCAGATCCATTACCGTTCAAAGCGGTCATCGGGGCCGCTGGTCAAGCTCAATTGCGCGGCCATACCGCATGAACTGGCGGAATCGGAACTTTTCGGGCATACCAGGGGAGCGTTTACCGGCGCCAGCGCTGAGAAAAAGGGAAAGTTTTCGATGGCAGATAAGGGAACGCTGGTACTGGATGAAATTGCCGAGATGCCTCTGAATCTGCAAAGCAAACTGCTGCGTGTACTGGAATCATCCGAAGTGGAAAAAGTCGGTGGTTCAAAGACAGAAAAGGTTGATGTACGCCTCATATCGATCAGCGCCCGTGACCTGCAGGAAGAAGTAAATACCGGTCGATTTCGGGAGGACCTCTACTATCGCATAAATACGATCCCTGTTCATGTCCCGCCTTTGCGTGAAAGAAAGGAAGATATTCCGCTCATATTTGAGCACTTTTTTTCGAATCTCAAGTCCAGGAATTTTCAGCTTAAGAAAGAATATGACAGGGGAATAATGAATATTCTCATGGCCTATGATTGGCCCGGAAATGTGCGCGAACTCAGAAACTATACAGAAAGGCTGTTTTTTCTTTGCCGGGATGATTATGTAGATGCGGATTTTTCGGCTGGAATGCTCTCCGATCCCGGGCTATCGGGCGAGCCGAAAATTGATGCTGGCGCAGATAAAAACGTTCTCAGCAGTTCGGTGGAGCAGTTCGAAAGGAGTTTTTTGAAAATCAATCTGCATAAAGTCGAGGGGAATGTTTCAGAATTGGCCCGGCGTTTCAATATGGATCGGGGAAATCTGTATAAAAAGCTCAAGAAATACAATTTGCTGTAAATGATACAACCGATTATTTATAGTGATGTGAAATTTACATCATCAAGGATATAAAAAAGTGAAGATGAACGGCTATTTTGCCTGATCAGGGGAGCTTATTATGATTGGTATGCGGTTTGCTTATTATACCGGGCAAACAGAGGAGGATAGAGTGTTGGTCAATAAATTCATTCTTTTGATACTGATTGCGTCAATAATATTTCTTGCTGTACTTACACCGCATGCAAAGGCCCAGGCTGATTATCAGAACAAACTGATTTTCGATTATAATAAGAATGTGCTTTTTATTTCCCTTGAGTACAATGGCAGCAAAATGTCTACTCAGGTCGACTGCGCCGAGCTGCAGGAGAACCCGGATGGTATCAAGCTTTCCGGTGAGCTTATGTTCAGCCCCGGGCAGATAATCTGGAAGGATATAACTGTACCGTACATCCTTCT
>JAABVY010000362.1:1326-1692 GCA_011777135.1 Candidatus Zixiibacteriota bacterium | reverse complement strand
AACGACGATCGCGGAGGTGAAGGACCACCGGTTTTCGTGGAGAAACATAACCGGGATGAGGAAAATAATATTATCAGGGACAGGGAAGTCAAATGATAAACCATAAGCTCAGGCTCTCACGCTTCATGACATTTTTCATAATTGTGGCAGCGTGCTTCATAGTGATCGCCGGACGCTTTTTTCAGGTACAGGTTATTCAGGGAAAGGAATATGCACGCAAGTTCCGAAATCTATGCTGGATAAATATGCCGATCAAAGCTCCTCGAGGGGCAATTTACGACCGCAACGGGAATCCTCTGGCTTATACTACCGAGACTGAAAACCTTTTTGTCTATACCTCATCGGAAGAGACCATAAAGAAAATCG
>JAABVY010000362.1:0-1290 GCA_011777135.1 Candidatus Zixiibacteriota bacterium | reverse complement strand
ATATACAGGAAATTGATTGGGAGGAAGGGTAAGCGGACTTGTATTGCCAGGAAAATCGATCCCGGTGTCTCCAGCAGAATCAAAGCCCTGGAAATTCCCGAAATCTACAATGAGTTGGAATTCGACAGGATCTATCCCTACAACAGCTCGGTCTCTGCATTGGTGGGCTATCTCGATCATAAATTCGAAGCCAAAGCCGGTGTAGAGCTATACTTGGATGAATATCTCAAGGGCAAGGACGGCTGGCGTGTTTGCATGAAAGATGGTTTCGGGGGGATTTATCCGATTTATACTCAGCCGTTCAGGGAGCCGGAGCAGGGAAATGATGTCTATCTGACAATTGACATCGAATACCAGCAGATTATGCAGGAGGAGATCAGGAAGGCTGTTGACGAATGGAGTGCAATTGGCGGAATGGGTGTTCTGATGGAAGTTTCCACGGGCAAAATCCTGGCAGCCTACCATTACGATCCTGAAATCAAAGACCCGCATTATAAATATCCCAGGGCCAGGGCAATTACAGATCTCTTTGAGCCTGGGAGTACTTTTAAGACCGTTGTCTTTGGAGCGCTATTAGAGGAAGGGCTAATCGATCTTGATGACACGATCTACGCCGGTGAAGGGAGTTTTTTATTCAATGGTATACCTCTTCATGACGATAAGAAACACGATATTATCAGGATTAGTGAAGCTTTCATAATCTCCTCAAATGTGGCTACTGCTCGCCTGGCTAATGAGCTGGGGCCCAAAATGCTCTATCGCTATGCCCGTGAGATGGGCTTTGGACTGCCTACCGGGCTGGGATTTCCGAGCGAAGTCAATGGCCGTCTGCATGAACCCGAGGTCTGGTCCGATTATTATTGCGCCATGCTTTCAATTGGACATGAAGTGTCTGCCAGCACATTGCAGATGGCGCGCGTGTTCGGATGTGTCGCCAATAATGGCCGACTGATGAAGCCTATTTTGATGGACCGTGTCATATCGCCCACAGGTGGCACCCAGAAACGCTCTCATCCTGAAAAAGAAAGAGAGATTTTTTCAGAATCAACCATCGCAAAATTAAAATATTTATGTGAAATTGTGGTCGATACCGGCACAGCCAAGTATGCCAAAATCGATGGGATAGATTTTGCGGGAAAAACCGGCACCGCCGAAAAGCCCTCAGAGACAGGCGGATATGACAAATCCAGGTATATCTCCTCTTTCGGTGGCTATTTCCCGGTAGACAATCCCCAGATTTGCGGGATTATAATCATCGATGAACCCAATAAAGTCCATTATGGAGGTATT
>JAABVY010000187.1 GCA_011777135.1 Candidatus Zixiibacteriota bacterium | reverse complement strand
CATACACGTCCAGAGGGCCGCGCCGGGGATCTGCGCCCAATACCGCGGCCACCTCCGACGCTCCGATGTGATTTCGTCTTTCCTGTAACCATTCCTCTCGATTCATTTTTGACCTCCTATTTTTTTGCCCATGATAGGCATTGACGCGATCAGATCTTCGACCCGCTTACCTGATACCGGCCTGAAAACGCCGGCGGCAATCTCGGACGGTTTCCTGTTATCCTGTGGGTCGAAATCCACGATCTTTTTATTTCGCATACTGAACGCCGGGTTTTCTGCCTTTGCACAATCATCCAACCATGAATAGATCTGAGAAGGCATCAACACCCCGTCTTCAACTGCCGTGTTGATAATTCGCACTATCTCACCAAACTGCTCCGGGAACGGGCGATCAATCTGGATATGCCGCCCGATCTCCAATAAAGAGAACCCCTGCGGTTTTGAAGTATGTCCTGCCTGTGAACCAGTTTTTGACCTATCGCCGCGCTCCTGCGCATTTCGGAACCAGGACACAAGGTACGGGTGTAGGGAATTGCGACCGGCATCATACACGGGCCGGTCATTGGGCCAATTGGCTCGGGCCGCCCGTATCTCTGCCAGGACATCAACGCCGTTCAGGTAGTGTACAGCCGCGGTGATAACCTGGACCGCATGTATCTGTTCATACGGTCCCTGAGCGACATCACCATTCCAGAGCTCCAGAATCAACTCGACCGCCTTCTTCGATTTTCCTGTCATTCCAGATGTAGCATGGTCCATGAAGACTTCCTTTTTCGGCTTAGAAGTAGATCGCGCGCGCGCCTCTCTCTNNCGCCTCTCTCTCTGTCTCTGATCTACTCTCCTCTGTAGTATCATCCGCTAGCGTTTGCTTGCAACTGCTAGCACACTCAAGGAACCCACATGAAATCAATGGTTTAAGGTCGGGTTCAGTATTAAGATAAGCCACCCGCTTCAGATATGCAAGGCCCTCGGGGCCGCCGTCTATTTCGCCCTTTTTTCTGGATGCGACGAGCATGATAGCAATCGCTAGCACGCGCGAGCGGTCATCCAGCATGACCCAATCAGAAGAAGATAGCAGGGAAAAATGGAGCTTTATCCAGGGCGGGTTCCTGTCCTTGTAATGCTGAAATTGTTCCCAATTCTTCACGCGGTAAATCGTTTTATTTGCTACCTCAGTCATCGTAATTTCTTTTGGTTAGACTTACGAGAAATTCCCCGAACCCATCTTTGGTGGTAAAGAAATCATAACCATCACTGAAAAAATCTATTTCATTTTTTGAAAAATACTCAATCAGATCTCCCCTATTGAATGATAAAATCTCTTGAATATAAGCAAAAGAAAAATCATTTTCCCCAATCTTTTGAGCATTTTTGGGCAAACGATCTGCGTCGCCATACTTCTTCATTGTGTGGCATTTTCGGTGACACGAGCCACAAAGCCATATTACGTCTATTGGCTTATTATAATCCTCATGGTGTCCATAGATTGCCGTGTCTGATTTGTTGCAGTGCTCACACTTGTCGGCCCTCGCCAGAGTTCCGTCGCGCAGGGCCTCGCCATATATTTTATATGCCTTTTTTCTATCAGCGTCATTGCTCATATCATCCGCCATTCTTTTTCACGAATTTCTTGAAAACATCAGGTTTAATCCTCCATGATTTTCCGACCTGATATGCTTCTAATTCCCCTGAATTGATAAATTTGTAGACCGATGTTAGGGACAAATGAAGCACAGTGGCCACGTCCTTTGCAGTGTAAAAAGGTTTCTCGAGCATTTTCGTTACCTCCTGCCTGAAGACCCTAAACTATCCGGTTCGGTTTTTCAATTATTTTTTTTATTTTTTTTTCTTGAAATCATTTACGGATTTTGCTACCTTCGCCACAGTGCCCAGGCGGCCACATATTCGCCTTCGATGATGAGGTATGCTAGGATACCCAAAAACCGAGAACGGCGAACACGTGGCGGCTGACGGCCGCTCATAGCAAAGGAGAACAAAACACATGAGGGACTTCAAAATATTCTGGCCGGTCCTGGTACTGGTTGCCGGGTTTCTGATGGCATCCAAGGCGCAGGAGTGCCGGTCA
>JAABVY010000020.1 GCA_011777135.1 Candidatus Zixiibacteriota bacterium | reverse complement strand
CTTTATTTTCGAGAGCCTGATTCAAATTCCGGTGTGGCAGGATCAGGAAGGCTTACTGATAGAACGCGAACCCACCTTTCTTTTCGGCATCAGGCTTATGAATTGATCCCTGTAATATCTTCCTGCATAAAAAAGACCGGCGAGAATTTGTCTCACCGGCCCTATCCATATTCATCAAAGAAAATTCAAATCTTCAAGATCATCTCATGACCTGAACAGGTACTGCAGTTTCATAAAGAATTGACGTGAACTCAGCTTCCACTGCGAAACTTTACCCGGATCATATTCAATATTGTCATAATTATATGTGGAACCTACATAGAATACTGTGAATGAGCCCAGTCTGTAGGTCAGTAGTGGATCGATATCCCATCTTTCCCTGAAATTGTTGTACTGCACAATCAGGCGAAGCGACATCTCGCGGTTAGCCTGATAACGCAACCGGGTTCGAAAGATATAGCCATCAAACAGGACATCATCAGTCTCTTCATGCACACTCCTCGAGTAATTTATGTACGGCTCGATTATCAGGCGGTCATACGGTTTGAGATTCAGGGCAAAAAACGCACCTGTCTCGCGTCCTTTAGCCAGATCATAATAGGAAACTCCCACACCGCGCCGGAACGATAGATTATATCCTAACCTGTCGCTTAAACGACTTCCGATGTCAAAACCGACTGACCACAGCCGGTCGAATTCAATGCCGCTATATCTTTCCCAGTCCCTATTGTAATTTAAGCTAAAATAGGTCTGGGCGAATCTGGTCTGCATATTGAGGCTCATGTTAAGACTCCTATTCCTTTGTTCACCGCCCTCAAATTCCCAGCGCCTGAATTGAAATGCCGAGGGTGTTATTCTTTCAAAGATTGAGCCTTTGGGATAGAATACATATTCGGCTCCGGCTGAAAATGTCCTGTGGCTGTTTATCGGATCGTAACCGAGCTGGGTTCTGTACGTGGGGCTTATCTGGTTGTAATCCAGCATGACATTGAAACTGCGGGACCTCCGCAAAAGCCTGGTAATAAATGCGGTACCATAATAGGATTCGCCGTCGAAAGCGGCCGTATACTTGCCGCTATCGAATTTCAGGTCACCAAGCCTGGAAGTAAGTGAACTGTCATTTGGCTCATGAGTATGAGTGCCAATATACTGGCCGTCAATACGGTAATTCTGTGAAAGCCTGATGTCAAAATCCAGAGCCATTACAGTCCCTGAACCATCATGCTCAAAGCGCCGGTCAGATGCCAGAAAGCCGATTCGAGAGTTATCGCCGATTGTCTGCAGGCCGCGAAAAACATTAACATAGCTGCGTCCTGTATTCATCAGAATACTGCTTTCCCGAAGTGGAATGATATAAGGCGAATTTTCGTCAACGGCCGAGAGCGCCGAAATATTTGTTCTCCCCAGCCGTCCAATCATTTTTGCCGCAAATTTCGGATCATTGATCGTGCGGGTGTAAAATGAATTGTAAAGCGTACGAAACAGATCGCTGCCCTCCTGGAAAAACGGCCTCCGCTCTGGGTAGAAGAGAGCAAATGTAGTATTGACATCAATTTGCGCTGCATCAGCCTCGATCTGGCTGAAATCAGGGTTGTAGGC
>JAABVY010000236.1:2156-2340 GCA_011777135.1 Candidatus Zixiibacteriota bacterium | reverse complement strand
ATCAGACAACACATGTTGAATTTAACAGTCTATTCCCCATGAAACTTTTTGCCAGAGCAGCTACGCTTGAGCACCAATACGTCAGACTGTCTTTTTTTCTCTTTGTTTCCAAGCAATTAGACGGCCAGCTTAAAAATCAATTGCTATTTTTAGCTGCAATTTCAAACACAACGACCGGGAGAGC
>JAABVY010000236.1:649-2013 GCA_011777135.1 Candidatus Zixiibacteriota bacterium | reverse complement strand
GTTATTAAAAAACTCAACCCGCCGTCTTAATAAGCGATATGATACCCGAGAGGAAAATGCTCTGCCGCTTGCGCGGAAGACGCCTGAGCATGCTGATAAGCAGCGCTATCTGCTCCTCGTTGTGATGATTCGCCCTCCCGAGATGTATGGCTGTAAGCTCCTGAAGGCTCACACCCAGGGCCGTGGCTATCTTGTAATAGGTATAAATGGACGCGTTGGTCTTCCCCAGTTCTATCTCGCTGATGTAGCTGGGATGCGTCTCCGAGCGCTCGGCCAGCGTCTCCTGCGAAAGCTTTTTTACCCTGCGCACCAGACGTATCCTCCTGCCCAGCGTACTGAGAAATTTCTTTGTGTCCATACACTTGAGAATAAACAATGCCATACCGCCAAAGTAATAGTCTAAAGTTGTTGAAACGGCGTTTTTTCACCGCCTATTTCCGGTATTTCACATGCTAACCACTTGAATTTCAATAAAACCGTTTTCCCCGGTTTATTTCACGAAAAACACACAAGGCATTGCCCTTCATGCGCAAAAAATTTATACTAGTGGCAGTGGGCACACACGGAGGCACCCTGCCCCGCAGGACTGTTCCGGGGTTCCTGGTGATTTACGACAGCCCGTTGCTCTTGATCCGTATATTTGCGCCTCAATAGGCCAGGAGGCATACAAACGACACATGCGTGTTTTTGATGATAAGTATAATCAATACGATGAGCGAAGTCANNNCGATGAGCGAAGTCAAGCAAAATGATGTATAGCAAGGATATATTTCATATTACCGACAGACTTCGAGAGGCACTGGGCCTTAAAAGCGACACCGATCTTGCCGGAGAACTAGGCATGACGCTCGGTGCACTGAGAAACCATAAAACAAGACGCACTATACCCTACGGACAGATCGCTGAACTGTGCTCACGAAAAGGGATCTCCATGGACTGGGTTCTCACGGGAGAGGGAAGTATATGGAAACCAGATATACATCATTATGATGACTCAGTTCCTGGTGTAGAAAACTTCAGCCAGCGCCTGCAATATCTGAGAGAAAACATATTCAGGGAAGGGCCGGAAGAATTCATCCACTCACTGGAAATAACGCGCCAGCATCTTGAGGAACTGGAGGCCGGGACCAGGGAACCTGACGGTCGGTTTCTCACCCTGCTCCATTCAAAGTACCATGGACGTGTTGATCTCAACTGGCTCCTGACGGGCACATCACATTTCTTTGCGCCACCTTCGGAAAGTCTCCCCCGTGCCGTGGCCCAGCAAGGCAGCCCCTATGATGATACTCTCATGAAGGACGTCATAGAAACCGTGGAAGAGATAATCCGTGAAGAAGGCCTCTCCATCCCCCCCGAGAAGAAGG
>JAABVY010000236.1:0-594 GCA_011777135.1 Candidatus Zixiibacteriota bacterium | reverse complement strand
CTGAGATTTGTAAGGCTTACTGGCTGAACATCAGGGTCTTACTCATATATTGACAGAAAGTCGTTTCTGCAATCCTAACTATACGGGAACGACCGTTTTTCAGAAGATCAATAGAATGTTTCAGGATATCTTAACAACTTTACCCTTGACAGAAAAAAGTATATTTTTTTAAAGTTTAACTATAACACTCTCCTGCAGAGCGAGGGGTGTAGAGCACTGGTTCCGGTTCACTGAAAAGGCCATTTGGGTAAAGAATCGCTCAAAATATTCCTTCCAGGAAATTGCCGGGATTTTTTCGAAATATCAGGACAGCAACATGAGACAGGGCAGGAGGTACATATTATCCACCTGTCTATAGAAAAAAGTATATAATATACGATACGGTACGAATGGCACGAAGGCCCCGGAGACACGAATATTGTTTTACAGCATTAACAAAAGCTCCAGAAACAAATACGCACCGGCACTGATATTCTTTTTCTTATTAGTGGGGGTTACTTTTGTCCTGTGCCGTCCGGCATTTCCTCAGTCCTCCGATAATCAGCTCTGCCGCCAGTGTCATTCCGACAAGTACGAGGGAAAGGTCACTCACGC
>JAABVY010000258.1 GCA_011777135.1 Candidatus Zixiibacteriota bacterium | reverse complement strand
ATAATCTTCCGGCCTCAAATTTCTATAAGTTATTTCCATTTATTCTATAATCTTTTTTATTTTTTCCGCCGTCTTTTCGATTGAGTGATCTTTCAGCTTTTGCTTAAATTCCTTCAAATTTCTGAAATCTATTCTGTATTCATGCTGCCAATCGCGGGCAAACTCGCCTGATTTTATTTTCCCGAAAAGCTGATTCAGCCTCTTTTCAGCATCAGGGTCAATTATTTTGCCTTGCATTTTCAGCATGCCGTACTGGGCGGTCATTGATATTCTCTCTGCCATCCCGTGAATACCATGTTTTTTCAAAAGGGATGCCAGTAGATCTATCTGATGAGCCGTCTCGATATAGGCATTTTCTTTGGGGATTCCATTTTTGACAAGCGTCTCATAAGATTCTGTGACCAGTTCGGCCAGCCCTCCGCATAGGAGCGCCTGTTCGCCAAAAATGTCTCCCAACGTCTCATGCTCAAATGTTGTCTCGAATGCGCCAATACGTGTTGAACCAATGGCTTTGGCCAGAGCAAGCGCAATGTTCAACGCATTCCCGGAATGGTCCTGCTCGGCCGCAACGTAACACGAAATTCCTGAACCCCGGATAAAGTTTTCGCGCAAATCGTCGCCGGGGCCATGGGGCGCCACTAATATAATATCGGCCCGGGACAGGGGCCCAACCAGCCCGAAGTGAATTGAATAGCCGTGAGCGAAGACGAGGCAGGAGTTTTCCTTCAGGTTATTTTTGACATATTTGTCGCAAAAATCTCCCTGGATATGATCAGGTATCATGAAAAGTAATATATCATAGCTGTCATCTATATTATCCGGGCTTATTACCTTAAGACCTTCTGCACGGGCGGCATTTGCTGAAAGGCTCTCCGGCTTCAGGCAGATATGTACCTCTATGGCAGAATCCCTCAGATTGAGAGCGAAAGCGCGACCCTGGCTTCCATATCCGATGACAAGGATTTTCTTGTCTTTAATATATTTTATATCCGCATTCTCATCTCTGTATATTTTCTGCAAGCGTCAACTCCATTTAACTATTGTGACCATATCCTCGACCGCTTTAGCCATTCCGACCATAAGCGCTTGAGCTGCAATTGCGTGGCCTATCACAAACTCGCTGATTTCATCGATCTTCAGGAAGGGAAATATATTATTGTAGTCCAGACCACCTCCCAGGCGTACTTCCAGGCCGTTCTTGGCCGCGAGTTCGGCCGCTTTTGCGATTTTATCCAGTTCCACCTGTCTNNGCCTTGGCGGCAGCCTTGATATCGGCTGTTTCCGGTTCAACCATGAGAAACAGTCTCGAGCCGGCACCCTGGATCTGGCCAAACAGGTCGGGATCGTATTCCTCTTCGTTCTCGAAAGAAATGCCTCGTTCAGTGTAAAGCTCGGTGGCCCTTTCGGGAAGAACCGTCACTTCATGCGGCTTAACCTCGCTGATCATCGAAAGCATCTCGCTTTTAGGCGAGATATTGAGATTCAGGCGGGTTTTACATGTCTCCTTCAAAAGGTAAAGGTCCCGTTCTTTGATACCCCGGCGATCGAGCCTGATATGAATTGAGATTGAGTCGGCTCCGGCAATCTCGGCCACCCCGGCCGCGGTAACAGGATCAGGGGTGCGGATTTTTCTGGCTTCACGCAAGAGTCCTATTTGATCCAAACTGACAGAGAGTTTTTTCACAGCATAATCCTCTATTCAAAAATGTTGATTGCAGATTTATTGATTTGACTGGTCATCCCAGAATACAATCCTCCATAAATTATCCTCATCCGACTGTCTGAACTTGAATTCGGCCAGGCCTGTGGCTTCATATTGCTCCAGCCCGAAATCACCATCGGTATCCCTGACAGAGAGCTGGAAATAGACTTTGTAAACTTCCCAGGTTTCGTCACCCTGAATTTCGGTCCTGTCGAAAACCGGAATCCATGGATCGAGCCGGATTTCATCAAAAAATGCGAACAGGTTGCGCGTTCTCTCGATATC
>JAABVY010000345.1 GCA_011777135.1 Candidatus Zixiibacteriota bacterium | reverse complement strand
TCGCCGCATATATAAGTTTGAATTTCATAGACCTGGGTACCGTCGATCGGACTATATACACCCCATTGATCCTCAGCATCCTTTGCCCGGATTTTGTAGTTATATATCCCCGGAACCTTGTCCGGAAATGTATAGGAGCCTTCCGTAGACGACAGCGTCACAAGCGATTCACTTTCAAATGTCGTAACAGGATAAATATCGTCGAAGTATATTCCTTCATCGGTTGTATATGAGTCGGTTTCATATGAGAGGCGCACCTTGATATTCTGTCCTACAAAATCCTCCAGGCTGAATTCACCCAGAACCCATCCATATGAATTTCCTGTAATACCATGCCCGCGGTTGTTCCCATGGGGATCATAGGTGGTAGTTATATTTCCTTCAATCGTAGTGAAGGCGCCACTGCCTGCGGCGACTTCCACATAACCGTAATCCCAGTCAAGCTCAATATCATACCAGGTATAGAATTTCAGTGAGTCTCCTGACTCAACCGGAAAAGGAAATTCATATTCAACATATCGATAGATGTTATTTTCGGCGCCGGAGAAAAAGCTATATAAACCAGAATGAGAGCGACCCGCAGAGAGAATGAAATCATTATTGTGACAGTAGTTGAAATTTTCGGCCGAATCGATGATCTCGTTCTGTCCTGTCAGTTCCACAAGCTCGAATTCTACTGCGGGATTCAATGTGTCTTCAAATGTCCAGAAGACTACTATGTCTTCTCCCTCATTTATGCTGTCCGGAGCAAAGAGCGCGGGAGCCACAGGGGCGCGCAGCTGATATACTGAGCCCGCTACGTCGGCAAGGAACATGAGAGGCATATAATTTTCATTTACAAGCTCAGGAATATCGAATACCGAGGGCCAGAAACCGTCCCAGTAGTCTCCTACCTCGAATGTAAAAGCGAAAGTCTTGTTTTTATATGTCTGCTCGCCATAAATCCAATCATCAGTTGTGCCATTTGCCACATAAAGACCCCATGCAGGTGACGGTTCATAACCGTTCCATGCGGCCATGCTGTCTCCCATGACCGAAAATATATCCTGGTCTTCGGTGTAGAGCTGATCATACCCCCAGGGCCAGAGGATCAAGTCGGAATAAGAGTGAAGATAAACGGATATTATAAAGTCCCGTTCATAATGAAAATCGCGCATATTCTGGGTTTCCGGCTCGGAAAATCCCATCGTTCCCCTGTACGTCGGATCCGACGGATCGGGAGAAGACCCCTCATCATCGTAGCCCCATTCATACCCAAAATTACGGTTCAGGTCGACACCGTAGGAGCCGTCAAAATTATGCCTGCGGTTCTTGCGCCACATCCCGCCACCATTGGGATCGGTAACCTCGTTATAATAGTAGCCGTCTGGATTTACACAAAAGCAGAACCAGAGCTCACGATTATCTACAAGATTTTGAATCTCGGTATCGGTTGAATATTTCTGGGTCAATGAATCGGCGAAATTTAAGAGCACCAGCGGGGTGATGACCTCGCGCGCATGAATGGCAGCGGTATAGAAGACCTCGGGCTCATCCTCATCAACATTGGGATTATCGGAAATCTTGATCGCCCACATATCCCGGCCCTCGATAGTCTGTCCGAGGTTATATTTCTGGGATACGATATCCGGGAAATTATCCACCAGTGAATCGGTTTTGGCATTGATTTCAGCTAGGGTCATGTAGCCGCCCATATCCTTGGGGGCCAGACGGGACTGATAAAATGCCGTCAGATCTTCATGAACCACCTCGGTCCTGAAATCCAGACCCTGAATCTCTTCCAGCTCCTCGGCATTGGTAATAATCTCAACATAATTATCCTGCAGGTAGACTATATCAAGATGGAGACCTTGAAGCACCGACAGCTGGTCTTTGGAATCGATATATATCCTTACCTGCATTGTGGTTGAAGCGGCCAAAAGAATACTTGAAGTCAGTAATATGGAGAGAAGCACAATTACAAGTGGGGCCTTTTTCATTATAAATCCTCCTATGAAGGCTCGCAGGATGGTAGTTAGAATCCAGTTGTTTTATATAATATACGATGAAGATGGGATTTTGCAAGCTTAAGATTATACTTAAGTTGCCTGATAAGAAATAGCAGGTTTTTTATTGGGCAGACGATTTTCGACAATTGTTATCCGGAATTTGCAGCCTCCATCAATTTTGTTGTCAATTTCCACGCTTCCAGCCATGCTACTCACCAACTTTTTGACAATGGCAAGCCCCAAACCGGTACCATCCTCTTTTGTCGTAAAGAAAGGTGAGAAAACATTCATACGGTTCTCCTCGGGTATGCCCGGCCCACTATCCTCAACCTCGATTATAAAGGAATTAAGAGTTGAATCATGATTAATCCTTACATAGACAAGACCCTTTTCAGGTGAGGCTTCTATAGCATTTTTCACGAGGTTTGTTATGATCTGATCAATTGCGGTTCTGTCGCAGGTCAGGTCAGGAAGATTGTTCGAAAAATCATCTATTATGGAGACCTTCTTTTTGTCTGCCAGGGGCTGGAGCTTGTTTATAACCAATTGGCNNGCTCCGGGGTCAAGTCGGCTGGTTTGGCAAAAGAGAGAAACCTTTTCAACATTGTCTCACAGTTCTCGGATTCAGCAGCAATTGAACCGGCAATCTCCTGAATCTGTTTTTTATCCCTGGTGCCTTTTTTCAGAATCTTGCTAAAGCCCACAATAGCCATCATGGCGTTACGCATTTCATGCGCCAGTCCCGCGCTCATCTCCCCTACCGCCGCCATCTTCTCCTTAAAGGCAATCTCTGACTGCAGCCTGCGTACTTCGGTCAGGTCGGCCAGCAGAAGAATCGCTCCCACCAGCCTGCCGTTGTGATCATAAACCGGGGAACCCGAGATACCGAGAATTTTCTCCTTGCCGTCGGACCTAATATACTTTTGTTCAAGACGTTCTTCGGACATTTTATTGTCAA
>JAABVY010000200.1 GCA_011777135.1 Candidatus Zixiibacteriota bacterium | reverse complement strand
ATGACCCAGACCGCGTCCGGAGAGCATGGCGATATTATATCCAAGAGAAGCCATGAGCGGGGAAAGGGTCAGGCTGATCTTGTCTCCCACACCGCCGGTGGAATGTTTGTCATAGACAGGATGCAGTTTCTTTGGGAAGTCAATGGTATTACCGGAGTGAAGCATCGCTTCGGTCAGCCAGAAAGTCTCGTCCGTATCGAGCCCGATCAAAAAAGCGGCCATCAGGAATGCAGAAAACTGGTAATCAGGAATCTTATCAGAGGTATAGCTATCTACAAGAAATTTTATCTCTTCCTGCGACAGCTTTTCTCCGTCGCGCTTCTTTGAAATTAAATCAGCTGCCAGCATTGTTACTTCTGTTCCGGTATTCTTCCATGATGCTTACTGCCGATGAGGTTCCGATGCGCGAGGCACCGGCCTCAATCATGGCCAGTACAGTTTTGACATCGCGGATGCCTCCGGCGGCTTTTATGCCCGTCTTCTGGCCGACTGCATCAAAGAGGAGGCTGACATGATGAAGGGTCGCGCCGCCGAAAAAGCCGGTGGAGGTTTTGACGAAATCAGCGCCGCATTCTGCGGTTACCTTTGCGGCGGATTCGATTTCATCATCATCGAGAAGAGCGCATTCGAGGATGACCTTTAATATAGTGCTTCCTACCAGGGCTTTGCGGACTCGGGCGATATCTTTTTTCACAAGTTCGAAATTGCCCTCTTTGATAGCCCCGATATTGGCAACCATATCTATTTCGGCAGCTCCGGTATTTTCAGCTGTCTCGGCTTCATAAACTTTAATTTCGGTTCGTGTCGCTCCCAAAGGAAATCCGCAGACAGTCCCGACTGCGACATTGGTATTCCTGAGCTCATTTACCGCCAGTTCAATATAGGAGGGATTGATGCAGACCGATTTAAAATTATATTCACGCGCTTCTTTGCAAAGCTTTTTGATGTCATGCGAAGTTGACTGGGATTTTAAGAGGGTATGGTCTATAAACGATTCCAGCTTTAGCATATATTTTTCTACTCTAATTTAAAGGATTTTGGAAGCAGTTCT
>JAABVY010000125.1 GCA_011777135.1 Candidatus Zixiibacteriota bacterium | reverse complement strand
ATCAGTGTTATGGCCTTTCCCAGAATTGTCCGATCGCCATCCAAAATCCCTTTAACGTATTCACCTGTGGACATTTGGCGTCCATGACGTCGGTCGGATTTTCCCGGAGAGGCTGATTCCTGACGGCCACCCTCCACGCCCTTAACTATATTAAGAGCCGAAGGCTTTGTCTTTTTCTGCTTTTTGCGGTTTTTTTCTTCTGCCAAATTTATTCTCTTTTAATCAATTATCGGTACTTATCAGCTTCTGCAAAACCTCTCTTGCTGCTACAGGGATAACCGTGCCTGGCCCAAATATGGCGTCCGCGCCATGCTCATATAGAAAATCGTAATCCTGAGCAGGAATCACCCCGCCGACCACAATCATAATATCGTCGCGATTCAGCCTCTTGAGCTCCTCAACCAGTTTTGGCAGTAAGGTCTTGTGTCCGGCTGCCAGCGAACTCATGCCGATTATATGGACATCATTTTCGGCAGCCTGACGGGCAGTTTCGTCCGGGGTTTGGAAGAGCGGACCGATATCGACATCAAATCCAAGATCGGCAAAGGCGGTTGCGATCACCTTTGCGCCGCGGTCATGACCATCCTGACCCATCTTGGCTATAAGAATTCTGGGACGACGCCCCTCCGATTTTTCGAAATCATCTGACATTTTACGGACTTCCCTGATAATATCGCTCCCGGAATATTCAGAACCATAGACTCCGGAAATAATTCTCGGTTCGGCTTTATGCCGTCCCCAAACATTTTCCAGCGCATGACTTATCTCGCCCAGGCTGGCGCGCACTCTTGCGGCCTCGACTGAGAACGCAAGAAGATTGCCCTCACCGGTTTCGGCGCATCGGGTCAGGGCATCCAGGGCACTTTGGACCTCATCCTCATTCCGCTCGGACCTTAGTTTTTCCAGGCGTTCGATTTGCTGCTGACGGACAACCTCCGTATCAACCTCCAGAATATCAATTGGTTCTTCCTTCTGAAGGCGGTATTTATTGGTGCCGATGATCGATTCTGCGCCCGAATCTATATGTGCCTGCCTGCGCGCCGAGGCCTCCTCGATACGCATCTTTGGCAGGCCGCTCTCAATCGCTTTGGCCATACCGCCCAATTCTTCGACCTCCTGAATATGCGACCAGGCCTTGCGAGCCAGCGCATCGGTCAAGTATTCGACATAATACGATCCGCCCCAGGGATCGATTACATTGCAGATTCCGGTTTCCTCCTGCAGGAATAGCTGCGTATTTCTGGCTATTCGCGCGCTAAAATCGGTCGGCAACGCGATGGCCTCGTCCAATGCATTTGTATGCAGACTCTGGGTATGACCCAATGCTGCCGCCATAGCCTCGATGCAGGTGCGGGTGACATTATTGAATGGATCCTGTTCGGTCAGGCTCCATCCCGAGGTCTGGCAATGTGTGCGTAGCATCATAGATTTAGGATTTTTCGGGTTGAACTGTTTCATCAGCTTGGCCCAGAGAAGACGCGCTGCACGCATCTTGGCAACCTCCATGAAGTAGTTCATTCCAATACCCCAGAAAAATGACAACCTGGGGCCAAATTGGTCGATTGTCAGTCCGGCATTCAAACCGGTGCGAACATATTCCAGACCATCCGCCAGGGTGTAAGCCATTTCCAGGTCAGCGGTTGCCCCGGCTTCCTGCATATGGTATCCGGAGATCGAGACGCTGTTGAATTTGGGCATATTTTCTGATGTAAAGGCGATAATGTCCCCGATTATTTTCATGGAATGTCTGGGAGGATAGATATATGTATTCCTGACCATATATTCTTTCAAGATATCATTCTGGATTGTGCCGGTCAGCTGGTCCATTGTTGCACCCTGTTCGAGGGCGGTTACAATATAGAAGGCCATGACCGGAAGCACCGCGCCATTCATTGTCATAGAAACTGACATTTTATCAAGTGGAATTCCATCAAAGAGGATTTTCATGTCCAGGATGGAATCTATCGCTACCCCGGCCATGCCGACATCGCTGACCACACGGGGATGATCGGAATCATAGCCTCGATGGGTTGCCAGATCGAATGCCACCGAAAGCCCTCGTTGTCCGGCCGCAAGATTTCTGCGATAGAATGCATTGGATTGCTCGGCAGTCGAAAACCCGGCGTATTGGCGAACTGTCCAGGGACGCATTATGTACATTGTAGCATATGGTCCCCGCAAGAATGGGGGAAGACCCGCGGTATAATCCAGATGCTCATATTCTTCGATGTCTTTTTTCATATACAGCGGGCGAACATCGATCATTTCCATCGTTTGCCACACAAGCTCATCAAGCCTCTTACCTGATTTTTCTTCAACATGTTTTTTCCAGCTTTCAAAGTCTACTGAGGGCCTGGTTTTGCCAAATTCCATTGATGAAAAATCCGGTATGCGGCTCATAATGTCACCCCCAATCTGGAGGCTATTTCTGTCAGCGTCTGGAGAACATTTGATTTTAGATGTATGAACTGATCGACACCGGCAGCCTTATATTTCTTCTTTAACCCTTCATCAGGGGGCAGTCCGGCCATGATTACAATCGCATCCGGCTTCTTCTTTTTCACCATTGATGCTGTAACCGGCGCTATTTCCGGATAGGAAGCATCAAGACCGCAGATTATGATAATATTGGCATCCTCCTCAAATGCAGCATTGGCAGTATCTTCAGGGCTGTCAAAACCCATAGTTCTGATCACCTCAAAACCGCCAACTTCAAAGAATGAAGCCGAGAAATCAAGGCGGGGCATATATTTGCGAGCAGGCCCGAGGGTGGCCATGAAGACCTTCAGATTGCCTCTTTCCTCACGGTGTTTTTCAACAGCCTGACGCAATTTTTCATAATGCTCCGAGGCGCGAAGTTTTGGGATCGGAGTTATTGAGGCAGAAGGTTGCTTATCCTCTCTTATAATGCCCACAATATCTGGAACCGGAAGACCGATATCAGCAGCATCGATCGCAGCTTCGGTGAACGAGGTCTCCTTTGCCTTTTTGCTGACTTTTTCACGAATGTTTTGACTGATTGAATTCTTGATTTTCTTTAGATCTTCAATCCTTGTCTTCTTGAACTCGACATAATCAAATGGATGCGGGTTGAGCCTTTCTTCATCAGGATTTGGATATTTATTTATGCCGACAATCGTGTTTTTTCTGAAAGTATAATTATTGGTTCTTTCTTCAGCGACCTTCGCTACCTCTGCTTGCGGGTAGCCATCGAGCAGAGCCTTATACATACCGCCCATCTTTTCGATTTGCGTAAATTCTTTCCAAGCTGCTTCGGCTATATCATTGGTAAGATGCTCGACATACCATGATCCCCCGGCGGGGTCCATGATCCGGTCAAGATGCGACTCCTCTTTCAGGATTAGCTGGACATTTCTGGCAATTCGCCGGGCGAATTCATCGGAAGGTCGAATTTGCTCATCGAATGTCGCCGTGTGTATGCTCTCGGCCCCGCCCGCTATAGCTGAGAATGTCTCAATGGTTGCACGGAGCATATTGACATATGGATCATAATATGTCTTGGTATAATTCGAAGTCCTGGAGTGAATGTACATCTTGCGTGGATCTTCAGGAACCCCGCACTTTTCGGTAATTTTGTTCCAAAGCAACCTTGCTGCGCGTAGTTTGGAAATCTCCATGAAGAAGTTGGATCCCATGCCGAAGCTGAATCTAAAATGCGGGACACATTTCCCGGGGTCGATGTTACGTTTGTCAAGGGCACGCATGTATTCAACAGCAGTAGACAGGACATATGCAAGTTCCTGCACAGCGCTGGCGCCGCCATTATTGTAAGTCTCGCCGTGGATTTGAATTGTGCCAAGTTTGGGTGTATGCTCTGATGACCAGCCGGTCATATCGGCCAATTCATCATAAAGAGACTCGATATCAATTGGTAGCTTGCCATTGGAAGCCAGAAGCCCGATCGGATCCATCCCGATCGATCCGCGTAATTCGCTTAGATCAACATTCTGCTTCTTTGCCAGCTTGACATAAAATCCGAGCAGAGGCAAGCCGCTGATGCCGCAGTCTATGAAGAGGGGGGATTTTGCCAGGTCGATATCATCAAACGCTTTCTCGAAATCATCGAATGACAGAACAGAGAGGCCCTCATCACCGACGATGACATTTTGACTGTTTTCCAGATCAAGACCGAGCTTTGTCGCAGTATCCATAGGAATGGTAATTGCTGTCAGGCCGCGTTTGAGATCATGCCGCAGGGCGCTATTGAATGCTGTAATATCCGGATATTTAATTTCCTGGGCAATTTCCCATGCTTTGGAATCGCGGTATAAAACGTTATTGCCGCGAATATATGGAGGAAATCCCGAGGGAGCATTTACATGAGGTATATTTGCAATATCATCCTTATGATAGATCGGTCTTAAGGTTATACCCTCGACAGTTTCGGTGAACAGCTTCTTTTCAAGCGGTATACCCTTCAGTACTCTTTTCGCCTCAGCTACCCATTCTTCATATGAATGTGGTTCGAATTTACCAAACATTCTGCCTTTTGCCGGTTCCGGGCCGGATTTTATATCATCATCGGCTTTCATAAACTAAGCACCTCAAAATCAAGGTTGACGGCTTAAAAACAGTCATTCTGAGCGCAGCGAAAAATCTCTTCGTACGCGTGCTATTCGAGAATGATAAGTTATGGATATTAGAATTGCAACCATATAATAGATAACCTCATTTAGGTAACAAGAAATAGGGGATGGTGTTTCTCTTGTATTTACTGAGGAGATTACCACGTCATTCAGCGGCCGCAAACCGGCCGCTTCATTCCTCGTGATGACATTGCTCAGATGCCGACTTCCCAAAACGATCTATCCATGATATCAAGGTAGTATCTGCTGCTTCTCGACCAGTTCGCGATACAGTTCACAGCTTTGCATAATCTCTTTACTTGTGCCCTGATCGATTATTTTGCCGTTCTGCAGGACAATTATGCGGTCGGCGTGCTGGATTGTGGAGAGCCGGTGAGCGATCATTATTGCGGTCTTATCTTTGAGAACTCGGGAAAGGGAGTCTTGGATCAATTGTTCCGAGACCGAATCGAGAGCTGAGGTTGCTTCATCAAGAATCAGGATTGACGGGTCTCTTATTATTGCACGTGCCAGGCAGACTCTCTGCTTTTCTCCTCCGGATAATGTCACTCCGCGTTCACCCACCTGGCTTTCATACTTTTGCGGCAGGCTCTCTATGAAATCATGGATATTGGCATTTTTGGTGGCCTTAATTACCTCGTCCTCTCGTACATCGGGGACGCCATAGACAATATTCTCGTAGATTGTTGATCGAAATAACAGCGGTTCCTGATCGACGAGAACTATATTGTCGCGAAGGGATTTGAAAGATAGCTTTTTTAAATCTGTGTCATCTACCATGATTTCACCAGAGAGTGGATCATAAAAGCGCATCAACAAATTTATGATCGTGCTTTTGCCCGATCCGGATGGTCCAACTATGGCTATCTTCTCACCGGCTGTGATCTTCAGATTGAGATTTTCGAATTTGAAGCCGCCTGTTTCATAGCTGAAGGAAACATTCTTAAATTCAATTTCGCCCCTGGCTTTTTCGATTTCAACCGGTTCAGGAGATTCCTCGACCGCGGCGGGTATATCCAGATATTCATACACTCTGTTGACCGAGGCCATGGCCGACTGCACCTCGATATTGATCCGTGCGAGGCCCTCGATCGGTGAATAAAGATATGTAAGCAGGATATAGAAGGCCATCAGCTGGCCAATTTGCATGGAGCCGCCAGCGATAAGATAAGTTCCCCATGAAAGTATAATGATTGGTCCCAGCATGCTTACAAAGTTTATAATCTGGGTGGTGACAGAAGTCACTACGCTGTTTTTTATGTAAAGCCCGGTAAGCCCGGTCATGACGTTATCCACATTTTTCTTTTCCCGTTTTTCCTGCCCGAAGGCCTTGACCGTTTTGATGGCTACGAGTGTTTCCTGCAAGCGCGCTGAGAGATGCGCGATTTTTTCCTGCAGCATGCGGGCAATTTGATGCAGCCGCTTGCCGAATTTATGAGTTAGCAGAATCGTGAAGGGCACAGGTATGAGACTGACCAATGTCAGATACCAGTTCAGATTCAAAAGATAGACTATTATTGCAATCAGCATGAAGATATTGGTGAAGAACACCAACAGAGTTGTTGTCAAGAGCCCCTGAATACGGTTGACATCGGAAAGCACCCGGGACATAATTTCACCCACCTGGCTTCTCTGAAAGAATGAGAGTGAGAGCCTTTCAACATGTATAAAAAGGTCGGAGCGCATATTCATTATAATATTTGCCCCGATATATGCGGCCAGATAATCACGCAGCCAGGCCAGGAGGAACTGGCCGATATATATTCCCACCAGCACAAGGCCGAAGATTATCACGGGGCGTATCTCTACCGCCTCGCCAGCCCTTGCCGCGATAGAGGGGATCAGGGTATCGATCATATACTGCAAAGCCGCCGGTACGGCGATTCCCAGCACTGCAATTGCCGCCATGACAATAAAAGTAATTATCTCCAGTAGCCAGTAGGGCTTGAGATAAGCCAGAAGTCTTCTAATCTTGCCTGAATCTTGGGTCATTTTTCCAGTCCGGGAAATATTTGGCAGCGGCAAATTTGAATGCGGTCGGAGCCAGTGCCGCTTTCATGGCTTCGTCTCTTTCGATGAACATTTTGTTCCAGAGCTGTGCTCTTTCTCCTGATAGATCGGCCGAGGGTTCATTGGCAATACTGGCGCCGTATTGATCCTCTTCCTTCTTCCACCATTCTCCGCCCATGAATTTACTGCCAAAGCGCTCTTTAAATAAGTCCATATTCGAATAAACTTCGCATCCAGGAAAATGCATATATTCCGCCGAGGCCCACATCAGATATCTGTCAGTCCTGGTAAGCTCTTTGTCTATGAATGTGAATGTCTCTTCAAGGCTCTTCTGTGTTTCGCCGGGATGATTGAAGATCAGGTTGGCACGATGCAGGATGCCGTTATCCGAGAGCATGCTGCTGACCTGGCTGAATTTGTCCAGATATTTG
>JAABVY010000306.1:1409-4595 GCA_011777135.1 Candidatus Zixiibacteriota bacterium | reverse complement strand
CATCATAATCATGAACATCGTGGGTTGATCCTAGGTAGAAGACTGTGAAGGAATTCAGCCTGTATGTCAGGAGCGGATCGAATTCCCAGGTCTTATTGAAATCATTGTACTGCGTGATAAACCTCAAAGAGAATTCGCGGGTGAACTGATAATCGAAACGCGTGCGCATAGCATAGCCCTCAAATATATTTCCTCTGGTACCGGTTGAATCGGATTTGACATATTCGATGCGCGGATTTACTGTCAGCCTGTTGGTTGGCTTGATAGTGGCCCATACGCTTAGATTTTTCTCATCTCCCATGACGGGGAGAGGCTCCACATTGCGAGCAATCCGGCGACCGATTGAGCCTGAGGTTCCCATAAAAAGATATCCGGAAAATTTTGTTTCCAGAGTGAACAAAAATGCTTTAATACCCGGAAATTCCACTTCCCGAAATTTTTCCCAGCTCCCCAGATAGCTCAGATCGAGATAAGTCTGCCCGGGCAGCTGCATGCCCACAGATCCGACAAACCACTCATCCTTGCGCTCCCGGGCAAAGTTCCACTTGCGCGCAACAGAGATGGATGGAAAAATATTGGCAATGATCTTGGATTTGGGATATATGTCGAGCCCGGTATTGAGTTCGACCTGTCTTGAATTATTCGAAGTCTCGAAGCCGTTATCCGCCCTGAAGGTCGGACTTTTTTCGGCGTAATCGAGGTCGAACCACCAGACCCTTGCAGCGCGTTCAAAGCTGGCATAGACACCATGCCCCCAGAATGATTCCCCATCGAAGGCAGCAGTTTTGGCACCATTATCGAAAGTTACCTGATTAATGCCGTCGGTTATTGACGTGTCCTCCGGCTCCTCCGTGTGAGTGGCCAAGAATTGCAATTCAATCTGATAATTTTTATCGAGCTTTAGCAGTATATCGGAGCTCAAGAGTGATCCGGAACCGCCGTTATTATAGCGCCTGTCCGTTATGGTGGCGCCGAGGTGTGATTCTTCTCCGAATGTTTGACGGGCCCGAAATATATTGGATACGCTTTTGCCATTGGATAAAAAGGCGCTGGCCTCTTCAAATGGAATGATTATCGGTGAGTGTTCGTCGTACGCGGTCAGGTAAGCGAGGCTGGTCCTGTTTATCCGTCCGATCATCTTCCCGGCAAAGATGGGATCATTTATTGAGCGTGTATAAACAGGAGTGAACCAGGTCTGAAAGAGATCGCTTCCTTCCTGGAAGAAGGGCCTGCGCTCGGGGTAGAAAAGCGCGAAGGTGGTGTTGACATCGATCTGGGTGACATCCGATTCAATCTGGCTGAAGTCGGGATTATAGGTCGCTTCGGCGGTCAGGCTGGAGGTTATTGAATATTTAGCGCCGAGCGACATCTCCCCGGATATATCATCATTCACAAAATCGGAACCGGGATTATTTATATCACTCAAGGTGCCACTCTGGCTGGCCACGATAGAGGGCAGAAGCTCGAGCCCGCGTCCCGGACTCACTCCTTCTATTCCTTTTATAGTACCCCACTGACAGGGCCAGCAGGATTCATCACGGCTGTATGCAGCCCAGGAGCTCTGCCTGCGCAGCTCGCGGGGATGGTTTCTCCAGAAATCGACTTTCCAGGTTTGCACCTCCCGGGCGGGGAATCTGAGTGATGAAAAGGGGATCGCGAATTCCACCTGATAACCGGAGCCCGTCAGTTTCCCTTCTGAGTCATAGATCACATCAAAGCTGCCGTCTTCGCCGCCGCCCCTCGACCAAAGGGCATCCTGCTGAATACCATAGACATTGGCGCCCAGCTCATAGGCCCAGGCTGCATCCCCGTAAGTGTCTATGGCAATGATGACATTATCGTCCCATCCCACATTATCGCGCTCGCCGAAGGTTGCCCGGATTGTCGAGGGATCGTCCTCGCACACAAAAGCCACATAAAAGTAGTCATCATTATATGTAACATATACCCTGGTATCGACTGGCGGCTCAGTCTGATCTCCGGGGAAATGTTCGTGGAATCTGTCGATATAGGCAGCGGACTTCCATCCCGGATCATCAAGATTCCCGTCTATCTTGATTTCACCAGAAGCACGTGGAATCTCTATCTCCGGCAAATAAACCGGGACCCAATCATCTGAAAATGCCGGGCCTGAGAAAAACGCAAGCAGAAGGATTGTCAACAATAATGAGTTTTTATATTGGATCAGGCTATTCATATTTCAGGCATACGGAAAAATCCTCGAGCTGTTTCAGGATTTTTCTGCATGCCGGTCTTCATGTTAACAATTACATCTGTATTAAGTATTGTATCTTGAAGAAAAATTGTCTGGACGTCTGTTTGAGTCCCGTGTTGTCATAATCATCGTAGTCATGCAGGTCATGAGTGGAGCCTGCATAAAGCAATGTGAAAGGGTTAAGCTGATATGTTATCAAAGGATCGATTTCCCAATTCCTGTAGAAATCGTTGTACTGTGTGATAAGCCTGAATGAAAGTTCACGGTTGAATTGGTATCTCATATGTGTTCTCAGAGTATAGGTCTCATAGAGGAGATTGTCTGTATCGATATGATTGCTTCTTGTGTAATTGAACGATGGCTCAATCAGTAATCGTTTGGAGGGCTTTATATATCCTCCCAGGTAGAAACTGAACTCCTTGCCCAGAACCGGCGGGCTTTCTCTTCTTGCGATCTGATGGCCATAATTGACAGCACTGCTGATTCCAAGCGGCCTGCTGAAATTGCTATGCCCGCATAGGTGGAAAAGCCAGATATTGTCGAATTGGACACCCCTGAAATTTTCACGATTGACAAATATTGCCGGATGGATGTTGGTCTGGGCGGTCAGGTGAGCGTCCATCTCGAGCGATAAATAATCTTCTTTTATCAGTTTATCGAAGTTCCAGACTCGTCCTGCCCTCAGATAAGGTCTGAGGCTGTGAACTATTTGTCCCATAGGATATAAATTATAGCCGGCATAAAACTGGATTTTGCGCTGATTGTTTTCGGGTTCAAAGCCGTTATCTGCACGGAACCTGGGGCTGCGTTCATAATAGCTTAAATCTATTACCTCATGTCTGGCCATACGCCCCGTTCCCAGATAGACCGCATGTCCCCAGAAAGACTCGCCGTCAAAACCCGCTGTATGGCGGCCATTATCAAAATGGAGGTCGTTCAATCCCGAGGTAAGCGCCGTGTCATCGGGTTCC
>JAABVY010000306.1:0-1352 GCA_011777135.1 Candidatus Zixiibacteriota bacterium | reverse complement strand
GAAACCGACCTGCGAGAATTCTCCGACCGTTTGACTGGCCTTGAAAATATTCGAGAAGCTTTTTCCAGCTAAAAGAAATGCACTGCTTTCCTCAAATGGCAGGATCACGGGCGTATGCTCATCCCGGGCTGCAATATACGCAATCTTGGTACCTGCCATACGTCCGGTAAGTTTTGCTGCGACCTGAGGGTCATTTATTGAGCGGGTATAGATCAAATTGAACCAGCCGCTGTACATATCGCTGCCTTCCTGGAAGAACGGCCTTTTTTCCGGGTAGAAAAGCGCAAATGTCTGATTCACATCAATCTGGGTGGCATCCGACTCTACCTGACTGAAATCCGGATTCATTGTTACCTCGGCGGTTATGCTCGGAGTTACCGGATACTTCATTCCAAGCGAAAAACTGCCGTCTATGTTCTCGTTTTTCCAATCTGAGGATGGATTTGCGTATTCTGTCAGTTGACCACTCTGGTAACCTATCAAAGAAGGCAGGATTTCTATCCCGCGTCCCGGCTTGACAGCTTCAATACCCTGCAGAGTGCCCCAGTTGCATGGAAAACAGGACTCGTTCCGATCATAAGCGGACCATGAGTACTGCCGCCTTGTATCGTACTGGTGATTTCTCCAGAATTCCGCTTTCCAGGTTTGGCGGTCGGTGTCGGGAAACCGCAGGCTTGAAAAGGGAATAGCCATTTCCACCTGATATCCGCTGTCGGTAACAATACCCATCGATTCCCAGATAAGATCATAGGATGAATCCTCGCCGCCGTTTTTGGACCATAGGGCATCAGCTTGAATGCCGTACGGATTGACATTGAAAAAATAGGCATAGGAAGCATTGCCGTAAGTATCAATAAAAAAGCCGACATTATCATCTCCGCCCATTCTGTCTCGTTCACAATAAGACGCCCTGATTTGTTCGCGATCGTCAAGACNNCGTAGGTTATATATGCCCGTGTATCAACCGGTGGTTTTACCTGGTCGCCCGGGCTGTTTTCACAAAATTTTTCTATACTAGCCGCGTTTTGCCATCCGCCGTCCTGCAAATTCCCATCGATTTTTATTTCACCGCTCAATCGAGGTACATTGAGTTCCGGATGATACCGCGGTTCAAATGTGGCGTCGGCAAATGCCGGATTTAAAGATATAATCAAAACCAGATTCGAAAGTATAGCTATAATTTTTATCATCGTGACCTCTCCTGTTTGATTCAGGTTACGGTATAAGCTTGATTTCTGTTTCATAATTTTTTTCCAAACCATTGGAGGACATGTGATTATATCGGATTAAATAAGTCCTCTATCTTGCACTGGAGAAATCCGGAAAGAAATATCATGCAAATCGAATATATT
>JAABVY010000106.1 GCA_011777135.1 Candidatus Zixiibacteriota bacterium | reverse complement strand
ATCAAGCAGCTGGAGGTAATCCAGATGCTCTCTGAGAATCATGCTCTGGATCTTATTCCGACATTTCTGGGAGCGCATGAAATTCCCGATGAATACAGGGATGACAAAGACGCCTATGTAGAGCTGATTATAAATGAGATGATTCCCATGGTTGCCGAGCGGAATCTTGCGGTTTTTTCTGATGTTTTCTGCGAAAAGGGGGTATTTGAGCTGGAAGAATCCGAAAAAATCCAGATGGCCGCCAAAGAGCATGGTCTGGAGCTCAAATTTCATGCAGATGAAATCGTGAATCTGGGCGGCGCCCAGCTGGCAGCGAAACTGGGGGCTGTTTCGGCCGATCATCTGGTCTATATTTCCGATGAGGGAATAGCGGCCATGGCCGAGGCCGGTACGATAGCGGTGATGCTTCCGGGAACCTCTTTTTATCTCGATTTGCGGGATTACGCCCCTGCCAGACGGATGATCGAGGCCGGGGTGCCGTTAGCGCTCTCAACGGATTTCAATCCCGGGAGTTCGGTCACGGTCTCGCTGCAGATAATTATGACATTGGCAGGCAATAAGTTAAAGATGGCCACCAATGAAATTATCAATGCAATTACGATCAATTCAGCCTGCGCCCTGAAACAGGAGAAAAACATCGGATCGATCGAACCCGGCAAAAAAGCCGATATTGTAGTCTGGAGGGCATCGAATATAAAGCAGCTGCCCTATTTCTACGCTATCAATCAGGTCGAAAAAACGATCAAAAATGGAAGAATTGTGTATGATTCCCAAGGAACGAAATAGCGGCAGAGGCACTATAATGATTGAGGTATCTTGGTGAAAAATATAGTTCTTACGCTATTTGTTTTGTCATGTCTGGCCTCTTGCGGACCATATTCATTTTCAGGCGCATCTACCGGCGGAATCGAAACTGTTTATATCCCTGTTTTTGAAAATGAGACGATCGAATACGGTCTGGGCGAGGAGTTAACAACCAAGGTAACCACGGCCATTGTGGCAGATAATACCCTCAAAGTTGTTGATAGAGATAATGCGGATGCTTTTATTTCGGGCAAAGTAATATCGTACAAAAAATCCAGCGAAACGTATAATATTGAGGATCAGGTTCAGGAATATCGTGTCGATGTTGCTGTAAATGTCAGTTTGGTCAGGCCTAATGGAGAGATTGTCTGGGAAGAACCGCAGATCTCATCCTTCGGGGTCTACCAGGCCGATACCGAAACTGAAGACGAGGGAAAAACCGAAGCTTTGGAAAAATTGGCCGAAATAATAGTAAACAGGACAGTCCGAAACTGGTAAATACACTTTTAAGCATAGAATCAAGTAGAGGATTATTATGAAGAATAAGTTTGCACTTTCACTGCTGGTGGCAATTTCACTTATTATTTTCACGACCGCAAATCTTTTGGCCATAAATTCCAATGCCGGAACCGCAGCCTATTCATTTTTAAAAATAGGAGTCGGGGCACGTGCGGTTTCACTGGGAAACTCCTACGTGGGACTGGCTGATGATGAATCGGCGATATACTACAATCCGGCCGGCATGAGCCGCATTCCGNNGGCCGATATACAGGGCGGATATCTGAGTGCAGTATTGCCATGGGGTGATGGCCGCAAACTCGGTTTCGCAATCAATTACCTCAGCTTCGGCGACACTCCAGAAACAAACAACGCAGGTGAGGTAATCGGCAATTTCGGCGGGGGTGACCTGGCGATCACCGCAGCCTATTCCCAGTCATTGATGGAACAGTTTTATCTGGGTGTGGCAGGGAAATTTATCTATGAGAGCATAGACTCCTTCCATTCTACCGGAATGGCGCTGGATATCGGGCTGCTTTATGAGTTTCCGGATGGTAATACCAGCCTGGGAGCTGCAGCCTCGAACCTTGGATTCCAGCTTTCCGGATTGTCGGAAGAGCATAAGGATCCGCTGCCGATAATGTTTAAGCTCGGTGTTGCCCATCTAATGCATGGAGCTCCCCTTAACATTGTGGCTGACGTCGGTAAATTCTCCGATAACGATTTTTTCCTGGGCGGCGGAGTGGAATTCATCGGAATCGAGGCTATTCGTATGCGCATGGGCTATAACACCGTCGGCTCGGATTATAAGACCGGCGGAGATGGTGAGGGCCTGGCAGGGCTGTCATTTGGTCTCGGCATAAATATCAGCAAACTAACTTTCGATTATGCTTATGTGCCTTTTGCCGACCTGGGCAATTCGCACAGGATTTATATAGCAAGAAGATGGTAAAAATCAGAGGGGGAGCATGAAAAAAATATTTTTTGTATTTGCCGCGGCAATTCTCCTGCTGGCAATTACTGCCTGTGAACAGGAACCCGCGGAAAGAGCGAGATCGGCAGTTCTGGATTTTGTCAAAGCATTACGTTCGGAAGGCTCTATTGAACTGGATAACTATCTGATCCTCAGTGAAGTGGTCAGGGAAAATGCCGAGAATGTCTATGCCTATAATGATTCTTTATCAGTTTCCCAGAACATTGAACAGTTCAGGAAGTTGTTTGAGCCGAATGGAAGGGTGCGACGGCTCTGGACCGAGAAACAGATAATCGTGGGGGGATCGGAAGTTCTCGGTGATACCGCTTATGTGGAAGTCTCTTTTATTGATCGAGAGGAAAGAAGGCAGTTTTACAACAAAATGGGTTTAAAGAGAACCGATGAGGGCTGGAAGATCTTTGCCTTCAAGCTTCTATAAGTAAGGCTGATCTTCATAGTTAGATCACCCTTCTGATTTCCTTCTTGTTATATGAGACTCGATTTATTGAATCGGTTTTGCCGGAATCCGGCTGGAGATGTTTT
>JAABVY010000147.1:379-2076 GCA_011777135.1 Candidatus Zixiibacteriota bacterium | reverse complement strand
ATCTTGTTCTGGATCCCTTCATGCTTAACGCTCTTGGCGACCTCGGACAGGGAAACCAGTTCCTGACGTGTCCGTTCAGGAGAACTCGGGATATCATCAAGGCGAACTTTACCGCGAAACATCATGACATCGTTCTGAATCGTTCCGTCATCCAGCGGGTGATTCAGAAGGACGGTACGCTCTTCAGTCATCATCTTCGCCGGAATCGCCACCTCTTCAGCTTCAAGAGAATCCTCCAGAACGAGGTCGAGCAGCCGGTCGATAACAGCCATCCTTGAAAATTCAAAGNNCAAAGACTTCCCCGGAGCAATATAATCAAGATTTTCAGGGGTGCCCTGATGCCCCTGTTTCGCATCATCCGTACCGGCGGCTTCGCGCATCGCCTGTCTGAGATCGACATTCCGCTTGTATTGCTCCTCGGAAAGTTCATACTCCCTTTTCTCTTCATACAGCCCGCCGTTATTCATGTGCTCAAGGTTGAGCGGAATAACAGCACCGGGCATGGACACCATAGAGACATACTCCTCTATCGGCATATCGACCGCGCCGTTGGTCATCTTGATCCGCATAGAGCCGAGATTCCACAGGTCGTTGGCGTTCCTCGCGTTGTGCTCATCCTGGAGAGACATCAGAAATCGTGATATCCCATACGGATGACCTGTACGACCGTCAATAAAATAATAAAACGGAACATACGGAAACTTGCCGCTCTTCACAACTTCAGACCCGAGTTTCAAAGGACCGGCGAACCAGTTTCTTGTCATCTCAGTTACCGGAGCCTTAACAATTTTCGAGTTCTTGTCAGTCGCTATTCTCACATGGTGCTTATTTTTCCTGTCAAAGACCATCGAGCCGTACTGCGGAGAAACAAGCACGAGCCCCGGCTTCACCGACTTTACGTGAGCAACGCCGATGTTTATCAGACCTTTGTCGCTGTCAAGCCAGCGTCTCTCTTCCTGTGTCCAGAATTCATGATCATCGAGAGATGATTGCAGGCCGGTTGAATATCCTCCTTCAGGCGGCTGCCAGTCAAAAGTATCTTCAGACTTGAAAAGTGCTTTGATCTGCTTCGCCTTGCCCGGCCACATCGCAGCTGCAACCTTCCAATGGATATATTTTCTCTGATACATCCATTGACCGTCATACCACTCAGAGATCGGGACTGTCTCATCCCTGAACAATTCATTTCTCGGGGCCTCGGAAATCTTGTAAGGCGTTTCAAGAAGATTACTGTTCCTGTACACCTCCAACCACCCGAGACCGACCCCGGCCTGTTTTGCCGCTATCCCGAAACACTGCCTGTCGCAAAACGATTCATCTTCGGCAACGGCCAGTTTTTCGCTTATCGCCGACGCAAGATCAGGAGAAACAGTCGGATTCGCAAGCAGACGAGCATCTTTTTTGTTCGTGACAATGGTCGAGACAGAGTCTCTTACAGCCTTCCCGATGAAATTGTCGATAGGNNTCGGAACTGCGCTGCCTGAAATGGATATAATCCTCATCCTTGTCACGCTCCCTGCGCCAGCCGGTATCCTGATTGTCTATCTGCTCAAGGATTTCCCTGTGCTCTTTCACAGATATTCCGACCGCGCCGCCGGTCGCTTTATCAGCTTTTTTTGATTTTTTCTTTTCGGCATCAAACATAGTATCAGGTATATCAGATCAACAGACAGAAATATTCAGGCGCACCTTCGAGT
>JAABVY010000147.1:0-360 GCA_011777135.1 Candidatus Zixiibacteriota bacterium | reverse complement strand
TTCGAGTAATCATTTTCAGGCCTGACAGAGTTCACCCCGCCGTGCTTTCCCCATCCGCGCGCAAGCGTCTCGAACGCATCATAACCGTGCTGCGCCCAATCATGGACCGGAGTGTTTTTCCATGTACCGAGCTTTTCATCCCATTTTCTACGAAAATTCTGCAAGCAAAGAAGACCGCCCTTGTAGTCTTCAGGCTCTTCATCGCTCCAGTCCGGCTGCCGATCACAGGAAGTCGATATGTAACATTTAGGCAGAAACAGCTTACTTTCCTGGATGGCTACAGACTTGTCGCCTGTGCGGGGAACAACTGTGATATTCTGCATCCCGGCCTTTTCAAGAATATCCTTCAGAGTCTTCGGA
>JAABVY010000303.1:5161-6697 GCA_011777135.1 Candidatus Zixiibacteriota bacterium | reverse complement strand
CCTCGAATCCAAAATATTCAAATTCGTGCTAAATAATCCGGATTTCGCAGAGGGTGATCAGCTGCACATTACGGTATATGATAAGAGCATGCTGGCCGACAGCATGCATCTGATTGTATTCAAAAGAAAGGGTACAGTAGTTGAGTGCATCGGGGACGGTTCCAGTGTCATTGTGGATAGCATTCTGGGACTCCAGCAGGATGGCTGGGATATTTATGCTGTTGCGGTCAATTGTATCGCCGAGAGTTTGAATGATCCCACAGAATATGATTATTATTTGCATATTGAGGTTAAAGAAGCGCCGAGCATAAATATTGCTCGAGTCGTCATAAATGTTATAGTAGATGCCTATTTCCGAGACTCGGGTGAAAATTCCTACCCGATATACGATTATGATCTCATCTGGATTGCAACCGGAACTACCACAGGAAATACATTCGAGGGCGATATCGATATGGTGCATGATAACGGCGCTATACCTGCTGGTACCATGACACTGACATTCGACCCGGAAACCTACCAGATATTGTATTTCGACGCTTCTGCTACTGTCGATGATGCCTCTTTTGATTGGGAACACTGGGATATATCCGGCGGAAATCTGAGCGGGAGTTATTTTGATGAGACGATAACAGCTCAGGTCAGCGGCCTGAACACCTGCGATTACATAAGCGGCTTGAATTACCGCTGGGAGAGCAGTCTGGACTGGCAGGAGATCTATTCATTTGAATGTTCTTCCGGGAGTATAATTGCAATTACACTTTACACACAGGACTATTAAGCATATATTTGCCCGGCTATAATCACTATTTTTCACTTGCTTATTGCTTCTTATACTGTTACTTACATGAATCATGGCGGGCAAGCTGGAAAATAAAATTGCACTAGTAACCGGTGCAAGCCGGGGTGTTGGCAGAGCAACTGTCGAACTCTTCGCTGAACATGGCGCCGAAGTATTCTGCCCGGCAAGATCTCTCGGAAAACTGGAGGAACTCAAATCCAGACTTGAGAAGAAGGGCGCAAGGATTCATATCATGCAGGCCGACCTGGAAAAACCCTCCGATATTCAGGGGCTTTTCGAATTCATCTCAGATACCGCTGAACATCTTGACATTGTGGTTAATGCCGCCGGGACATTTGAACGCGGCAGAATTGACCAGTTCGAAGAATCTGACTTCGATAAAGTGCTATCCATCAATCTCAAGGCCCCATTCCTGATCTGCAAACACGCCATACCCTTGCTCCTGAAAGCTGGCAGAGGAACCATTGTAAATGTTTCATCCCTTTCCGGATGCTTCGGGCTTCAAAAATTTGAGGGTTTCGGCCCCTATGATATCTCCAAATACGGGCTTTGGGGCCTGACCGAAATTCTGGATGTCGAATTGAAAGAAAAGAATATCCGTGTAAACCAGGTCTCCCCGAGCGGGGTGGACACGGAAATGTTTCAGAGGGCATTCGGGCCCGGCGCAAATGCTCCACTTGACCCTCAAGATGTGGCTCGGGTCATATTATATCTTGCATCTGATGAATCCGCAC
>JAABVY010000303.1:0-5082 GCA_011777135.1 Candidatus Zixiibacteriota bacterium | reverse complement strand
CATCGAGCGCATTCCTGTGGTATAATAAACTGATCATCGCGGCGATACTCCTGCATCTACGCGATGTCTGCGATGCCTCCGACGGCTCCCTTGCACGCCTCAGGGGTATGACATCGCGGCTTGGACGTTTTATGGACTCTCTGGGTGATATGCTGGTACTGACAGTATTGATAACTGTTATTGCAATTAGATCTTATACATCTATTGACAGCAGCCTTTATATCATCCTCGGTGTTTTGACCTGGTTCAGCCTCTTTATTCAATGTTCCTATTTCAACTATTACCAGCTTAAGTATGCCGAAAGCATTGAGCAACCTCTCGGCGCCCGGCTGGAAGAAAAGAAACAGGATGAAAGGGATACTCGGGCAGTAAAAATTTTGAGACTGTTATACAGGGCGTTGTACGGCTGGCAGGATATGCTCATAAAACAGATCGACAACATTTCGATTTCAATTCTGAACGTCTATCCGGAATTTGATCCAAATAGATGGTATCGTGATAAGACATTTCTCACATTGAATTCACTTTTGTGCTTCGGGACGCACATATTTGTTTTTTGTTTGTGTTTCATTTTCGGAAACCCGGCGCTTGCTTTATTCATTATAACTGTATTATTTAATATATACTTTTTCGCGTTGATGGCCGGGCGGATCATGATTTACAAATTCAGGCTGGCCGGGAAAACATCGCGAAAAATAACAGGACATTGAAGATGAAGGTATCGATAACACGTAAAACACATTTCACGGCCGGGCACCGTCTCTATAATCCGGATTTCACCGATGAGGAGAATGTCCGCATATTCGGACCCTGCTCCAATCCCAACGGTCATGGCCACAATTATATACTTGAGGTTACGGTCACCGGCGAGCTCGATCCCGCTACTGGTATGATTATGAACCTCAAGGAATTAAAAAAGATAATCAATGAGCATATAATCTCGAAATGTGATCACAGAAACTTCAGCGTTGATGTTGATTTCACCATGGACATTATTCCCACGGCTGAGAATCTCGCCAGGCGAATTTTCGAGGTGCTGGATTCCAAACTTCCTGATGGAACTCTGCAGCGTATAAAGCTGTTTGAGACCGAGAACAACATTGCAATTGCTGAAAGAGGAGATGGCTAAATGATAGATGTGCAGAACAGAAAAGATAACCGTAATATCAGTATCGACCGGGTCGGTATAAAGAACATCAAATACCCGATTACCCTGCGGGATAAACGCAAGGATGTTCAACATACAATTGCAAGAGTAAATCTCTATGTCGACCTGCCACGTGAATTCAAGGGGACGCATATGTCCCGCTTTGTCGAGGTCCTGACCGAACATCACCAGGAAATCGATATTAAGAATATAAAAGGCATTCTGGATGAGATCAAAACCAGGCTGAAAGCCAAAACAGCTCACCTGGAACTGACCTTTCCCTATTTTATCGAGAAGAAAGCCCCGGTCTCCGGGCAGAGTGCATTGCTCGATTACAATTGCACAATCGAGGCTGTGGCCAATGGCTCGGCTGATATTAAGCCCACCATTACAGTCGAGGTTCCCGTGACCACACTGTGTCCCTGCTCGAAAGAAATTTCTGAACGCGGCGCGCACAACCAGCGCTCGGTGGTGACTCTCAAAGTCCGCGTTAACCAGTTTATCTGGCTGGAAGAGCTGATTCATATCGTCGAGCACTCTGCTTCATGCGAACTCTTCCCTCTTCTCAAACGCGAGGATGAGAAGTATGTCACTGAGGAAGCCTATGACAATCCAGCCTTTGTTGAGGATGTGGTCAGGAATATCACCGAAAAGCTTCAGGATGATGAGCGTGTCGACTGGTTCAGCGTCGAATCGGAAAATCAGGAATCGATTCATAATCATAATGCCTACGCCCAGATCGTCCGCAATCTTCGGGCCGAACGATTGAACGATGATAAAGCCCGCGAAATCGCTCGTAAGAAAGACCCTGAAGAGATCAAAAGTGAGGTTGATGCCTGATGTCAGACCAACTTAAAGAGAGAGTTGTTCTGGTAACCGGCTCCAGCCGCGGACTGGGCAAGACCATTGCCAGACGTTATCTTGAGGAGGGCGCGAGAGTAATAATAACCGGCCAGAAATCGGATGAGCTCGATCACGCTGCTGATGATTTGAAGCAGGTCTCCGAGCAGTTCATAAAGGTTGCGGCAGATATTACGGACGACAGTCAGGCCAAAAAACTTGTTGACAGTGCAATCCAGGAATTCGGACAGATAGATATTCTCATAAATAATGCCGGGGTCTTCAAAGGCGGTGAAATTGATCAGATGGATGTTAAAGATTTCGAGTTGACATTTAATGTCAATGTCAAGGGCGCATTTCTGGTCACCCGCCATGCTGTGGCGCAGATGAAGAAGCAGAAGTCGGGGCAGATTATAAACATCTGCTCGATCGGCTCCAAGCTGGGCATGGAAAAGCTCTCGGCCTATTGCGCCTCCAAGGCTGCTCTTGCTCGTTTCGGCGACAGTTTAAAAGCCGAGCTCAAACCGTATAATATTCGTGTCACCAATGTCATGCCGCACGCCATGAACACAATGGGCAAGGATATCGATCCGGATTCCGACGACCGCCGTAAGATGGTCGAGCCTGATGATGTGGCCGATGCTATTATCATGGTGACTTCATCCAGGGATTATGTCCAGTACCAGGACATAACGATCTTCCCAAAATCCACAAAATTAACCAAGACAGAAGAATAGTATTGCGATGGCGGGATCCGTTCCTGCCATCAAAAATCAAGAATTATATGTAGCGCAGGGTCTTGCCTCGACTTGTCGAGGTGTGACCCTGCGCAATTCTGTTCGTCAGATATTGGAGAGCCAGCGTGATTAGCGGCCGTTCGAAATGGTAACCGGTACCGGGTTAGACAGCATATCCAGCACTGGCGAGGTCTTCTTGACATGCGCCCAGAGTTCCTCAACCTTTTCCGGCGGAGCATCACAATCCACGCGATATTTCAGACTGATATCCTTGTAGCCCGGACGAATCTTATCCGAAAGCCCAAGGAAACCATGCAGATCGATTTTGCCCTCGAGATCGAACTCAAGATTTTTGACATTGATGCCCTGAGCCGCGGCATTGTAGGAGAATCCTACCGTTAGACAAGATGCCAGGGCCTGGAGCACTGATTCGACTGCATTGGGTGCATTATCGGAGCCGAGCAATACGGGCGGCTCATCCCCATCCAAAACAAACTCGTTAGTTCGGGAGTCGTCCTCCTGTCCCGCGCCGTAAAAGCCCTTTATCGTGGTGCGGGAATGACCGCCCCCCAGCCATTTGGTCGAGGCGCGGAAATTGAACTGTGCCAGTTCCGGATTATCCTTGATTGCGTTGACAGTCTCGGCGAGCTGTTCGACATTTACGCCATTTGGATAAGTTTTCTCTTTAGTGGACATATTCTCTCCTGTTTTAAATGGTGAACAAAAAAGCGGGCGATTGATGCTGATTACCGCCCGTGTTTTACTCTTGTAATTGAAATCGTGGCCTAATGGTTCCCATAAGTCCATATTTTTTAAGCAGATATCCGAATTCTACGTCCAGAATACGGTATATCATTACAAGAATGAAAACTCTGGCGCTGCGGAAACGTATTGTTTATTAGTATTCATTGGTTTTGAGGAGGATATTATGGGATTGGTTATTCTCGAGGAACTTCCCAGGATCGTTATTGCGGATGGGATTGTCGGCAAGGCGGTAACTGCTGGTACGATGACCGTCATGCATGTCAAGCTGGATAAGGGCGCGATCGTTCCGGAGCATTCACATTACCATGAGCAGGTGGTTAATGTCATCGAGGGTGAACTGGAACTCACGGTCGATGGCGAGAAGTTCAGTCTGACGGCGGGTAAGGCTATGGTTCTGCCGCCCAACATCGTTCATTCAGGGCGGGCGAAGACCGAGGTTAAGGTGATCGATGTGTTCCATCCGGTGCGGGAGGATTTCGCCGGTTCGAGCTTTGGCGGATACAGCCAGTCGGATGCCGATTGATATGGCTGATAAAAAAACCCGCCGGGAAATGACGGGCTTAATTTCTGGTACTGAGTGATACTCCTCTTAGACCGGGGTCGATTTTGCGAGCTTGGTCAGGGCCTGTTGTGTTTCCTCCAGACGTTCTCTCAGGGACACAATTTCCTCTTCCATTTTTTCGGTCTGGCTGGCTCTCTTTTTGATCATTACCCTGAACAAGAGCCCCAGCGAAACGAGCATGAACATTACAGCGTTGGCACTGCGGAAGACCTGTCCATAGTTGAATATGCTGTCGAGCAATGCGGTAACACCCAGGGCAAATAGAATCATACACCATACAAGCATTGTAATCTCCTTGGCGGCATCGATTTTTGGAATCATAGACCTATTTTTATATCGGCTGTTCTGATTAATAATATACTTTTTTTGATTGGATTAGAAACCTGCCTTAAATGTTGCGCCACCCGGCCTGTTATAGTTCGTGCGCGGCTTATATCCCAGGCACCGCGTTTTTTGAGTTAGTGCGCGGAGTACGTCCTCGTGCTCCGCGTGGTTGTGGGAATTTTGTTACCTATGTCGTGAGTTTGCATTTAAGAGAAACATAGCAGGATGCCCGGCCAAACCCACATTGCATGTGGGGTACCAAGTACCAGGGACTAGAATAGAATTCTAACAGCGTCCACATTCAACAAAATAAATATCTTCACAGAAAAAAGAATTTTCTAAAAAGCAATAATTATATATATTGGACTGCGATCCACATATTATTTCGATTGAATCGGGAGGAATACCGATGGCTTTACCAAAATATTATGAACTAATGCTACCACTACTGAAGCTTGCAAGTGATGAAAAGGAGCATTATATACGCGAAGCGATTGATAAATTGGCAGAAACCTTGCACATTTCCGAAGGAGAAAGAAAGGAATTGCTGCCAAGCGGAAAACAAGCTGTCTTTGACAATAGAGCTGGCTGGGCTAGAACTTATATGGCTAAAGCTGGGCTTTTGGAGAATACCAGACGAGGCTATTTTCGCATCACTCAAAGAGGATTAGAGGTGCTTCAGCAAAATCCCGCGGAAATCAATACTG
>JAABVY010000090.1:1075-1356 GCA_011777135.1 Candidatus Zixiibacteriota bacterium | reverse complement strand
TAGCCCAGCAGGGCAGAAAGGAGAAGGCCGAATGCCGAAATAGATTGTATCTCTACCGTACAGGGCCGTATTCCTTAGTTCCTGCGGCCCTGTATGCCATCATTAATATTATTTATCCATGTTCCGGCTTTATCATTAGAAAGTTTCATGTGCTATTTTCGGATTTTTTTCTTGACAGGTTTTCAGTATGACGATAATATAAGGGCGATGCTAATCAATATGTTACAATTAATTCTATCAACAACCAAGACCCACCGGCTCCTTCTCCTCAGAAGAATCCT
>JAABVY010000090.1:797-961 GCA_011777135.1 Candidatus Zixiibacteriota bacterium | reverse complement strand
TAACGGAGTCCAATACATAGGCGTATGGAGGCGCGGCACATACTTCGGCCTTGAGTTCCGCAGCTTTAGATTGTTCGTGCGTTACAAAGAATTCCTCCCGGATGGAGGATGCGACTGGATTGGTGATTTTCGTTCGTGCAGGGAAGCACAGGAGTATCTCGAAG
>JAABVY010000090.1:381-721 GCA_011777135.1 Candidatus Zixiibacteriota bacterium | reverse complement strand
AAGTTAACAGGATAGCCCGGGGCTTTTTATGAAAGGAAAGTATATGCCACGAGAGCTAATCAATTCACAAAACTGTCGTGACTTCGCTCTGCGGTGGGCGAAAGAGAACAGAAGGGGCTGGGATCAGGACCGGGTCGCCGGGATCTACCTTGACATCATTAACACCAAGGTCAGGTTGATCATCCAGAAGTCGGTCAACTCCCATCCGACAATCGGTAAGACAATTAAGGAGATCGTATAATGCAAAAGCGCAAACCGTTCCGAGATTACGTGGAGATGATTGACTGCTGCTGCTGGTTGACACTCATCGTCCTGATCTGTATTATTATCAAGCTTGTAA
>JAABVY010000090.1:0-350 GCA_011777135.1 Candidatus Zixiibacteriota bacterium | reverse complement strand
TGTGTACAGCAGTGCTTCTACTGCATCGCACATTATTGTTCCCTGATCAAGCTGAAGGAGTATCAGGGAGAAAAGATTTGCGAGGGCTGCTTGGATGCGTTCAAATATCACGCCTGTGAGACGGCTCGCAAGACCGGCAACCGGGAAGACCTCAGAACCTATTTAATTTTACGGAGAATTGAGAATGGCGAAACTGAAGAAGAAATCGAAGCGGAGTACGAAAAAGAAAAAAGTCGTACGTAAATTGACCGGATCCCCTCACATCTTAATGCTACAGAAGATCTTTAACATTCAATGTAGCATGCCCGTGATCGACTGCGACCGCACGGGCGAGGATGATGAGGGCCGGT
>JAABVY010000168.1:291-1379 GCA_011777135.1 Candidatus Zixiibacteriota bacterium | reverse complement strand
AGAATTGGAAAGGTTGAACTGCGAAGTTCCAATCTGATCTTTTAAAATCGAATAGATTTCCATCAGGTAGTTTGGCTTATGCACTTGTTTGCTGAACTACCTGTTTTTATTTTTCCTCTTGCATGATTTCGATCTGATGACCGGCTGGATCGCGCAGGTACGCTGAACGACCCCAGGGGTAATCCTGAGGATGCCGTTCGATGACCAGTCCACGCTCGATCAATCTCTTGCAGGCGGCATCGAGATCCTTAACCTGGAATCCGGTGTGGTTTTCGGGAGGAAGTTCACCCTCCCCGGAGGTGTATGTTTTGTGAATCAGGATTTTTATTTCACCGACCTGGAATATCGCCATATCCTCTGACCTGGCAGCCGGTTCAGACCCGACCAAACTGGCATAAAAATCTGTCATCGTTTGGACGTTATCGGTGAATATTGCCAGTTCCTTTACTATCATTTTTTCCTCCTTCAGCTTGTCATGGGTTAACCTGACAGCAAATGGATTTATGTAATAAGTCCAATATAGATCGTATTATATGATGTCCCGTGACGAAAATTTTTTTACTGCTTTTTCTATGGAAACTGGTCGATTGGCAGTCGAGACCTGTCCGATTGACCAGGGAATCAGGATTGAAGAACTGATACAATTCGGTACAGTATTGATGTTAATGTGGAATGGAATCTACTCATTATATATTTGATGTTCGAAATCTCAGACACAGGAAGTCAGGAAATTGGGACAACGTTGAAAGGAAATAATATGGCAAATCCCAACCTTGCTTTAGAAGTTCATAACATCTCAAAGAAATTTGCTGTCGTCCAGGCAGTTGATGATGTATCTTTCGAATTGAGACCGGGGGAGATCTTTGGTCTGCTGGGTCCGAATGGCGCCGGAAAAACGACGTCTATTCGGATGATCCTGGATATCATCAAACCGGACAGTGGAGAGATCAATGTGCTGGGCGGACCTATGTCCGAGGCGAAAAAAAGCCGCATCGGCTATCTTCCAGAAGAACGCGGCCTGTACGATGATATGAAACTGATCGATATCCTGGTGTATCTCGGTCAGCTCAAAGGTCTCTCACGCCAGG
>JAABVY010000168.1:0-195 GCA_011777135.1 Candidatus Zixiibacteriota bacterium | reverse complement strand
CACGAGCCAGATCTCATCATCATCGATGAGCCGTTTTCTGGGCTGGATCCAATCAACACGCGCATCATCAAAAACCTGCTCTACCGGATGCGCGATCGAGGGGCGGCGATCATTATGAGCACCCATCAAATGAACCAGGTGGAGGAGATGTGTGAACGGATCATGCTGATCGATCACGGCAGGCAGGTCCTTTAT
>JAABVY010000034.1:932-2438 GCA_011777135.1 Candidatus Zixiibacteriota bacterium | reverse complement strand
GTTCCAAATCCTGGGATCGGAACAGACTTAAATCCAGTTTCTGCCATTAATTATAAAGCTCCTATAAAACGCAGAGAATCCCTCCTGGCGACCCGGTTTCCATCATATTTTCCGTAATTTTTCCGATAGAAATCTATATATATGCCAATATCTTGCGTAAAATATGCAGGAAGATCGAAATTAATTCAAAAGGACTCAGAAACTCCCTTTTTGCTTGACAAAATGGTTGTCCAGCTTAAATTAACAGGCTTGGTGAATAGAAGGGCGATTAGCTCAGTTGGTTAGAGTGCTTGCTTGACATGCAAGAGGTCACTGGTTCGAGTCCAGTATCGCCCACCATTTAACCCCAATTTGAGGGTTTTTTTAATTCTAAGGAATCAAATGAGCAGCGTTAAAATAAAATTTCCTGACGGTTCTGTAAGCGAATATAAGGCCGGGATAACCCCTATGGAAATAGCCGAAAAAATCTCAAAGGGACTGGCGAAAAAAGTGCTTGCTGCCAGGGTCAACGGCTCGATCATAAACGTGAATGATCCCATAAATGAGGATACCGAACTGAAATTACTGACCTTCGAGGATCGTGAGGGACGTGAGGTCTTCTGGCATTCCAGTTCCCATATAATGGCCCAGGCGGTGACCGATCTCTTTCCAAATGCCAAACTTGCCATAGGACCGCCCATCGATGAAGGCTGGTACTATGATTTTGATGTCGAGAAGCCGTTTTCAGACGAAGATATAGAGAAGATCGAGGATCGCATGGCCGAAATCATCAAGGAGGATCATCCCTTCAAGAGGGTCGAGCTCCCCCTGGAAGAGGCCAAGAAATATTATGAGGAAAAAGATGCGATCTACAAGGAAGAGATCCTGGATGAGATCGAGGATGACACTGTCACTCTCTATCAGCAGGATTCGTTTACCGATCTGTGTCGCGGACCGCATCTGCCGTCAACAGGTAAGGTCAAGGCATTCAAGTTATTAAGCGCCTCCGGGGCATACTGGCGGGGGGATGAGCGCAATAAAATGCTGCAGCGGATATACGGCGTTTCCTATCCATCCAAAAAGCAGCTCGATGAATATCTCAATATNNGAATTTACGGCGTTTCCTATCCATCCAAAAAGCAGCTCGATGAATATCTCAATATGCTGGAGGAGGCCAAAAAGCGCGATCACAGGAAGCTGGGAAGAGAGCTTGATTTATTCTCGATCAACGAGAATATCGGAAGCGGCCTGGTATTATGGCATCCCAAAGGGGCCATTATCCGCAATATCATCGAGGAACACTGGAAGAAGGAGCATATAGATAATGGATTTCAGCTTGTCTACACCCCTCACATTGCCCGTCTGAAGCTGTGGCAGATTTCAGGTCATACCGGCTTTTACGCTGAAAATATGTTTCAGCCCAATGAGGTTGAGGGTGACCTTTACCAGATCAAGCCCATGAACTGTCCCTTCCATATCGAGATCTACAGGAGCGAAATCAGGTCTTACCGCGATCTTCCGATCAAA
>JAABVY010000034.1:0-851 GCA_011777135.1 Candidatus Zixiibacteriota bacterium | reverse complement strand
GTTTGGTTTCCAGGACTACCAGATTTATCTTTCGACCCGGCCCGAGAAATATGTCGGCGAACCCGACAGATGGGAGACCGCCCAGGATTCGCTGGCAAAGGCTCTTGCTGAGCTTGAACTGGAGTACGACATGGACGAAGGCGGCGGAGCCTTTTATGGCCCCAAGATCGACATAAAAATTAAGGACACGATCGGAAGATTATGGCAATGTTCTACAATTCAATTTGATTTTAATCTACCGGATCGCTTCGGAATTTATTATATTGACAAAGATAATACCCAGAAGAGGCCCTATATGGTCCACCGGGCGATCCTGGGATCGCTGGAACGGTTCTTCGGTGTATTGATAGAAAATTACGGCGGAGCATTTCCTCTCTGGCTGGCTCCTGTGCAGGTCAAGATTATGACCATCACAGATAATCAAAATGATTATGCCAAAAAGATTGCAGAGGAATTAAAGAAGCATGATATCCGCTGTGAGCTTGACTTAAGATCTGAGAAGATCGGCTTCAAAATTCGTGAGGCGGAAACATCCAAGACTCCCTATATGTTTGTAATAGGGCAGAAGGAAGTCGACCAGGAAAAGGTCTCTGTGCGTCATTACGGCCAGATTGACCTCGGGTCAATGAATCTGGAGGAAATTATCTCCAGGATGAAAGAAGAGATTGAAAATAAGTACCCGAAAATGAAACAAGAAGGTTAATGAAAGGACGAGGAGGAAAGATAAAAAAACAGGAAACTATTCGTGTTAATTCCCGGATTCGCGCACCACAGGTGCGTGTAATTGATACTGATGGTTCTCAGGTCGGCATTATGCCGACCAGGGAGGCTGTGGAAAAGGCTTATGAGAA
>JAABVY010000263.1 GCA_011777135.1 Candidatus Zixiibacteriota bacterium | reverse complement strand
CTGGAAGAAGCAGGAGCCCATGTGGAATATCTGTGTCAGAGAGGTCAACTTGGGATCGCAAATTACGAAGAAATCGACCAATCACAAAGTGCGATCCCGTGGAAATACTATCGATTGTAAAAAATATTTTTTTGGAAGGAGGATCGGATGTATTCTTTTGCACCAACAGATGAACAAAAGATGTTGATCGATGCCATAAAACGGTATGCGATCACCGATTTGCGTGAAGCGGCACGTGACGCTGACGAAGAAGGGCAGTTACCCTTCGATCTGATCGAGAAAGGCTGGGAATTGGGATATTTGCAGGCATCAATCCCCGAGGAATTTGAGGGATTCGGGGAACGGTCAACCGTAACGGGTGCTCTGGCTGCGGAAGAGCTTGCTTACGGAGACTTATCTGGTGCGCTTGCGGTACTTACCCCAGGACTGTTCACTACNNCTGTTCACTACGCCAATTTTGATTTCAGGGACAGAAGAACAGAAACAGAAATACATACCTTCAGTCATCGAAGCAGAGTGGAAAGCCTATACCGCAGCATTAATGGAGATGGATTTTGATTTTGACCCAGGTTCTTTGAAAACAACTGCTGTAAAAAATGGCTCTGGATATATTCTCAATGGGGAAAAGGTTTATGTCCCATACGCCAATGAAGCCGAAGCAATGATTGTGTATGCGAATTTCGAAGGTGATACTCAGGGTTTTATCATCGGGAAGGATTCACCCGGCGTCGAGGTCGGAGAGCGACAGAAACTGCTGGGACTGAATGCACTGCCTCTCTNNAAGGTCATAACCTTGCACCCATCATGGATTCTACCCGCGTTGCCATGGCTGCCATGGCGGTTGGTGTCTCTCGAGCCGCTTTTGAATATTCGATGGAATACGCAAAAGACCGTGACGTTTTTGGTGTCAAGGTGGCGCAGAAGCAGGCGATCGCGTTCATGCTGGCTGAAATGGCTACTGAGATCGAGGCCATCCGCCTCCTGGTCTGGGAAGCTGCCTGGATGCTGGACAATGATAAAGAAGATGCCAGTAAAGTCGCATATCTGGCAATGA
>JAABVY010000037.1:970-1124 GCA_011777135.1 Candidatus Zixiibacteriota bacterium | reverse complement strand
ATTTAGCTAATTTATCCCTGATCGAGTGGCAGACTAATCAGAATCAATTTCATTTACATCCGCTTATTTATGAATATGCTGTTCAGTATCTGGATAATCATTCCCGCAAAGACGAAATAAACGCCATTTTTGCCGCTTATTATTCGGATATTGC
>JAABVY010000037.1:591-907 GCA_011777135.1 Candidatus Zixiibacteriota bacterium | reverse complement strand
GCTTATTATGCGGATATTGCCAGCAGAAATCATAACAAGCACCAACATATAGAACCTGAATTACCACAGCTAATGAAAGCCGCTCGGATCGCTTGTAAGAAGGCTGATTGGCAATTGTTACAACCGTTGTGGCGGGTGGTGAGCAGTTCCCTGTGGCGCTTGAGTGATTGGTCAACTTATCGCAGGTTTGATGAGAAATGTTTGAATGTGGCTCGAAAAACGGGTGATCGGCATGTTGAAAGCCGCATTCTTTCGGAGTTGGGCTGGGTATCGCTGGAAGAAGGGAAATGGGAAGAGGCCAATGCGTATTTTAAGC
>JAABVY010000037.1:353-542 GCA_011777135.1 Candidatus Zixiibacteriota bacterium | reverse complement strand
ATATTATTTACCAAGCGCGGTCAATTGGATAAAGCGGCCGTTCTTATCTCAGAAGCTGAACATCTTCTCGAAAAGACGGCCGAAGTAGTGCAATGGTCAAAACGGTCGCGAGACCGGAGTTTAGCCCTTCTATATCACGCCCATGCCGGGTTGGCCCTGGCGGCCAATGATTATGATACGGCCTTGCGT
>JAABVY010000037.1:0-186 GCA_011777135.1 Candidatus Zixiibacteriota bacterium | reverse complement strand
ATTAGCCGCCTGCCGAGAAAACAGGGAACGGACTTTGGGCTGGGCCTATCGCGCTCAACAGCTTTATCATGACAGTGGGCTGGTCGAGAAAGCAAGGCAAGCAGGAGAACTTGCTCAAGAATTGGCCAAACTAATCGATGATCGACCGGAAGTCTGGCCGGAATTTGAATTATGGGATTAAAAATT
>JAABVY010000353.1 GCA_011777135.1 Candidatus Zixiibacteriota bacterium | reverse complement strand
GAGAATGAGGGAGTTTTCTCGTTATGGAAAGGGCAGAGCGCAAGATAATTGGCCCCGCGCTTCTTGAGCTTCAGAAAATCCGAGAGAACCTCGACTATATCGTTGACCTGTTTTATCTCTTCGATCAGATGTTCCGGGTACAGATTAGCCATACTGAAATATATCTTAATACAGTCATCCTGTCAATTTTACAAAAAAAATGACTTTTTCATTGATCTTATATAAATATACCTTAAATTAGGGCGGAAGTATGGAGAATATTCAAAAAGAAACCAAAATCGGCCGTTACAAGATAGGCTATTATCAAAAGGGTCGCGGCAAAGTCCTGCTTCTTTTGCACAGCCTTTTGAATACCGCCTATTCATTCCGTCATGTCTATGGTCCGCTGTCTGACAAATACAAAGTAATTATGCCGGATTTACTGGGCTGTGGATACTCTACCAAGCCGGATGATTTTGATTTCACACTGAAGTCCTTTGCCGAGCATCTGAAGCAGTTTCTTGATAAGCTGAAAGTCACGAAGCTGTCGATCGGAGGGGTCTCCGGAAGCGGTGCGATCGCCCTGAAGTTTACGACCATGTTTCCGGATATGGTGGAGAAGCTGGTTTTGATCGATGCGCTTGGTATGGAAGCGGGACGATCGGGTTCGGTACGGGGGCTGCCGGTCAGGGGCAATGTTAATGACAAGGATATGGTCCTGAGGCTTTACCTGAGCCAGTTCAATGATCCCTCAGCTGTTTCTGCTGATGAGCGCGAGAAGATCGCGGAGCTTGCGGTCCGTGAGGATGTGCCGGCATGTACGCATAAAATCCTGCAGGCCAATGGTGATTTCAGCGTGGACGGGATTGAGGATATCAAGGTGCCCACTTTGATTATCTGGGGTGAGAAAGATCCCGTACTTCCAAAAATTATGGCCGAGAATTTTGCAAATAAGATGCCGAATTCTCAGTATGTGATGATTCCCGAAGCCGGACACCTCCCGCATGAGGAAAGCCCCGAAGATTTCAACACAGTACTGCTCGATTTTCTAAAGGGCAATCTGCCTAAGTCCAGCTGAGACGCTTATTCAAACCGTCAAATCTGTTTGACATCATATCCGTTTGATTCTATAATAGTGCCTTATGGTTGATAAGTTTAACGGCATAATCGTCGAGCAGCTTCCGGTCGGCATGATGGAAGTTAATTGTTATCTGGTGTATGACGCTGAATCCCAAAAGGGGATAATTGTCGATCCCGGCGATGAAGGCTCGCATATTCTTCATCGGGTGGATGATCTGGGCCTTAAAATCGACCAGATAATTCTTACGCATGGACATGGTGATCACATCGGGGCGGTTGAATATATCCGGAAAAGACTGGGGGTCGAAATTGCGGTTGGCAGGGCCGATGCTCCAATGCTCGGGGATGCTTCGAGCAATCTCTCGCAGAATCTGGGTATATCGATCGAACTGCGTGAGGCTGATGTCCTGCTGTCTGAGGGTGATACTGTAAGTGTGGGAGAGCATAAACTCACGGTTATTGAAACGCCGGGCCATACCCTGGGAGGAATCAGTTTTGTGGGGGAGGGCTTCGTGATCAGCGGCGACCTGATCTTTGCGGGATCGATCGGACGGGTGGACCTTCCCGGCGGAAATTATGACACGATCATCAATGCCATAAAAACCAAGATCCTGCCCCTGGGAGATCATTATATAATCTATCCGGGGCATGGCCCGAAAACATCAGTACTTCAGGAAAAAACCTTCAATCCATTCTTGATAGAGGAATAGCACTATGGAATTCAATCATCCAGTAGGAGATTACCACGTACATCCCGATTTTTCGATAGATGCCGAGGGAACGCTCAGGGAATATTGCGAGAAAGCGATTGAGCTGGGTCTGGCCGAGATAGTTTTTACCACCCATGTGGACTCCAATCCTGCCAGCGAGGACTGGAACAAGATAATCATAAACGGCCAGAAAGAACCGATTACCACTGATAATCTGAAAATATATCAGGATGCAGTCAATGAGCTTATTCATGGGGATGACCCTGTGCCGATTGCGGTTCGCTGCGGTGTGGAGCTGGAATACCATCCGGAAGTCAAGGATTCCTTTCTGCAGATGGTTGCCGATCTGAATTTCGATTTTGTGCTGGGCGCGGTTCACTTCGTTGATGACGGTCTTTTAACGGTTGAAGAGGATGTGCAGCGTCTGCTCAGCAAATATTCTCCGGTCGAATTAATTGAAAAGTACTATAAAATCGTCCAGCAGGCCTGCGAGATTAAAATATTTGACAGCCTGGCACATCTGGACATCTATCGACGGATCGGTCATAAGCTGTTTCCCGAGGAGGCGGCCAGGATTGACTATGAATTTCTGGATGAGACATTGGAGCAGCTGGTGAAGTTCGGACTGCCGATTGAGGTAAATACTTCAGGGATTCGGCACGGCATCGGCGACTGGTACCCCTCCAAACCGCTCCTGCATAAAGCGCGCCAGGCCAATGTCCTGATTGGCGGACTCGGCAGCGATGCCCATGCTCCCGATCAGCTTGCTGTCGATTTCGAGATGGCGCATCTTATTGTGCATGAAACCTTTCCCAAAATGCATGAGGATTGAGATTGCCGAAACTTCCCAGGGATTTTTACGAAAGGCCTACGCTCACAGTTGCCAGCGAGCTCCTCGGTAAAATCTTCGTCTTCAAAAACATGCCGCGCATGAGTGGACGAATTGTCGAGGTTGAGGCTTATATCGGTATGGATGATCCGGCCTGTCATGCACGTTTTGGTTTAACCAAACGAAACAGCGTGATGTTCGGCCCGGGAGGCGTGACATATATATATTTTATCTATGGCATGTATAACATGC
>JAABVY010000358.1:369-2021 GCA_011777135.1 Candidatus Zixiibacteriota bacterium | reverse complement strand
TACTTTCTACAATTAATAATTTGACATGACATGAACTTGTACAGGTTGACTTTTACCTTTGAGTGTCAGATTACGTACTTCCAGGTCTCCCAAATCCAATCCTGAAGCCAGGTATGCGGCTTCGCTGATCAATATTTCGCCTACCTGTGCGCTGGAAGCCAGGCGTGCGGCGGTATTGGCCGCATCGCCGAGTACGGTGATATCCGTCGTGCCGCCTTCCTCTCCAACTGACCCTACAAAGGCTATACCGGTATGAATCCCCACTCCCAGCGGAATCCAGGGGCTCCCATGGTTTTTATGACCTGTGGAACTCAAAATTTCTTGGGCAGCTTCCAGGGAGCGGCGTGCATGATCAGCGCCAGCGAATCCGGGTGTATACATGGCAGAAACCTGATCGCCAATGATCTTGTCGATCAGGGCATCCGAATGTATCATGACTTGAGCCGCTGTGTTGTAAAATCGATTTATCAACCTGCTATACTCAATCGGGCTCATCATTTCGGCTAAATTCGTTGAACCGCGCACGTCTGCAAAGAGCAATGACAGCTCAATTTCTGCTCCCCCTTGATATTTCCGAGCAAATTGTTCGCAAATATTGCATAGTTGCGGATTCAAATTTGACGGTTGTTTTCCATATAGTAATCTAACTACGATACCCCCAGTACCGCTAAAGGGGGCATAGCAATTTTTACATCGAGGACTTCCGGGCAGCCATCTGAAGAAGTTTCGCTGGCGACGCTCAACTTCAAAATTCTCCGTGGTGAGATATTTCCGCCAGAGATCTTCTATAATCGTATCTTGTTCTAACCGCTTGTTCAAAAAGCTGTCTCCCTGCGGATCTTGAGTGTTTTATAAAAATGAATAATTTCCGACGAGAATGTAACAACAAAAGTATGACCGCCTGAAAATTATACCAAATCCTACCATAAAAGTAAGAATTGTACTATAATGAAGTTTTCCAAATTAGTAGAAACCATGAAAGTGGATTTAAGCGGTCGGGTGAGGATTATCAGCCGTAAGCGAAAGCCTTTTGAGAATTGTCAATTGAATACAAATAGTCGCGCGGGATATAAACAAATTTTCTATAATGATTCTTCCTTAAATGGGGGTAGCTCGTGTTTGACTTTTTAAAAAAGATCCCGCTTTTCGCTGACCTGCCGGATGAAGATCTCGAAAGACTTTGCGAGGTGGTCACTGAGAAAACTTTACCCGCGGGTGAAGTTCTTTTTACAGAGGGGGAGGTTGGAAAAACTGCGTACGTAATTATTTCTGGGGAGATCGATATCCTAAAAAAATCGGGAGACCGGATGGTCTTGCTTGCAACTCGGCGGACCGGAGAAGTGATTGGTGAGATGTCTCTCCTGGATCAGGCTCCCCGGTTTGCCAGTGGACATGTTCGAACAGAGAGCAAGTTGCTGACCATCAGCCATGACAATTTAGAACATCTTTTGGATACCAGCCCCTCAGCTGCCCGGGCACTGCTGTCCACGATCACCAATCGTCTGCGCAGCACGGAACTGGTCCTGCGCCAAAGCGAGAAAATGGCACAGTTGGGCACACTGACGGCGGGGATTGCCCACGAGTTAAATAATCCGGCGTCTGCCGCCCGGCGGGGATCAGAACATCTCAGCGCTTCGATTAAGAATTTTCAG
>JAABVY010000358.1:0-270 GCA_011777135.1 Candidatus Zixiibacteriota bacterium | reverse complement strand
CCTGGAGGAGGAAATAGAAAGCTGGCTGGACCTCCATGGTGTTGAAAATAGCTGGGAGTACGCTCCAGTTCTGGTCAATCTCGGTTATCAAAGGGTTGATCTGGAAGACCTGAAAAACTCTTTCCCGGATCGACAGTTAACAGCTGTATTGCATTGGCTGTCCACGCTATACACAATATACAGTCTCCTGGAAGAGATTAACCAGGGCACATCCAGGATCGGTGAGATTGTCAAATCCCTGAAATCATATGTTTACCTGGATCAGGCTCC
>JAABVY010000228.1:893-1164 GCA_011777135.1 Candidatus Zixiibacteriota bacterium | reverse complement strand
GATCTGGAGTTCTTTTTGCTTCGATTTTGGTCGTTTTTTGCGATGATAATACGCCAAGGTAGCAATGATCAGGATCTCCTGGTGATCAAATCCCAATAAATCTGCATTCCGAATGAGATAATACGTATGAGATTGATGATTGGTATGAGACAGAAATGTACCGATATCATGCAGTAAGGCAGCGTATTCCAGCAGTTCTTTCTCCCAAGAGCCATATGGATGCAAGCCAATTTCGGCACTGCTGTTGAACAGTTGTGTCGCCAGTTTAGAC
>JAABVY010000228.1:569-862 GCA_011777135.1 Candidatus Zixiibacteriota bacterium | reverse complement strand
CCAGTTTAGACACCTGATATGCGTGCGGTTCCTCGAAACCACATGAACGTCCAAGCTGAAGAATGCTCCGTTCTCGCACGGTCATTCCTCGGACAATTGAGGCTTGCTCCGAACGCAAAATATAATCTTCCATTAAGCCGTCACGTAAACCACGATCGCTAATCTGGATTTCTTTAATATTTAAATCTTTCATCAATGTGTGGAGAATGGCGGCACCACTGATGATAATATCTGCTCTTGAAGGATTCAATCCAGATATTTTTTTTCGTTCTTCCACAGAGAGTGAACAAAGG
>JAABVY010000228.1:311-541 GCA_011777135.1 Candidatus Zixiibacteriota bacterium | reverse complement strand
TGGCATTGTTCTCCGCACCGTACATGTTTGCTGCAATCTCAGCGAGAGATTCGATTGTTCCGGAGGTTCCGATTACCGTGTCAACCCGGTATTGGCTGACTCTTTGCATGGTACGAACGGAAGCGTTTCGAACATATCTCTGTATTAGTGCATATCTGGCAGGCGGGACTGGACCGTTCTCCTCTGGTAAAAAGAACAAAGAATGCAGACGGATTGCCCCTAATTTTAAT
>JAABVY010000228.1:0-189 GCA_011777135.1 Candidatus Zixiibacteriota bacterium | reverse complement strand
TCCCAGGTAGATCAACCGGGCTTCTTCTCTGCCGGAAATTGTGTGGACATCCAACCCGGTCTCTTGTTTGATCCGATCGATGAATTCCTTCTGATTTTTCGCTTCCCGGGTTGCGGATGTAGCGATTGCAATGACCTGGTCTGCCTCGTATGCAGATGCCATATCGACAAATTGTTTACAAACCAAAAC
>JAABVY010000060.1:4351-4601 GCA_011777135.1 Candidatus Zixiibacteriota bacterium | reverse complement strand
GCGAAGACCGGATCATCATCCTCAGCCGGGAAGACACCGCCCTGGTCAACGCACTCCAGAGCCGGGCGGCAGTTGTCCTGCAGAAATCGCTGCGGGAGGGTTTTGGTCTGACGGTCACCGAGGCGATGTGGAAAGGGACACCGGTGATCGGTGGTAATGTGGGCGGTATCCGGCACCAGATTAAAGACGGAGAGAACGGCTACCTGGTCGACTCGGTCGAAGAGGCCGCCGAACGGATTGTCACCCTGGT
>JAABVY010000060.1:2445-4331 GCA_011777135.1 Candidatus Zixiibacteriota bacterium | reverse complement strand
CGTCTTCGTGAAGAAATGGGCGAACTCGCCAGGGAAACCGTGCGCAATCGGTTCCTGATGATCCGAATGATCGAAGATCACCTGGATCTTTGCAACTCGTTCGAGACGGTATACCGTTATAAAAACTGACGTAAGTAGAGGTTTTCTTCAGACTTTGTTATACTTGTTGATTGCAGTTGAGTTCTATCTTATGGATTTAGCCCTTTGACCATCCAATCATATCTTGACTGAATTAAATGGATATGTATCCAATTGTTCTATTTTTAATAGAATTGTTTATTGATTTCCAAAATATTTTGGTTTTTGGAAATTTTTCAAATTACCTACAGCCAAAGGAGATGTTTATATGAACCACGGGTTAACTGAGTATTCCTATCAAACCAAATTGAGTATGCCTTACGAGAAGGCTATCGAGAAAGTGACCGCAGCATTGAAAGAAGAAGGATTTGGTGTCATGACGGAGGTCAACGTTAAATCGACCCTGAATGAAAAAATAGGTGTCGATGATTTCCGTAAATACATCATCCTGGGGGCATGCAATCCATCTCTCGCTTATCAAGCACTGCAGATCCAGCAGGATGCCGGGTTATTACTGCCCTGCAATGTGATTGTTTATGAAGAAGATGCTGATACCAGTTTTGTATCTATCTTAGATCCGATCACCATATTAGGTGTGGCAAATAATCCCGAATTGAATTCGGTCGCTGAAGAAGCGCAAAACAGACTTCGCCGGGTGATGGAATCATTGAGTTGAGTTCGACTAAAAATCGATTGGGGTCACTGCCTTTCACAAATGATAATATCTGATTGATGAAACGTTCGTGAAACGAATGATGTTCTTTAATATGGAAAGCCCGGACCACTTTCCGGGCTTTTTGATTCAATCTGGAGAAGTTTCCCGACCTGGAAAATATCTACACCTCATCACACGTACATGAAAGTGGTCCTTCAAGATCCAAAAAATCTACCTGTCAATTCCCTACCTCACCACCAATTTGAGCGTGGCGTCGCGCGACTCCGGTTCGAACAAAGGGGCGACATACTGCGGGTATCGGCGGTACTTGGTGCGATAAGCCTCGTCGACTTTCTGGATGGTGTCAGGGTCAGTCACCTCCTCGAAGATGACATCTTTCTCCATACCACCGGCACGGATGTGGCCAACATGCCGAACTAATGTGCCGCGATACCAGGCACCTCGCTCCCCGTACACGGAGCGGACATAGAGATCGTCCTCTACACGGACAACCCAAATTGTGGTCCATTTCCGCAGGGTACCATTCTTGCGCAGAGAGGTAATTTGCAGTTCCTCCGCCTCTCCAATATGTTCAAGTTCATTGCTAGTCCATTCAGCCATGAAAATTCTCCTTAAAATTCGACCAAACTGTCCTTTCGGACGAAAATTTATTCTTGCCCTAAAGAGAGTGTGACGGTTACACTACCATCTCCAAGAATTTCTTTCAATTCTTCTGCAGTAACATTATCAATCCTGCCAAGTCGTGTAAAGTTCCAGGAATTAGGAGCGTAATAGATCACGAACGCATTTCCCTGGTAGAGGATAATGTCTCCGGCTTCAGTCGTTATCTGTTCGTCGTTTCTCGGTAAATCAAAACCGAGTGAACCGACTTTCTCCATGCTGCCGTAATCACGCATATCTATGGATATCGGACCATCTGAAAGCGTCTCTTTCAGGGCATCTACAGATGAGTTATCAACGAGTGTTGCTGTAAGTACAGTATCTCCAATTTGAACATTCATACGATTAGTCTCCAGTATCGTCTTGTCATCCTGATTTGTATTCGTTTCAACGTCCACCGTCGCAGGGGCCGTTGTTGGTGAAAGACCTGTCGCTGTAGGCGATAACGCAGTAGGCGTCGGCGGCACGCTGG
>JAABVY010000060.1:1826-2432 GCA_011777135.1 Candidatus Zixiibacteriota bacterium | reverse complement strand
CGCTAAGGTTGGCGGTCGATCCGTTGGCGGTGAGTCAGTCAGCGCTGATGTAAGTGTTGGTGCGGACCCGCAGGCGCTGATGAAGACAGCTGCAAGGATGAGTATGAAGAATTGATGATGAGGTTTGGACACGTTCACATCCTTTATAAAGGAGCTTCCTTTAGTCGTGTAAGAAAAGTTTTACTCTATCTTTATCCTCGGTGTTCGAAATACCCTCGAGCACAGCAGGATCGATAGTAGTGCGTCTTAATTCAATCAAGATTGACCAACTCATATTCACGGTTACCGAAGTCAATCGCGGCGGCATGTTCCAGAATATGTGTGCCATTGCGGGATTCGATCCGCTGGATCACGTCAGCGCTGTCTGGTGCGGTATAGATCAAATCAACGCAGGCCTGATCCAATGCCACGGGATCCAGCGACGCCAGGATGCCGATGTCCGCCATTGTCGGCGGCGCCGGATGACTCATGCAGTCACAATCTACAGACAGGTTGTACATCACATCGATATAAAGGATGTTCTCCCCCATGTATTCGGCGATGCCCTTGGCGGCTTCTGCCATCGACTCAAGGAAATCATCCTGTGGTGTTCCCATGCCGAAACCG
>JAABVY010000060.1:354-1710 GCA_011777135.1 Candidatus Zixiibacteriota bacterium | reverse complement strand
ATGATATCAACCGGAGCAATGGCAGTGAATCCATGGTCTTCCATAACCTGTAGATGTGATGCGGTGGTCGAGCGTCCACCGCCGTATGCTGTATTACATTCGACAATCGTGCCGTTGACTTCATCCACCAGCGGTTTAATAAACTCGGGATGCAGGAAATAATCTCCACCTGGTTCACCGCTGTGGAGCTTAACGGCTACATTCCCGTTAGCTCTACGACCAAGCGCCTTGTACATCAGCATCAGCCCTTCCGCGCTGATGTTGCTNNCTTGCGGACTTGCTTCTGACGTGTCCGTCGCCTGGGAAGTTGCTGTAGGGTCCGGGGTTTGTGTGGCGGTTTCCGTAGGTGCCCGGGAGGGTGTATGAGAAGGCACCTGGGACGGTGTTTTTGATGGCGACAGTGTTGAGGTTGGTAAAAGGCTCTGTGCCCGCTCAGCACAGGCAACGAGAAAAGCAGCTGCGGTCAACGTCATAAGTCTTAATGCTTCACGACGGGATATGTTTTTCTTCATTGTTTGTCTCCATTATCCTTTGTTGATCGCTTAGGGTGATCGTTAACGGCACGATCTTCTCCGTTCGATATGCTGATACGAATCGCTATTCGTACAACAAGGAAGTGCGTGTGCATAACGTAAGGTTATTATTCTCTAGCTTCGAAACGAACGAAAGATCATGGAAAGTATTGATCTAAGGTTCATTTTTCCGCCGTACACCGGCATCATACTGGCATCTCCATAGTCTTCGATGGGGTCCACATTTATCAAATAATCCATATCCTCATCAGAGATCACGAATTCTACATCCGCATTTTCTTCCATATGCGCAGGGTTGGCGGTCTTTGGTAGCGGAAGCAGACCCAACTGCAGCGTATATCGAATACTCAATTGTGGAATAGTAACCCCATATTTGTCTGCAATTTTTGCTACTTCCTCATTTTTCAGTAATTCACCATGTGCAATTGGCGAATACGCTTCCACCAGAATACCCTGGACTTGCGTATATTGGATCAACTCTTTCGGAGTATTACTGATATGCGCCAAAATCTGGTTGACCATTGGTTTGACGGTGCAGGATTCAAGGATATTTTCAAGATCTTCTTTTTCAAAGTTCGATACACCAATGGCACGAAGCTTCCCGGATTTATATGCTTCCTCAAGCGCTCGCCAGGCTTCACGGTTTCCTTCGAAATATCGATCTTCGTCACCGAATTTATTCCATGGTTGAGGGCTGTGAATAAGCATCATGTCAATATACTCAAGACCCATGGTCTGAAGGGATCGATCAATCGCTGAAGTAGCTTTTTCGAATGACTTTGCTCCTGCCGCAAGCTTTGTGGAGATAAACAAATCTTCACGT
>JAABVY010000060.1:0-318 GCA_011777135.1 Candidatus Zixiibacteriota bacterium | reverse complement strand
CATCAACCACAGCTTGCACGACATCTTTATTGCTGATAAACCATGTTCCAAGTCCGAGTTTCGGAATCTCGACACCATTCGATAGTGTATAGTTTTCATCTAAAATCATAATTATTTTCCTTACTCATTAATATTTATTTCACTTATGATATTCCCATCGCTGACTTACGTAGTCGAACTATGTCAGCATTATTTGTTCTACAGTTATCCGCCAAAAACTGGAAATATACTCGCATCTCCATAATCTTCGATGGGCTCAACATTTTTCAAGTATGTCATATCCTCTTCAGAGATGACAAAATCCAACTCCGCATTTTC
>JAABVY010000011.1:376-2715 GCA_011777135.1 Candidatus Zixiibacteriota bacterium | reverse complement strand
GAATATATGATGAAGGATTATAAAATAAAGATGGTGAGTTATCGTTGCTAATCTACTTTTATGTCGTAGCGTGATTTGGCAGATTTGATTATCAGGTCAATCACGTCGTTATAACTCAGACCCTTGGCCTCGGCGCCGGTTATCAGGGGACTGATCGGCCTCAGGCCGGGGAGGGGATTGACTTCGATCAGATAAGGGGTACCGTCTTTTGCCAGACGGATATCAGCCCGCGCGAAATCAGGAATCTTCATGACCTTGAATGCGCGGTCGGCCAGTGTCAAAACATCGCGCCTTTCCTCGGGGGTCAGTTCGGGAGGACAGGACAGATCGTATTCAGTGACTCATCTTTTCCTCCGCTGGCCTTGGTGTCGTAGTCAAAGATATCATGTCCCTTGCCCTCGAACTTATATTCTACAATCTCCAGAAGGTAGCCGGAGAAGGCCTGCAGCATCGGGACGGTCAACTCGCGTCCTTCGATATACTGCTCCACAATGACACCCTCCGAATATTCACCCAGAAGTTTCTTTACGACTCTCTGGGCTTCTTCAGGGCTCTCGGCCACAGATTCCTGGGTAATGCCCATGCTGGATCCCTCATAATTAGGCTTGATAAAAACAGGGTATTCAGTATCGTCCGGAATATCCGGCTCCTCGAGAGTGATCAATGAGCCCTGAGGTACTTTTATACCTCTTACCGCAAGCAGTTTTCCGGAGAGCCGTTTATCAAGGCCGACATGCAGAAGCCCGGGAGTACCGCCGGTGTATGGGATACCCAGAAGTTCATAGATAGCCGGATAATAGGATTCCCGCCTTTTGCCTCCCACCCCCTCGGCCAGGTTGAAGATCAGGTCGGGACGCGAATCTATCAGGTTATCCACCACCTCGCCCGGCGATCCAGATACCTCCACCGGAGATACATGGTGCCCCAGTTCTTCAATGGCTGAGACAACTCTGTCCACATATTCCTGGCTGAATCGTTCAGCCTGTTTCTCATCGGCCTCGGACTTACGCAGGTTGAAAGTGAATGTGNNACTACTCCTGTTTGCAGTCCATATTAATAATCTTAGTGATCATACGCAAGCAAAGTCAGGGCAAGGGCGTATATTTTGATATTCTCCAGATAACGGTCAATCCTGATGCGTTCATTGGCCTCATGTGCCATCTCTATATCACCAGCTTTTTCATCCAGCGGGCCAAATGCTACTGCTGCAGGAAAAGCCTTGGCATATGTGGTCCCGCGAATAGAATTAAATGCTCCGGAACGACCGGTAATTGTCTGATAGGCAATCTGTAGTGATTGCAGAAATTCGGGATGATCAGCCGGCGAAATGAAAAGAGCCTCATGTACGCGGCCGTGAATGCGGGATTTAACTTTCAAGTCGTCCAAGGTGTTCGAGTCTTCGGCGGCCGCTTTTTCGAATGCCGCCCGTACCAAAGCGCTTTCCACGCCTGAAGGATATCGCACATTCACAAGCGCTTTCCCAGATCTCGGGGTGAGATTGAGCACCCCTAAATTGACTGTTGTACCTCCCATGTAATCGTGATGATAGTCAATGCCGAATCCGGAGCCATCCAGAAGCCCGCAACGATTGCTCAAGCCCTTTGCAAAAACACGCATTCCTCTGGAGCCATATTCAAGCGTATCGATAAATGCCAGAGCGTCAAGAGCGGCGTTGTGACCTTTTTCGGGAAAGGCGCCATGCGCACTTTTACCTGCAAAATTCAGTTCAAAGATTGTCTTTCCCGAATTTTTAGAGTCTTCTTTGTGAATCATGGAGAAGCCGCTATCAGGAATCATCTCTTTTAATGTCACTGCAGTATCGGTCAGTTTGCGAGCGATGGCGCTTTTTTGAGATGATTCCGCCCGCAGGGTCAGCACGGCCTTATCAGGTACCATATTATGGCGCTTGCCGCTTTTGAGAGAAATAAATTGTGGTTTTTCTGCTGATGGTCTCTCTTCCTTCCATGTGCCAGAGAACTCCAGCATGGCCATACCCTTTTCCGCATTTATGACTGGAAAGATGCCGTCAGGAACGAAAGTAACGTCGGGGATTTCTTTCTTATCCCTGAGAAGGTCGACATCGGGCCAGTCATCGGTTTCCTCCAGCGTCCCAATCAAAAATCTAATATTCTTGATCTGCTCCAATCCCAGGCTTTTCACAACATCCAGCGCAGAATATGCAGAGCCTACCGGCCCTTTATCATCCTGCGCACCCCGTCCCCAGATACATCCCTCGGCAACAGTTCCACCAAACGGGGGATAACGCCAGCCTTTGCCTTCGGGGACGACATCGATATGCGCCGCCACACCTACTGATCCCTTAGACCTGTCGGCTGCTT
>JAABVY010000011.1:0-274 GCA_011777135.1 Candidatus Zixiibacteriota bacterium | reverse complement strand
ATAGAAAGGCAATATAATGATCACCTCGCTCATTGACCAGAAGATCGATTTCACCAGCAATAGCCTTGATTTTTTTCTGATCGAAGGATTTTGTCAAACTGCCGCCTTTTTGATTCGATAATTGAACGTAATGAACCATTAAATCGGATTCTTATTAAAGCTATGATAACGAATAGATAGAGTGATATCAAATATTTTAGAAAAATAGGCATTGCCCAACCTGTGTGATGCAATAGAAGTAAGCCCCATTACATTCAAACAGGTATTTGCTCAG
>JAABVY010000081.1:1351-2442 GCA_011777135.1 Candidatus Zixiibacteriota bacterium | reverse complement strand
GAATAGAATTCTGCGCTATTGGCGTAGAGCATGTCATTGTAACATAGGTCGCCAAGACGCAACAGTGAGAGCACCTCGGTCTCGGTCCCGGAATACTTGTCCGCCAGATCGGTATATATTTTCAATTCCGAATTCTTGTCGCACATTGTACGGTAAATATAGGCCTTTTCAAAATGAGCTGTACGCGCCGCATCGCTTGCTGGATCAACTGCGATCAGGGAATCCCGCAATGCAAGGGCTCTGGTAAAATCTATCGGTACCATCTCGATACCGCCGGACAAACCGTCAGTCAGGCCTGTAATCTTGGCCTTTTCAGCGAATGTGCTCAGGTCATATATATTTACAGTGCCGTTGTTAAGCGATACTGCGGCTTCGCTGCCGCTCTTATTCAGCCTTAAATCCAGCATTCTGGATGCACTTATGATTGTGCCGGCCACAGAAAGAGCTATCCTGCCATTTTGCATAAGATAATCGTAGATAACAAGATTGGAACGACCATCCCGGGTTTCGATGGTGAATACCCTATTTTCCGTGAGCGCGAGTTTCTCAACATCTCCCTCAGTTCCCGCCAGCTCTATTACACTTTCATTTCCCAGGTCTATGACCGCGATACCGGCACCGGCATAGCTGTNNTCTGAGGAAACAATAAGCTGGCGGCCGTCCCAGGACAGCTCCAGATCGGATGGAGAAACGCCGGCATAGAATGATCTCAAAAGCTGGAAATTCTTGAGTTCGACAACATTCACAACTCCGCTTTGACCATCTGCTACATAAAGCAAAGTGCCATCGGCTGAAAGCTCCAGCGCGACAGGATTCCTTCCAGCGACAATTTCAAAAATATGAGTTCCGGTTTCCGTGTCTATAATTGTGACCGTATTCTTGGGATCAGGGCTGTCACTGCCATTCGCGACAAACATTCTCGCTCCGTTGAGCGAGAAGATCACATCTGCTACCGGGCCGCCGGTCTTGAATTCTATTATTTTCGTGTCAATGACGGGATCAAATACTTCGCAAACACCACGCTCGGATGAAAACACAAATAACTTATTTAATCTCTCCACGAATTCAGCTTTATCTGCGGATGGTATTGT
>JAABVY010000081.1:308-1346 GCA_011777135.1 Candidatus Zixiibacteriota bacterium | reverse complement strand
ACTGTGCAAAACACAACAAGAATTAAAAGCGTTATGAATATGATAACAGAGAATTTTCCCTCGGGAAGACATGCGGGTCTCTTACCAATCTTGAAAATATTCCTTTCCATATACAAATTCCCCCTCCAATAATGTCCCCAATACTTCCACATTCGGGATTTGATCGGGGGTTATACAGTGTAAATCTTTATCTAATATAACTATATCGGCATAATTTCCGATTTTTATACTCCCGAATGACTTTTCCTGTTCCACCGAATATGCGCCGCCGTAAGTATGCGCAAAAACGGCCTCCTGCACGGAAATCTTTTCGGAGGGAAAGAATGTTCTTTCAGCTTCTTGAGGTTTACGGGTGACAGCTAAATAGATATTAAGCAATGGATTAGGGGGCTCGATCGGAGCATCCGAACCAAACGCCAGGCTTGCCGCGCTCTTAAGCAGCGATTTGAAGGCGTAGGAAAATCGACCCCTTTTGCCCCAATATTTTTGAATCATATCGATATCCAGCGGCATCTGCACTGGCTGAACCGAACCTACAATACCATGAGGCCCAAATCGTTCTATATCTTCTTTCCTCAATAGCTGACAATGCTCGACCCTGTTCCTGAATTTTTTAGCAGATCTTCCCTGCGCTTTGATAATGGCATCCAGGGCCATATTGTTGGCGCGNNTGGCAACATTCAAACCTGATTTGGCACATCTTTTAACCTCCGCCTGCAATTCCTCATCATCGTAAACGGCCAGACCATAATTGGATTTTGTACCCTTATACGGCTGAAACATCAAAGCTGTCTGCGAGCCAAGCGCGCCATCTGCAAAATATTTAACTCCCTGTATCCGAAGAAATCTATCACCGAATCCGCTTTGAATACCGAGCGCTATCAATTCATCCAGATGGCTGGAGGGAACATACTGGCTCACCCGCAGCTTGAGACCTGTTTTCCTGTGAAAACTCTGAACCTTCCTGAAGCCATCTATAGAATCAAAACTTGCTATACCCGTTATTCCCAGTGAATGCGCATACATCTCAGCCCTTTT
>JAABVY010000081.1:0-172 GCA_011777135.1 Candidatus Zixiibacteriota bacterium | reverse complement strand
AAAAGCGTCCTTGAATTCACCCAGATCGCATGCTGATCGCGGCTCATCATGACCGCAGGATGATTCGGCGCTACCTTATCCAGATCTTTCTTATGGGGCCAGACCGGATTTTCCCAGCCATCCTTTAACCATCCCTGCCCGATCAGCCAATCACCCCGGCCGAGCTTTCGCG
>JAABVY010000055.1:2213-3327 GCA_011777135.1 Candidatus Zixiibacteriota bacterium | reverse complement strand
GCCCTTTTGCATAGTCCCCACTTTAGCATATTACCAGGCTTTTTTCTTATCGCCTGGAAACATGATATAATCCCTAAGCCGAACACAAGGAGGCGGACCAATGGAAGTAATAACCAGGAAGACCCTGTGGGAAGGCAGCTTCATCCGGTCCGTGCTCATTACATACCGGGGAAGCGACGGGAAGCAACGGACCTGGGAAGCGATAGAGCGGATAAACGCCGACGGCATCGTGGTCATCGTGCCCATCACCACTAATAACGAACTTATACTCATACGCCAGTTCAGGCCGGCATTGGACCGCTATGTCATTGAACTGCCAGCGGGACTGGTGGAACCCGGGGAANNCGAAGGGGTCATGTCCACGGGGATCACATCGGACATCTGGAAAGTAGTCCTTGCCAGAAACGCATCCGAAGCCCCGGAGGAACTGAAACGCAGATACCCGCCTGACGAGAACGAGGATATTGCCGCCTTCCGGGTACCTCTGGAGCATTTAAATGAAAAACTCGGTGAAATGTCCCGTAATGGTGATTATCCTGATCTCAGAATCTATGGAATGGTTGAACTTTTCAGGAATGATACAAGAAGCCCCTGAGGTCATCATCAGCGTGACTTTTGCCTTTTCAGGGTTCTTTTTGATAATCTCATAGTTAATCGCAGTCTTTTATAAGCCGAAAGCCGCTTCATGGGGGGAAGTCCATGGCGAACCAGGTAAAACGTTTTTTTGCAAACTTGAGCATCGCCCGTAAAATGCTCCTGGGATATCTCGCTCTGGCATTTCTTACGGTTATCCTCGGGGTTTTCGCCATTTACAGCCTCAACCATCTCAATACGCTCAACAGCACCATTATCTCCATCAATACTCCTCTTTTGAGAACATCCGAATCCCTTGCTGATGCCATTCTTTCCCAGGAGGTCTACGCAAGCCGCCACGCAATATTTAAAAAACCACAGACCCTGGAACTTCTGAACTCCAAGTGCTCAGAGGCAAAAGAATACGCAGCCGAGCTGGACCAACTCAGCAAAAAGGCCGGAATGGGGGCAAACGATCTCCTGCCTCTTTTTAACGAATACACTGAAATGCTGGAAAATGGCCTCGTCAAACTGGCAACGC
>JAABVY010000055.1:1043-2153 GCA_011777135.1 Candidatus Zixiibacteriota bacterium | reverse complement strand
GAAACATCAGTAGACGCGTTCTGGATAACGTTGTTTCTGTGCTCTCTCTGTATTGTTGTGGGTCTTTTGGCAGCCGCTGTTATTACCCGCAACATTTCCAGATCGATCTTAACGCTTAAAGATGCTACCGAGCATATCTCGGAGGGCAATTTTCATAACCTTCCCACGGTTGAATCGGGTGACGAGATAGGAGGATTGTCAAAGGCATTCAATGAGATGGCTGAAAGGCTCAGAAGCCTTNNGGCTCAGAAGCCTTGAGGAGATGTATCTTGATGCCAGCCCCCTCACCCACCTTCCCGGGGGGATCGCCATCGAAAACGTTCTGAAAAAGCGTATTGCCAGCGCCCATGAGATAGCCTTCTGCCTTCTGGACATTGACAACTTCAAGGCTTATAACGACCGTTACGGTTATGCCCGGGGCAGCGACCTCATCCGGGCCCTTGGAGAGCTTATCGAAAGGGAAATGCAAGAACATGGCTCCCATTCGGATTTCATAGGACACGTGGGAGGCGACGATTTCGTGATAATATCCACTCCGGATAACTTTACTGATATCTGCACTTCTATCATCGCGGGATTTGATGCCCTGGTCCCCGACTTTTATGACCCCAAAGACAGGGAACGGGGATACATAAGGGGAAAAACAAGACAGGGCGAGGAGATCACATTTCCCCTGGCCACCCTTTCTATTGCCGTCGTCACCAATACGAACCGAAATATCACAAGCCATCTGCAAATCGGAGAGATAGCCAGTGAACTCAAGGAATACGCAAAGAGCCTTCCGGGAAGCATTTATGTCGTTGACCACCGCCGCAAACCGGATTAAGTTCAAACTTCTGCCATTTTCGTGTTAAACTATAAAACATGACAGTAAAGCAGTGATGCGCGTTTTNNNGATGCGCGTTTTTTTAAATATCATACGGCGGGGAGAGTTCATGCGCATATTTCTAAATGCAGTCATTATTCTTGCTCTTTTGAGCGGATGTTCGCACATAACGACCAGATCTTCTCATGACGTACCAGACTGCCCGGAGATACAATCATATTCGGTCCCACCTTCCGTACAAGCCCCTTTGGATTTCATGAAGACCATCGCCCGCCTAGAGAAAA
>JAABVY010000055.1:628-949 GCA_011777135.1 Candidatus Zixiibacteriota bacterium | reverse complement strand
TTCTCCGGCAGGTTACAGACCGCAATGTTTCGCTCAAGACAAAGGACACTCTTCTTGATGAAAAGGAGTCGCTTATTGAACTCATGCGTGAAGACAATCGCACCCTCATGATGGAGAACCAGAAGATCATTGATGAAAAAAAGGCGGTTGAGGAGGAAAACTTCGTTATGAAACAAATGCTCGAACGGTTGAATCAGATCGATATGCAGCACGAGAAAAAAAGAAAACAAATAAAATAGTCCCGATCATTTTCGTGAGGATCAAATCCTGTACTTTTTTTTCAAACATGAGCCATATCATATATGATTCCCATCCCAAACC
>JAABVY010000055.1:0-573 GCA_011777135.1 Candidatus Zixiibacteriota bacterium | reverse complement strand
GGAAAAAAAGACCATCCGGGCCATGGTACTGATCTATTGCAAGGCACATCATGGCTCTCAAAAAAGTGCTTTATGCCAATCCTGCCATGAACTGCTCGACTACGCCCTCGTCCGCCTGGAGCGCTGCAGATACGCTCATAAAAAACCCACGTGCGGGAACTGTCCTGCACATTGTTACAAGCCTTCCATGAAGGAAAAGGTCATGGATGTGATGGCTTATTCCGGACCACGCATGTCGTACCGGCACCCTGTCTACGCCTTATATCATTTTTTTGACAGCTTTCGCCCAGTGCCTCAACGCGGGCCGGTTGATAAAGAATCAGCGGGCAATAAAACATCATAGAATAAATCACAAAGCCAGGCTACTCTCTGTCAACTTTTGTCCTGAATAAATAAAATCCGGGAGCCGTGAAACACGGCTCCCGGACTTTTGGGGGGGGCTACAAATGAAGCCGGTTATTTTTCGAGAGCTTTCACCTTCCTGCGCATCTCGATATCATTTACCATGGTTCCGAGCTTGTTCATGATGGCGTCAACCGCGCCGTTCCAGTGCGTCCAGTCCGGGGCCATCAT
>JAABVY010000273.1 GCA_011777135.1 Candidatus Zixiibacteriota bacterium | reverse complement strand
CAGGAAACTGGTAGGAGAGCCGCCTGAAGGGACTGAGATATCATATGTGGTTGCGGATTTTATGGACTTCGAGCAGGATCAACAATATGATATTTCTATCGCCATGGGGGTTTTTGATTATGTTGCCGATCCTGAAGCATTTCTATTTAAGATGAAAAATATCACCAGTAAATGTGTGCTGGCAAGTTTCCCCTCGATTTCGGTCTGGCGCACGCCGATCAGGAAAATACGTTATGCCTATAAACGCTGTCCGGTCTATTTTTATAATCGAGCCAGAATCGAAACACTCGCTAAGAAGATCGGCTTTAAGGATTTTGAAATTACTAAGATAAGGGGCAGCGGAATGGACTACTTTGTGAGGTTTGATTGCTGATTAAGTCTGCCTGACCAGATTTTCCAGCTTTTCTACAAGCTCCATTGATATCTTTTTACGATCGAAATTTTTTATTACATGCCTGCGTCCATTTTCACCCCATTCCTTTAGCTTCGCAGAATCACGAATTGTGGTAATCGCATTGGCTACTTTCCTGGCATCTTCCTCGGGCACTACCAGACCGGCATCCGTTTTCCGTACTATCTCGGCCCCTTCACTTTCACCACAGTGCAGGATCGGGATTTCCATCGACATGAGCTCGAACAGCTTTGCCGATCTGACGACCTTCAGGCCTGGAAGGTTCCGATGAATAACAACGCCTACATCGAAGAGCGAGAGAAGTTCCGGGAGCTGATTATGGGGGATCGGATCGTGGAATTGAACATTACCCAACTCGTTCTGCCTGGCATAGGCAATAAGTTTCTGCTTCTCGAATCCATCACCGCACAGCATGAAGATTATATTCTCCTCTGACTGCAATATCCTGGCGGCATCAAGTAGAAGCTTCAGGTTGTGGTTGCGCCCATGTAATCCGGAATATCCGACGACAAATTTCCCTTCGACTTTAAAACGTTCCTTCATTTGAGATGAGGGAGTGGTGGGTCTGAATAAATCAGGGTCGGCGCCGTTGGGCCACAAAATCGGGTTGCTTTCCGGAAGGCGTGCCTTAATATTTCCAAGTACGCCATCTGTCTGTCCGGTTATGGCCGTGCTGTATCTCATGATCCGTTCTTCGAAAGCGCTGATCTTATTCAAAATATACCTTGATCTTAATACCTTTTGTTCCTCGAGTGCATGGGTCCAGAGATCGGCAATATTTGTCACCAGGCAGGCCTTCCACTTTTTTGCAAGTTTCATGGCTGTATATCCCGGGAAGGGCGGAGGATATTCCCATAAAATCAGGTCGGCGGATTTCACTTCTCTCGACCCCACATTGTAAGCGGTAAGTGCAAAGCTGAGGAATGATAGGGCTGAAGACAAAGCAGAGCGCGATTTATGGACATAGAGCCAGGAGCGGATTACCTCAATACCGTTTATATCTTCTTTATATTTGTAATATCCTCTGTAATCATCGAATATCTTGCCGGTGGGATAGTTGGGTAATGCCGTTAATACCGTAATTTTATGGCCTCTTCTGTGGAATGCTTCGGCCAGAGCGCGAATCCTGTTTTGTGCAGCTCCCATCTCTGGTGGGAAATATTGTGTCAATATTACGGCTTTCATGGCAGCAGCGGGAATTCAGGCCCTCTTGATGCGGATATCGCCAAGACCGCATTTGGCTCTAATATTGGTTTTCTTCTCTGATGATTCGTAAGTGTCATCAACATATTCCCGTTTGGCAGGGAGACCGCTTGAGCTTTCGCCAAACAGCCTGATATCGCCGATTCCGCAGGAGCTGTATATCTTGCAGGGGATATTATCCGGGAGGACAATATTTATCTCTCCAAAACCAACCGATACCCTGATCTTATTTTCGCCTGGCATGAACTCGGTTTTGGTGAGGAGGATATGAATATCCCCGAAGGTGACATCATAATCCAAGCCTTCCGAGCCTATAGAATCGGGAGTTGCATCAATATTTCCAAAGACTTTTCTGCCGGAAATAATAGATGCATGCCGTGAATCCGATTTTGCCCCGCGAGCTTGATTATAGATGATCCAGATGCCCAGAATGATAAGCGCTACGGGCCATATGTCTCCAAGAAAATCCCAGAAGTCGAAGTCTATTGTGCCGGACTGGTCCAGCAGAAATAAAATCCCGAAGAGGATTAGAAGCAGTCCAACAACAACTGTTGAAAAAACACCCTGCATATTTTTAACTCCTTTCAGGATTAAATCTTGAAGCCAATATCAGCTTGAATATAGTTTTTTAAAGTCAATTTTCAAGAGATTTGTGAGGGCTTC
>JAABVY010000058.1:2614-2869 GCA_011777135.1 Candidatus Zixiibacteriota bacterium | reverse complement strand
ACAGTATATACGGATTGAACAGTGCCCGTATCATCGAGCAGCGTAACTGATTCGCCGGATTCCCAGATTGCGGAGGATTGACCCCAATAAAGTTTGAGTGGATTGCTGTTTCCCACCCGCGTATAAATGCGAATTGATCCCGAACCATACATGGTCATCTCTGGAAAAACGAAGGTGTTCCCATTTTCATCCTGTAAACTCCAATTCTGCAGCGAAATTGGATCGTCCCCGCTTCCACGGATTTCGACATACTCT
>JAABVY010000058.1:2375-2567 GCA_011777135.1 Candidatus Zixiibacteriota bacterium | reverse complement strand
TCGTTCAGGTCTCCAGCAGCAACAACAATATCAATCGTCACCATACCGTCTCCTGACTGAGGTGCCGGAGAAACTTCTGAATTTTCTTGTCCATCCGCATCATCAGCGGTATTTGGCTCGGATATTTGTTGTGCTCCACTATTCTGCGGAAGCAGGATCACTGACCCGGGTTCGAGATTATCACCAGATTGA
>JAABVY010000058.1:1372-2220 GCA_011777135.1 Candidatus Zixiibacteriota bacterium | reverse complement strand
TGCAGCAGAAACAACAACATTCAACAAAAGATAATAGACAAGTCTTTTTGCTCTCATAAATCCAGCTGGCTTCCCATTAATTCTATCTCCTACACAAGAATCATAGCACATTCTATCCAGTTCGAGATGATAAAATCATAAAGATAACCTTGATGTATATCCGACTGGAATGGTACATAATGCCTTTTATTATTGACGGACACAATCTTATCCCCAGAGTTCCCGGCCTGAGTCTTGATCAGATCGATGACGAAGACAAGTTAATCCAGCTGCTGCAGGAATTTGCCCAGAAAGTGAGCAAGAACATCGATTTGTATTTTGACAAAGCTCCTCCAGGTAATGTCAGGAAAAAGAAGTTCGGCAGGGTTACTGCTCATTTCGTATCAGAAACCAGCACTGCCGATGCAGCCATCAAAAACAAGCTCAAATCCATGGGAAAAGCAGCAAAAAATTGGACTTTGGTCAGTGCAGATAGGGAAATCCTGGCAGAGGCTCGCAGTCGGCAGGTCAGGACAATAAATCCCGATGAATTTGTTCGCAGTTACCTGGTTGAACAAGGTACTGTTGAAGAATCCCCGGGAACGAGCCCGGATGTACACATAAGTGGTGAGGAAATCAACGAATGGCTTGATTTCTTTAAGGGTGAATAATCAACTGGTAACATAATACTTAATCACTTCTTATGTTGTTTTAATGATAATTGGACAATGTTGGTGTATATTAGAAGTGTTGGTACCTGCCCCCTTTTACTGGTATTTAGCAGGTGTCACGCCATCCGAAAGAATACCTAAGCACGTCCCCCCCGTGCTGTAGGTTGATCGGTGGCCCTCCTAAGATGATAGCCGGGC
>JAABVY010000058.1:1074-1298 GCA_011777135.1 Candidatus Zixiibacteriota bacterium | reverse complement strand
GTACTCCACTCAACAATATGCGATGGAACAAAGAAGACAGGAAAGATATCATCTTTACATTTTCTCCAAGGTTTAGTTAAATTCTGCGGTGCAAACTTGTGAAATTTGCCACCCACCCTACCGATGCTTAAACTCCTGTGATATACTCATGCATCAATGGCTTATAGCATTATATTTATAACTGAATACATCATTTTTTCGAGGAATTATGCCTGCTAACTATT
>JAABVY010000058.1:714-1035 GCA_011777135.1 Candidatus Zixiibacteriota bacterium | reverse complement strand
TCTGGCCATTGTGGTCATCGTACTGGGTCACACCTTCGGCCCAAAACGCCCAACTGAATCTAAAAACATGCCATACGAATCGGGGATGACGCCAATCGGCCCCGGCACAAGACGGGTTCCCGTCCATTTTTACCTGATTGCTGTTCTTTTTATTCTTTTTGATATTGAAGTTGTGTTCTTTCTTCCCTGGGCGGTAGTTTTCCGTAAATTGGGACTATTCGCCCTGCTGGAAATGTTTGTATTTGTCGGAATTTTACTGGTAGGTTTTATTTATGCATGGAAGAAAGGAGCCCTTGAATGGGAGTAGAACAAAAATTAGGG
>JAABVY010000058.1:222-682 GCA_011777135.1 Candidatus Zixiibacteriota bacterium | reverse complement strand
GGTTTTGTAACCACGAGCCTTCAACAAGCTGTTAACTGGAGCAGGACCCGGGCTATGTGGCCATTATTATCCGGTTTGGCTTGCTGCGCGATCGAAATGATGTCAGCACAATCAGCCCACTACGATATGAGCCGTTTCGGAATGGAATTGATGCGTGCCAGTCCACGTCAGTCCGACTTAATGATTGTTGCCGGTCGTGTTACCCGAAAGATGGCACCCGTTCTACGTCGGTTGTATGACCAGTTACCTGACCCGAAGTGGGTCATCTCCATGGGCGATTGCGCGTCTTGCGGTGGTGTTTTTAATAATTACGCCACTCTTCAAGGTGTGGATGAGATCATGCCGGTCGATGTATACGTTGCCGGATGTCCGCCCCGCCCTGAAGGGTTGATCCACGGAATCCTGACCCTACACAACAAAGTCGAGTCCGAACAGATTACCAAGTGGAAATAATATGAGC
>JAABVY010000058.1:0-197 GCA_011777135.1 Candidatus Zixiibacteriota bacterium | reverse complement strand
CACGCAGCTAATATATCTCGGATCCTAAGTGAAAAATTCAATATTGAAGCTAAAGAGTTCCGGGGAGAATTTACTCTGTATGCATCCCCAGAACAGATCGTTGAGATTACCAAATCCCTGAGAGACGATCATGGTTTCAATCAACTCAGCGGGATCACCGCGGTAGACTACTTCCCCAAAAAATCGCCGCGTTTTCA
>JAABVY010000302.1 GCA_011777135.1 Candidatus Zixiibacteriota bacterium | reverse complement strand
GATTATTACATGCAGGAGGGAGTGCTGTCACGCAGACGTCCATTCTTGTGGGACGGCCAGACCGCCGAGAGGGTTGTGCGAATTCTGCGAGAACATTTCGCTGACAAGGCCAAACAGGAGGATGAAGCTGAGAGGTTGACCTCAACCGACAAGATTGTGTTGAAAAATATTGAAGAATAAGTTCAGTTTTTTGATTTCATGATGGGAGAAGAGAGAAGAATCAGAGAAATATCAAAGATATGATTCTTCTTCCATCTAGATTTTTGGGGGAAAATGATTAGCCCTGAAGCAGTTTTCGATCCGTTGAGCGTCAGAGAATTCGAGTGCGAATTACATGACAAGGGTGGATATTCTTCAGCACAGGCTCTTTTTGATTACGTCGATTCACAGGACTGGATCTTCAGCTCTTCTGATATAGAGAATATCTGTAATTTACTTCGCAAAAACTATCCTGAATTCGTAAAAGAGACTCTTGGAAATGCGGAGCATGTCTGTGAGAATTGCTTCGATGTTCTGGGTAGCGGTCCGACATATCTCGGGGCCAAAATCAACTGGCATCTTGATTTCAAGTCTGGAAGAACCTGGAAGCGGGATTTATATCGGAATGTGCCCTTGATATTCTGGGGGGATAACTCCGACGTCAAGGTTCCATGGGAGATTTCGCGCTTTCAATATCTGACAAGTCTGGCGCTGGCATATAGACTCGCCAATCTGAATAAATATCACCACAAATTTATTACTTTAATCGAAGACTGGATTTTTGAAAATCCCTGCCCCTATGGAATAAACTGGGCCAGCGCCATGGAGATTTCAATCCGTGCATTAAACTGGCTGGCGGCCTATGAGCTTTTTGATTCGGAATCATTTTCAACCGATTTCAAGTCGAAATTTTTCCATGCGCTTTATAAGCATGGATATCTGATCCGGCAACATCTGACCGACTGCCCTCTCGAAATGAACAATAATCACTACATAATCGATTTGACGGGACTTTTGGTGATAGGCAGATTGTTTTTCAATCTTGAGGACGGCCGACTCTGGCATGAGTTTGCCAGAAAGGAACTCGAAAAGGAGCTTTTCAATCAGGTTAGCCCGGATGGTACCTGTTATGAGTCATCCCTTAATTACCAGATCATGATGCTGGATACATATCTTTTTGTGTATAATTTTGAGAGACGATTCGGCTGTGGTTTTCAGGATGAATGGAAAGCCCGGATCATGCAAAGCTGCGCTGCGCTTTATTCACTTTCGAAAAATGATAATACCGTCCCGAATTTCGGCGACAGCGGTTCCGACAGGCTGTTTAAGATTGTCAAGAGGCATGAGCGTGATACCAGGGACATACTCGATCTGGCATCTGTTGCAATTGGACTTAAAGGATATTGCGCGGAAAAGGTAAGCCCTGTTCCGGAACTTCTGTTATGGTGCGGTGAAAATGGTTTCAGGCAATATTTCGACCGGCTTGTCTTAGAGCGCAAAAAGAAACGATCCATGTTTTTCGAGGATTCTGGCCTAGCGGTCATGCGTGATAAGCGAAGCTACCTGGGCTTCTTTGCAAATGCCGCTACTGAACTTGTATTTGCAGGCCACAAACATAATGATTTACTCTCAATTGAGTTTTCGTATGGTGATGAGAACTTCATTGTGGACTCGGGGACTTATGTCTATACCGGTGATTCATCCTGCAGGAACTACTTCAGAAAAACAGCCTCGCATTCCACGCTGGAGGTAGACGGTCAGGAGATCAACCGATTTCTGCCGAAGATACTATTCTCGGTGAGAAAAGATGCTGAGATTAACGATATCACCTGGGATTCCAATCCCGAATTTGATTCTATTTCAGCTTCACATTCGGGATATATGCGGCTCGACAGTCCCGTGATGACCAGGCGGTCGATTCAATTTGATAAGGCTGGATCGGTTTATCTCATCAAAGACGAATTCCTGGGATCGGGCAATCACCTTTTTAGCGGAAACATAATCCTGAATCAGAACATAACAGCGGGAATTATGGATAATCAGATTGTGCTGAAATCTGACTCCGGTCAGATGGCCATGATTGTAATGGTGTCGGCAAAATGGCATTTGGAAAAAATCCCGCATTATATTTCCAGGAGCTATGGGGAAAAGCTGGAAAGTTGGAAAATCCATTATTCTTTGATTGATCAAGCTCCGCAGACATGTATCTGGGGACTGTTTGGGGCCGATTCATACAAAGAGATGCAGCGAAAGAGCCTCTATTTTTATTCTGTCCTCAATCGTCTCGGATGGCGCACAAAAGCTGCACAAAAGCTGGAACTCAAACGAAGCTCGGAGGAATTATTGCCGGAGCGATCCCTGGAAACAATCCTCACACCTGGGCTGGAGCAATTGCGTGAAAATCGTCGGGATAATAAATTAAAAGTTGATCTTTATGGGGATTAGATCCGAACTGGCTTTGATTTGAATATTTCAGACATTGAAACGAAAGATAATGAAATCACCATCTTTGACCACATAGTCTTTTCCCTCGAGACGCAGGCAGCCATGCTTCCTGGCTTCCGCTTCTGAGCCATATTTTACTAACTCGTCATAAGAGTAGACTTCGGCCTTAATGAAGCCCTTCTCGAAATCATCGTGAATCACTCCAGCCGCCTGCGGCGCTTTTGTACCCTCCGGAATGGTCCAGGCGTGGACCTCTTTATCTCCACCGGTTAAAAACGTTATCAATCCCATTAGATCGAAGGATTTGTGGATCAGCTTCTCCAGCGCCGACTGCGACAGGCCCATATCCTTCATGAACTCTTCACGATCTTCCTCATCGAGCTCACTAATTTCTGCCTGTACTTTGCCGCAGATAGCAACGACATCAACATCCTTGCCTGAATATTTTTCTGCGTACTCCTTGTTGATCTCGTCCATGCGCGGGATATCTTCCTCGCCGACATTTAGAATCAGGAGCTTCGGCTTCTGGCTCAGGAACTGAAATCCCTTGATCAGTTTGCCTTCATTGGCAGTCAGCTCGAGCAATCTTAATGGTTTCTCAGCTTCCAAATGTTCCTTGACCTTTTCCAGGGCCTTCATCTCGCGTTTGGCCGATTCATCTCCTGCCAGACGGGCCTGGCGGCCGATTTTTTCGAGACGCGCCTCTGTTGAAATGAAATCGTTAAAAATCAGCTCACTTTCCACATTATCGATATCCCGGTCGGGATCGACAGAGCCCTCCGGGTGAGGAATAATCTCATCCCTGAAAACCCTGACTACATGAGCCAGAACTTCCGGTTCACGCAGGGCGGGCGGGATAT
>JAABVY010000334.1:1142-2091 GCA_011777135.1 Candidatus Zixiibacteriota bacterium | reverse complement strand
ACTATGAAACAATCGATATTATCTTTTTTCTTCATGCTTTCATCAATCTCTTTGAAGATAGTGATATATCCGGCCATTATCCATCTCGGTATAGTCTCATATCCTTGCCAGGCTGTATCTGATATTATCTGCCAGCCGTTTTTCCGGGCCTCATCCCGGCAGATCCCGACAGCCTCATCATAATCACCATCGACAATGTGAACCTCGGCGCCATNNCTCGGCGCCATGCTGGCGAATATTGTCAACTCTGGCTGGAACGGTATTCCGGGGCATATAGATGACCGCATTCTGACGCAGTTTGGAGGCTGTCCAGGCTACTCCACGTCCATGATTACCATCGGTTGCAGTGCAGAATGTGTAGCATCCAGGCGGAACTATATCTTCTGTGGCATAGAACGATTCAGGCGGCGGGATATCATGATCGGGCTTTTCATATTCGGCAGAAATGAATTTGTATATTGCGTATGTTGCTCCAAGCGCTTTGAAAGCTTTAAGCCCGAATCTATGCCCCTCATCTTTGACCAGCAGCCGGCCTATGCCGAGAGTTTCCGCCAGATGCGGAAGGCTGATTAATGGAGTTGGATTATATTCCCTGAGCGAACGATGCAAGTCCATTATATTCGGATTTTCAAATGCCCCTGTTTGCTGACGATCCCATTTTGGTATGGGCTTGCGAAATTTGTTTATCACAAAGCTCTTCATGCCTTATAGATTATCAGGATATGGTTTTCAGGTCAACGCTTTTTGGCAAAAAGAAAATAATTATTTTGACTTTGGGATTTGAACTTATTATTAAGCGGCAGATAGGCATGGCCGTAGTGGACACTGAGAGTCGGTTTTATCCCGGGATTGAGCCTATGAGATTGGCAGTTCAGGCAGGAAATTTCCCATGGATTTGATACAACAGCTGGGGGCAATGGCATTTGCGTCACGTTTGAAACGCCTGAGC
>JAABVY010000334.1:183-1135 GCA_011777135.1 Candidatus Zixiibacteriota bacterium | reverse complement strand
CGGCAGGCAGTGGACTTCGAAGCGCGCTGGTTTCCGGTTCTTTACGCCCTCAGGGAAAAATCGAGCCAGCCGGTCACCACGCTGGCATCATCGTTAAGGCTCACCCATCCCGCCATCAACCAGATTGCCGGCGACATGGAGAAGCATGGCTACGTGGCTTCGAGACGCGACAAGAAGGATGAACGCAAGCGTCTTTTGCGGCTGACTCCCAAGGGCAAACAACTCATAAAAAATCTCGAGCCCGTTTGGAGGATCATCGAAAGCGAAACTCAGAGAATCCTTAAAAACAGCGGAGGGCGGATTCTGAAATCGATGCAAAATATTGAAGAGGCCCTCGATGAGAAAGATATGTATGAGCGGGTTATGGAGCGACTCAAAAGCCGCTACTTTTCCAAAATAGAAATACTTGATTATAAGCCGCAGTATAAAAAATATTTTAAAGAGCTCAATTACGAATGGCTGGAAAAATATTTCCAGGTTGAGCCACAGGATGAGAAAATATTATCCGATCCGAATAAGTATGTTATAAAGCCCGGCGGGTTTATTTTGTTCGCCAAATATAAGGGACGGATTGTCGGCACCACGGCTGTAATGAAGCATACGGATTCTTTATTTGAGTTGACCAAGATGGCAGTGACCGAATCCGAACAGGGCAAATATATTGGCGAGAAGCTGGCCATAAAGGCAATAGAGAAATCCAGAAATATGGGGGCGACCGAGCTAATACTGCACACCTCACCAAAACTAAAACCTGCAATAGCTCTTTATGAAAAACTGGGCTTTGAAAAAAGCGATGAGCCAGATCTGGATCTTCCTAAGTACAAGCGCAGGACTATTGTAATGCGGCTGGATCTGTGATATTATCAATGGCTATTGACGCCTCAGAGCCATGAGCCGGGCGTACCTGCGCTGATATGTTTCTGAATTTGGGTTGATCTGAAGGAGCCGTCCC
>JAABVY010000334.1:0-167 GCA_011777135.1 Candidatus Zixiibacteriota bacterium | reverse complement strand
ATCCAGATATTTCAATCCCGAGTCTGTCTGGTTCTGATATAGATATGAATGGCCGAGGTATGTGTTTACGGGTACTGCGGTAGTATCCTGAATGAGTAATCGCAGCTGCTCGATAGCCTCATCGAAATGCCTGGTCATGTAGAGAGATTTAGAATATCCTATACGAT
>JAABVY010000225.1 GCA_011777135.1 Candidatus Zixiibacteriota bacterium | reverse complement strand
TATTATGTGATAGTTTAATCAATTTATTCAGCAAGGTTGATATTGCGTAAGCTTTTCCGCTGCACAGCTGATAGACTTCCCCGGGCCTGCCTTTTTTTGCCGCCAGGCGATAGCCGTTTACGATATCCCGGACATCCGAAATATCTCTACGAACCTTAAGGTTCCCGACCCTNNTCAGGGATGACAAATCCCCGGGCCTGGCGCGGGCCGGAATGCGAAAAGGCCCTTATTCTTACAACGGGCAGCCCGTAGTTTATGAAACACTGGTAACCCATCATATCACAGGCTGCCTTGGATACGGCATACGGCGAAACAGGCTGCAGAGGCTGGTCGATTTTAATCGGAAGGTCCTTCTGTTGCACCAATCCATAGATGTCCGATGATGATATTATGATCAGTTTCTTGAGCTGCTTCAAATCGAGAGCCGCCCGAAGAAGATGAAAGGTCCCCATAAAGTTCACATTATATGTTTCCAGCGGATCAAGGAATGAAGCGGCCACTGACGGCAGTGCGGCAAGATGAAATATATAATCCGGCTCGATTTTTTTCAGAAGAGCTGGAATCCTTCCCGGTTTGTGAAAGTCCATAGCCGCAAGTTTGAGTTCTTTTCGGCAGCTGTTCAGATTACTGAGGCTTTCTCCCGGCAGATGAGTACCGTAAACCTCATAATTATGCCCCAGCAGATTTTCGGCCAGGTGTGAGCCTGCAAATCCGGGAACCCCTGTGATCAGAGCTTTCATTAATCGATGCCTTTTATCTTCCTGTATTTTTCCAGGTCATAATCGACCATGATTTTGACCATCTCCTCGAATGAAACCTCGGGCTTCCATCCCAGCTTTTCAAGCGCATAACTGGAGTCGCCGAGGAGATGATCCACCTCGGCCGGCCTCAAGAAGCGTTCGTCAACCTTGACGTATTTCCCCGGATCGAGATCGACATGACCAAAGGCTATATCGACAAATTCTTTGACTGAATGGTTCTCGCCTGTGGCGATGACATAATTATCCGGCTCGTCCTGTTGCAGCATAAGCCACATGGCGCGCACATAATCGCCGGCGTAGCCCCAGTCACGTTTGGCTTCGAGGTTTCCCAGCCTGAGTTCTGTGGCCAGATCCAGTTTTATTCTGGCTACAGCATCGGTAATCTTCTTGGTGACAAACTCAAGCCCCCGGCGGGGAGATTCGTGGTTGAACAAGATGCCGGAACAGGCGAAAATATTATATGATTCGCGATAATTGACTGTGATCCAATGAGCATAGACTTTGGCGATACCGTATGGAGAGCGGGGATAAAAAGGCGTCTTTTCGGTCTGGGGCACCTCGCGCACCTTGCCGAACATCTCAGAAGAGGAAGCCTGATAGAATTTTATTTTTACATTATGATCCCTGATGGCTTCCAGGAGACGGGTGACTCCGACCGCATTGAATTCAGCGGTAAGGCTGGGCTGGGTCCATGATGTGGGCACAAATGACTGCGCCGCAAGATTATAGACTTCGTCCGGATTGACCGTCTTGATTATGGATGAGAGGGAATTGTAGTCCAGCAGGTCTCCCTGCACGAAATTAAGCTGATCCTTAATATGGTTTATCCGTTCGAAGTTTTCAGTCGATGAACGCCGCACCATGCCGTAGACATCATAACCCTTCTCCAGCAGGAATTCTGCCAGATATGAACCGTCCTGGCCGGTTATTCCAGTTATTAAGGCACGCATATAATTCTCCCTCCGGTAATGTTTAATCCGTAAATATATTGCAGGCGCTGAGAATGTCAAACCAATATTGTTGGGGGCGGGATGTCGTTTTAAGGCTGGGTGTATATTAAATATATCCCGAGAAGTAAGATATTTGGACAAAAATCTCCGTTTGACGAAAAAATATTGCTGTCCGGATACTTGAAAATTCGCCTGCTTATTGTACAGATTCAGGCGGCTTTAGGCGTACAATTGCCCGTATTTATGTGATTTTTCATTATTCGGGCATCTGGAACCAGGGTTCAATTTAAGACCGTTCAAGGGGATATCTCTTATTTTCACTTGACAATATGGATCATATTTGTAACTTTAAAGGTGACAACGCTGTTTTTGGGCAACGAGTTGGATTAAGAGGGCCCGAAAACCTTCCCATCGGGTTAGGTTAGGATGTATTTTGAAAATTGCAGATTATTCCCCCCAAGGGGAATAGTGTCGGCTTTAAGCAATTATAAAGGACAGTTTGGAAATTAAAGCAACGGTATTGGGGGCCATGCCTGATTGTATGCCAATTCCGAGGCTAAACAGCAGCTTCTTGGAGGCACAATGGAAATTACTGAAGTAAGGATCACCTTACGCAACGAGGAGAAGCTTAAAGCTTTTGCCAACATTACCTTTGACGGCGCCTTTGTGATTCGGGGATTGAAGATAATCAAGGGTGCCGGGGGATATTTCATCTCCATGCCATCCCGCAAAAGGCCTGATGGGTCTCACCAGGACATTGCCCATCCAATCAACTCGGAGATGCGTAAGTCTATTGAGGACAAGGTCCTGGAAGAGTATCACAGGGTTGCCGAGCGATCGGCAGAAAAACCTCTTGCTTCCGGCACCGATTCCCAGTAATATACCAGACCGTAAGGCTTTTTGGGGTGTCGTCAAGTGGTAAGACACGAGCCTTTGGAGCTCGCATCGCAGGTTCGAATCCTGCCACCCCAGTTTTAACTCGGAATCACAATCCTTCAGATGACTATAAGTTTGCAG
>JAABVY010000154.1:1439-1765 GCA_011777135.1 Candidatus Zixiibacteriota bacterium | reverse complement strand
GCTTGTGGAAATATGTATAATATTTCTGCACACCGCCATCTTCGTTGTCAATCCTGAGCATAGCAAACTCGCGGTTTCTCTCTTTACCGCTGGAGTTAACGATTGACATCTTGACTTCCGCCAGGCCGTCATCGGCGGCGTAGAAGTTGTTCAGATGGGCCTCTTTCATTATGTCTTCGGCCACATCAGTTTGCGCACCCAGATTCATGGTAAACGCAAACACAATTGCTAAAACCATTATTGAAAACTTCGTGAAATTCATTTTCTTCCTCCTTCTTAGATAATTTATGATTGGGCTACTTTTTCTTCTATTTTAACTTCTTTGG
>JAABVY010000154.1:361-1376 GCA_011777135.1 Candidatus Zixiibacteriota bacterium | reverse complement strand
ACCGCACCTGAAACCATCATAATCGCGAAGAAGAACGATCCTACTGTGACATATGGCACCAGGTTGGAGAAGAACATGGGCACAAATCCAATCGATATCACCAGCACATTGCGGCCGATTGCGCGCCCCAGCCCCTCGAACATCTGCGGGAATGTCTGCGAGAAATCGCCGGTTCTTTCGTGAATATATTTCGATCTCTTTATAAAATGTATTGCAAAGTCAATCGAAAGACCGAGTGTCAAGGATGACAGCACCGCGATCGGCATATCGTAGGGCTTGCCCAGATAGCCGATGGCGCCATAAATGGCCGCGATAGTAATTGTCAGCGGCAGCATCGAGATAGCGCCCAGGATGAATGAACGGAAGAGGATTATCATCATGATAAATACCACCGCAAACGATCCCAGCAGCGCCGAACGCATACCGCCCACCATCTTCTGTTGCCAGACGATATTGACATACGGCAGACCGGCCCAGTTGGCATCAATCTCAGCCGGAGGCGGATTGGCGTCCATAAACTCCTTAGCATCCGAAACCACATTTGCGACCGATCGATTATCTCCCTCGGTCATCTGCACCCAGATATTTGCCCTGGAATAATCGGTGTTAATCAGCTTGAAAAGATCATCTGGATCGCCTCCCGAAATTTCGTAAAGAAATATATTCTGGGCTACCTCATTCTGATCGTCAGGAATCGCATACTTGGCCGAATCCTGATTGAAAAGTTCGAAGCGTACTTTTTTGACAATGTCTGTAATCCCGGCTGTCGAACCGACTATACGGTTGGCCTCCAGATGTTGCTGAAGTCTTTCAATATATTTCAAAAGTTCGGGATTTTTGATTGCATCGGGCTCACCACCGTCTATTACAAGGTAGTTCATATATGTCCCGGCTAGATGCTTGTTCATGGTGCGGTCGGCGATTCTGATAGGATGATCCTTCTTGAACCATTTGACGGGGTTATCGTTGACCACGATCATATTCAGACCAATTATGGAAAATATGATAACCACGA
>JAABVY010000154.1:0-322 GCA_011777135.1 Candidatus Zixiibacteriota bacterium | reverse complement strand
CTTCTTTCTTCCCGAAATTGCGCAGAGTCTTGTCCGAAATCATGACCGCAAATGCCGGATTCAATGTTAAGGACAGTATCCAGGCGGAAAATATTCCAAAGGCTACAAAGATACCGAATACCCTTACAGGCGGAATCGGCGTTGTCGCCAGTGAAAGAAATCCAACCACAGTCGTAAGAGATGTAAACAGCATTGGTATAAACAGCTCGGCAATTGTATTCCTGATTGTTGTCTTTTTGTGCTTGTGCTTTTGATAACGATCATGAAATTCAGATATAATATGTATGGAGTTGAGCACCGCGATCGGTATCAGGAATATTGG
>JAABVY010000315.1 GCA_011777135.1 Candidatus Zixiibacteriota bacterium | reverse complement strand
GGGCCACCGGAGGCCGTGAATTCAAATTCGTGAAAGGGCCGGTTTTTGCAAATATCGTCCTGGCCGATGAAATCAACCGTACCCCTCCCAAAACCCAGGCCGCGCTTCTGCAGGCTATGCAGGAACATGAGGTTACAGCTGGAGGCCAGACCTTCACGCTGCAGGAGCCGTTTTTTGTGCTGGCGACCCAGAATCCTATTGAGCAGGAGGGCACCTATCCCCTTCCGGAAGCCCAACTGGACAGGTTTATGTTCAATATCCTGATCGATTATCCCAGCTTCGACGAGGAAAACGAGATTGTGCGCACAACGACCGCGCTTCTCGAGCAGGATTTGCAGGTGGTGCTGAGAGGTTCGGATATATCCGATCTGCAGAGATTGGTCAGGCGTGTTCCGGTATCCGATCATGTGATAGATTATGCGGTGCGCCTGGTACGCGCCACAAGATATTCACTGGACGGCAGCGCTCTTGAATATATCAAGGACTGGGTCAGCTGGGGTGCGGGCCCTCGAGCCTCGCAATATCTTATCCTCGGTGCAAAGACGCGTGCCGTTCTGGATAATCGTCCCACACCCTCGGTCGAAGATGTGCGCGAAGTGGCCAAGCCGGTTATGCGTCACAGAATCGTAACTTCCTTTAATGCCGAGGCTGACGGCGTTACGGCCGAGCATATTATCGGACGGCTGATCGAGGATGTAAAGGAAAAGTAGCCATACTCTATGCCTGAAGATACCAAAAACTATAGACGATATTTGAAACCCGAAGTGGTCTCGCGGCTGAAGACCATGGAACTCCGGGCGCGTATGGTGGTCGAGGGCNNACACCGTCAATATATGCCCGGGGATAACATCCGTTATATCGACTGGAAGGTTTACGGTAAGTCCGACCGCTTCTATGTCAAGGAATATGAGGAAGAGACAAACCTGAAGGCATATCTTCTGCTGGACACCTCGGCTTCGATGGGCTATACCTCGGATAAGAAATATCTCCAGAAGCTGGAATACTGTTCGTATCTCGCGGCGGCCTTTACATTTCTGATGTTGAAGCAGCGCGATTCAGTTGGACTTGTGGGGTTCGATGAAAAAATTCATACTTATATCCCCCCTCGTTCCTCTGCCTCGCATCTGCACATACTACTGCAGCATCTGGATAAACAAAGACCATCAGACAAGACGGATATAGCGGAGACATTACATGAGATGGCGGAACGAATTAAGCGTCGCGGATTAATCATAATTCTCTCCGATCTGCTCGATGATCCGCAGAAGATCCTGGCGGGATTGAAGCATTTCCGGCATCGGAAACATGAAGTGATAGTCCTGCAGACTCTCGATCCGGCAGAACGTGAATTCTCTTTCCCGCGTGAGGCGATTTTCGAGGATATGGAGACCGGCGAGGAGATCACGACATTACCATGGCAGATCAAAAAAGATTATCAGAAAACCTTCAATGCTGTCTTCGACGAGTTTGCGCGAGAATGCAGGATGTCGAATATAGATTATCATCGGATTGACACTTCGCAGACTTACGACTACTCCCTTTTCGCCTATCTTAATAAGAGGAGCAAGCTCTTCTAATGCCTGAACAGAAACTCAGACAGCCCTTAATAGGCGCGCACATGTCTATCGCGGGTGGAGTGTTCAATGCGATTGCATTCGGAGTCGAGATGGACTGCGCTACGATTCAGCTCTTCACCAAGTCCAATAATCAGTGGAAGGCCAAAATCCTGACCGATGNNACAGGGAAAAAGCCGCCATCAACCCGGTGGTCGCACATACATCATATTTGATCAATATCGCTTCGCCGAAAGAGGATATCTACAAAAAATCGGTGGAATCCTTGATAGAGGAAATCGAGCGCTGTGATCTGCTCGGTATTGATGATCTGGTGATGCATCCTGGATCATATCTCGATACAACGGAGGAAATCGGTATAAAGAAAATCATCGATACTCTCAACGATATCTTCGAAAAAACGCATCAGCTGAAAGCAAGGATAGCGCTCGAAACCACAGCCGGGCAGGGCACAAATCTGGGTTATAAATTCGAACAGCTGGCTGAGATGATCGATGGTATTGAAAATAAAGAGAGGATTTCGGTCTGTATGGATACCTGCCATATTTTTGCGGCGGGTTACGATATCCGCGATAAGAAAAGCTACGAGAAGACGATCAAGCAATTTGACAATATCATCGGACTTTCATATCTGAGGGCCATGCATCTAAATGACTCCAAGATGGAATTCGGCAAAAAGCGCGATCGTCACGAACACCTTGGCGAGGGTTATATAGGAGCTGATGCATTCAAGTTCATTATGCAGGATGAGCGACTCAATAATATTCCCAAGCTGCTGGAGACTCCCAAGGAACGCGACGGGATTAATATGGACAAAGTTAATCTTGCCCTTCTGCGAAAATTCCATAAATCATAAACCAAGAAGATAATTTATCAACGGAATACAAGATCATGAAAATCGGATTCATCGGATTGCCCCAATCCGGTAAAACGACAGTCTTCAACGCAGTTAGCCCGCATCACCAGGAATCCCATATGGGTGCGGCCAAAATGGAAGTCAAGCGCGGTATAGTGAAGGTTCCCGATGAACGTGTATGGGAACTTGCCAAAATGTACGAACCCAAAAAAGTCACCCTGGCCGAAATTGAATTTATGGATGTGGGCGGTGTCAGCGGGAAAAAAGGCGATATATCCAGAACTGAGAAGGATATCCCTCCTGCCCTGCGTGAACCGGAAGTTCTGGCTCATGTAGTCAGGGTTTTC
>JAABVY010000202.1:1841-2038 GCA_011777135.1 Candidatus Zixiibacteriota bacterium | reverse complement strand
CGTTTCCTCCCCATACTTATCAATAAGGTACTGTTTCACATATTCAATGAAATAGCTGTAGGTAAGTTCCTCGTTGTCCGGTTTTACCAGCGCAAGGTGGGCTTCTCTTGCTTCCTCATACTGCTGGGGAGAGATAAGGCCTTCGTCCTCCATGCGCATCAGGACGGTTTCTTGACGGTTTTTCGCTCTTGTGAAAT
>JAABVY010000202.1:999-1827 GCA_011777135.1 Candidatus Zixiibacteriota bacterium | reverse complement strand
GAGTGCCAGTTCGGATACGGATTTGCCGAAATAGGTCTGCGCCGCCATTTCCACACCATATGCCCCGTGGCCGAAATATGCCCGGTTCAGATAGAGGGTAAGTATCTCCTCCTTGCTGAGGTTCTTTTCAATGCGCCGGGCCAGAACCATCTCCTTGAGCTTGCGCCTGAATTTCTTCTCCGGGGACAGAAATGCCATTTTTGCAAGCTGCTGTGTGATAGTCGATCCCCCCTGCGCCAGTTCCCGTTCGAGGATATCTTTGATCGCGGCACGCATGATTGCCATATAGTCCACGCCGCTGTGTGTCCAGAACGACGAATCCTCAACGGCCACCACCGCATCCAGCAGTACCCGGGGCATCCGTTCCAGGGGGATGGCCTTGCCCTTCATGATCTTGATATCACCGATAAGTGAATCGTCGTCGGCAAATATCTGGGTGCTCGGAGGGGCTACCTCCTGTTTCAGGTCTTCTATAGAGGGGACCCCTCTCGCGAATGCGAAAAACCCACCGATCCCGATCCCGATAATAATTGGGATGAGAAAAAGGAAGACCACAAGTTTTAAGCCTCGAAAAAGCTTTGTTTTTCGGGGGCTTTTCTTTTTGCGACGCCTTTGTGGACGTTTTTGCGCCCGTGTGCTGTCCGCTTTTCCTGAAAGATGTTTACCGGTCGTGCTCATAGCTTATTATGTAATTATAAAACTGTTAAAAAACCTAAGTAAAGGCGCAATGACCGGGAAGTCATCCGGGAATATGGTTTTTCTTGCGGGAGACGGTGAAACAGGATACTATTAGGCTAGAAGCATTATCTCCAAGGAGGGATGATTATG
>JAABVY010000202.1:0-860 GCA_011777135.1 Candidatus Zixiibacteriota bacterium | reverse complement strand
ATGGGGAACGTCATAATATCGAAACAGAGAACGAGCGGAGGCTTATCAAACGGATTGCGGAGAATATTGCGACCATTCTTGGAAAAGCGAAAGTGGATGAATGGAACCTTGCCGCCGGGGTGAAGATAAACAGCGCGATATTGCAGGAACTTTCTCCCGAGATAAAGGAAAAACTCACCAGGAACCTGAAGTCAAATCTTATCAACGCAAGTAAAGCCGAACTGGTGGAAAGGTTCCAGTAGAAAATCGTACTGAAAAAGGCACGGGCTGGAGCCCAGCGTCCCGGGCCTTTTCCCGTTCAGGCATGTGCAAAAGGATTGCGCGCCAGCACGGATGAAGATTATTAGTATCAGTAAAAAGCCCTCTGCTTGTGCAGAGGGCTTTTTACTGGGATATAACCTTTAATTAAAACTTTTTATGGTATTCCCGTGTCTGTCTGGCAAACTCCTTCCCGAATTCGAAGCAAGCGTCCTCGTCCTGTGTAGAGGGGACGTATTTGACCTGGACTCCGGGCTCGACCATCTCAAGCTTCATGCTTTTACAGTACTCGAATATGGCCTTCACGGCACCGCCGCCCCATCCATATGAGCCAAAAGCGCTTACGATACGGTTGCGGGGTCTCAGGCCCTGCAGGCTGGTCATGAATCCAGCTACCGGAGGGAACAAGGTGTTATTTAGTGTCGGCGAACCGATAAGACAGCCGCGCGCCCGCCAGAACTCCTTGATAGCGTGGCTGATCGGTGTGGCCCTGAGCTTGATGACCCGGCAGTCCATTCCCTCGGCCCGGATGCCCCGTACAATCGGCTGGGTCATTTTCTCCGTGGAATGCCACATGGTGTCATAAATGATGACTACCCGTT
>JAABVY010000111.1 GCA_011777135.1 Candidatus Zixiibacteriota bacterium | reverse complement strand
TCTTTCATATCAATCGGCACCACCCCTGCTGTCTGGGAGACATCTATGGCAAAAAGAACATCCCTCTCTTTGCAGACAGCGCCTATTTCTTTCACAGGTTGGATTGTGCCGATAACATTGGAGCCATGATTTACTATCACAAGCTTTGTATTGGGTTTAATGGCCGCTTTGATGGCATCCGGTTCGACAAAACCGTCTTTGTTGAATGGTACATAGGTGGCCTCGACTCCACGGTCGCGCACCAGATGATTGATCGGACGAATGACCGAGTTATGTTCCAGGTTGGTCGTAACTACATGATCTCCTTCGGATAGAAGCCCCTGGATAATCAGGTTCAGGGCGTCGGTGGCGTTATAAGAATAGCACAGCCGCTCGGGAGCATCAGTATCACCGCCGAAGAATTCGGTCAGTCTTCTGCGAAGGTCCTCCACTATATTTCCGGCTTCTATAGCCTTGTCGAAACCGCTTCGTCCCGGATTGACACCGCAGCCGCGGTAGAATTCCACCATGAAATCGTAGACTTTATCCGGTTTGGGCCATGATGTGGCCGCGTTGTCGAGATATATCAGTTTTTCCACATGTGACTCCTGTATGATATAAAACACTTTTGCGAAATTGAGCGGGTGCGTAGGGCAGGACCCCTGTGGTCCTGCCTATTATTCCCGGCAGGTTCGCAGGGAACCTGCCCTACAATACTATAAATTTTATTGCCGATTGCAGGGGGATTCAGTTTTGGCAGGCTTCTACAGCCCATCGAAGATTTCCTCTCTTCCGCGTCCCCGGGAGAGCGCGAAAATAGCCCGTCTTTAAGGTCATAAGATAATCATACGCACCATTTCTGTCAACCTGTTGTGAAATTTACATCAGAAATTGTGGGGAGATTTATTTAGAAAGAGGATTGATTTGGTCTTTTGTGCAATAAAGATGTCATTTCACTGTGCCAACCGGAATGCAATTTCTGCCGGAGATTTTGTCAATTATAAGGTTTCGTAGGTCAAATCCTTCCGGGATTTGACAGCCGCCGGGAATGAGATCCTGTCGGTGCTCAAGAGATTCTTAACTTCGTTCAGAATGACTCTGATAATAAAAATACGCGCACAAAAAAACCCCGCCTTGGCATGAAGACGGGGCGAGCAAAGTGAGTTGAATTACCCTTAGAAATGCACAGCCACTCCCAGACGTATATTCGCTGCATCCAGGTGAAGCCCATCCTCAAAGGTGTCGAAATCGGTGTCGTAGAAACCGTAGTAGTCGTAGTACTCCAGGTCGAGAAAATACCAGCGGTTCTCAAGAATCATCGCGTATTCGGCCAGGATGCTGAAGGATCTATTTAAAAAAACCTCCATTCCAACCGAGCCCTCGACTCCAAAGCCGAGCTGTCCGCTCTCATCAACCCTGACATCATAAACCCAGTCGTATGGATAGTCGTAATAAATTATAGCCAGGTCCGGATCGGTTTCCCGGTAACTCAGACGCGGACCTGCACCGAAATAAAATCTCAGACGGTCGTCGATACGGGGATAAAACAAATATTGAAGAGAAATACTTCCTCCCGAGATGTCAAAAAAGTCGATATCCCTGAAAACAAACGAGTAACCGTCATGGAAAAATACCCTGTCCTCATAAAGGTTATCATCATCCTCAAAAAACCCGATATTTAAACGCATTGCACCCTCACGCGAGACCTGCTTTGTCAGCGAAAGCATGCCGCCGCGGAAATCATCATTATCAAAACTGCGGTCCATGTGAAGCTGCAGGGACCATGTGTTGAACCGCTCCACAGGCGGCTGGCCTTTCGGCACACGTCTGATGCGGGCCTCCGCCTGCGATGGAAAGAGCAGCGCGCCCAGCGCGAAGACGATCAACATAAACAGTATTGCTTTTGTCCAGTCTG
>JAABVY010000318.1 GCA_011777135.1 Candidatus Zixiibacteriota bacterium | reverse complement strand
ACCTGGTATTTCCTGCTGAGGTCCAGTTCGGCCAGCGTCTTGCCGACGAATTTCTCCGGTGCCGCAATTTCGGCCACATAATGGCCCGCGGACAATGGAAGAAAATCGACCAGATTCGATCTGGCCAGTGAGTGGGCAATCCTGATTGCCATGTTCTGCTCGGGAATCATGGCTTCATCTGCGCCGACTTTGGTTAACACTTTGGCATGATCCTCTGAATTGGCCTTAACGATTATTTTTTTGACGCCCAGCTCCTTTAAATGCAGGGTGATCAGGATTGCAGCCTGTGAGTCTTTTCCCGTTGAAATAATAGCGCAATCATAATTATCAACATTCAGGCTCTCAGTAAATTCTTTTTCAGAGGCATCTGCAATTATGGCCAGGTGGGCCATCTCACGGACGGCCTGTACTTTGGCTTTATCGATATCGATAGCGGCCACCTTCCGTTTAAGGCCGGAAAGCTCACGTACGACTGTTGATCCGAAATTCCCTAATCCGATAACGATGAAATTTTTCATAATCACCTCATCCAATCATTACCTGTTCCTCGAGATACACCGCCTCACCGCGTCTGGCCGGACTGGCCAGCGAAAATACAAGCGTCAGCAGTCCCACTCTTCCGAGGAACATAAGTATTGTTACAATAATTTTTCCGCCGGTTTCGAGTTGACCAGTTGTCCCGAGCGAAAGACCCACAGTACCAAAGGCCGATATCACCTCGAAAGCGTTGCTTATGAACCATCCATGTGCAAGACCGTGCATGTCCGNNTAACGGTAATTGCACTATTTACAGAATCATCGGAGATCGAGCGGTTATAGGCCCTGACATGCGTCCTTCCCTTGAGGCGATTATATGCCAGGAGGCCTAGGGCGGCAAAGGTTGTGGTTTTGATGCCCCCTGCCGTTGAACCGGGGCAACCACCGATAAACATCAATATCATTGTCAATAACAGGCTGACTTCCGAGAGGTTCGGCTGGGGGATAGTGTTGAAGCCCGCTGTCCGCGCGGTGACGGCCTGGAAGAAGGAATTGGCAATGGAATGCACAGGTCCCGTTTGAATGAATGCATGATCGCTTTCAAAAAGCAGAATTGCAAGAGTACCAAGAGTCAAAAGCATGGCAGTTGCGGACAGGCAGAGTTTTGAGTGCAGAGAAAGTTTGTATGCACCGGTCTTAATCCTCATTGCGATTTCGGCCAGCACCAGGAAGCCCAGGCCGCCGCAGATAATCAAAAATGAAAATACGAGAATAATGAAAATATCATTTTGATAAGACTCGAGACTGTTGCTGAATGTCGAAAATCCGGCGTTGCAGAAGGCGGAAACCGAGTGAAAGACTGAATTAAAAATAGCCTTTCCCGGGGGAAAGTCGGATTTGAACCTCAAAAAAATCAGTATTGCACCCAGGAATTCGAAAATTCCTGTGGTCAGGAGTACAGCCTTAAGCAAGATTTTTATCTGGATCTGCCTGCCGGCTCCGAAGGATTTGGTCAGAGCCAGATTATCCAGAAAGGAGAGGTGGGGTATGAGACGGGCCAGCAAGATCGAGGCGAATGTCATGATTCCCAATCCGCCCATCTGGATCAGAACCAATATGATAATCTGACCAACCAGAGAAAAGTCTTTCCCTGTATCGAGGACAATCAGGCCGGTCACGCAGATTGCAGAAGTTGATGTAAATAAGGCGTCAATATAACTGATGGGCTGATCGGCAGCGCTGAACGGCAGGGATAGCAGAATTGAACCGATCAATATCGCTGATAAAAAATAGATTAAGATCCGCCTCTCAGGGCGATTGCCGACCAGTTCCATGACGGTAATTTATAGTTTGAATTGCTGCATAATCCAGTAAAAATATATCTTTTTTTGGACCGGTAGAAATTACAGTGTATAGTCCGGATAATTGAACTCATAGAAAGACTTTATATTAACTTTTGCACATTTTAACTGTTATATTAAAAATGTTAATGGGAAAGTCTACGGATGAGGAATAACAATAGATACGACATTGCAATTATCGGGGGCGGGATTGTAGGCACTGCCACAGCCATGGCCCTCTGCAGGAAATCCGGGCTTTCTCTGGTCGTGCTTGAGGCCGAGGAACGCCTGGCATATCATCAAAGCGGACACAATTCGGGCGTAATACACTCAGGTATTTATTACAAGCCAGGATCACTCAAAGCCAGATTATCGGTCGAAGGACGCGAGGCTTTGTATGAGTTCTGTAAAGAGCATAATATCCCCCACGAAAGATGCGGTAAAGTCATTGTGGCTGTTGATGAAGATGAACTGGAATATCTCGACACTCTTCTGGAAAGAGGCAGAGCTAATGGCATGAATAAAATCGAGAAGCTCGATGCTGAAGGTGTTCGTGAATTTGAACCCCATGTAGCGGCAATTGCCGGAATCCATGTACCTGATACCGGGATAGTTGATTATATCAAGGTCGTTGAGAAATATGCGGAAATAATCCGTGGCGCCGGAGCCGATATAATTTTGAATGCCAGGGTGTCGGCTATTACCCGAGGCGAAAATGACATTACTATTTCGACCCGCAAAGGCGATTTCTATGCATCCCATATTATTAACTGCGCCGGGCTGAACACAGATCGTGTGGCCCGTATGGCGGGTTTAAGACCCCAACTGCAGATTATACCTTTCAGGGGAGAATATTACACAATCAAACCGGAAAAGCGAGGGATGGTAAATAATCTTATCTATCCTGTGCCTGATCCCCGTTTCCCATTTCTGGGTGTGCATTTCACCCGATTGATTGACGGCAGGGTTGAGGCCGGACCCAATGCCGTTCTGGCTCTCAGCCGAAGGGCTTACAAGAAGACTGATTTTTCATTTCTGGAGATGGCTAATATGGCGGCTTATTCCGGATTCTGGAAGATGGCCAGAAAGTATTGGAAGACCGGACTGGAGGAATATCTGCGGTCATGGAGCAAACCTGCTTTCGTGAAGGAACTGCAAAAGCTGTTGCCGGACCTGAAAGAGGATGATATTATTGATGGCGGATCGGGAATTCGTGCCCAGGCTCTCGAGCAGGACGGCACACTGGTAGATGATTTCCGAATTGTAGAAGCGGAGGATATGATTCATGTCCTGAATGCTCCCTCTCCGGCGGCCACAGCGTCCATAAAAATCGGAGAGTATATCGCAGAACTCGCAGAAAAGAATTTTAAGTTTTGAATAGATAAAAGCGGAGGTTAGTTTTGGATTTATCGACACAACAGGCAAAGACAGAGCACATTGAGGATATTCAGAAGATTGCCAAAATGGCCTGGGAGGAGATGTGCCCGGATGTCCTGGCTGATACAGATATATCTCAATACTACAATGAGAATTACGGCGCGGATGATTTGAAGGAATGGCTGATTCATGATGGTACATGGTTTTATGTACTGCTTGACTCTGACCGAGTGGTGGGTTTCTGCCAGCTGACCCGCAAAACTGATGAAAAAAATATCGCGGCCTTCGAGAAATTTTTGCTATATCCGGATTATCAAGAACAGAAAATAGCCTACAGATTATTTCATCCGGTGATAAAAGCTGCTACCAGTCATGGTGTCACAGAGGTGACGGTAGATATTCCGGAGTGCTCGAAGAAGTGGCGTGGTGTTTTTACTCATATAGGTGTGGAATTCGAGACCTGGCGAAAATACAATAAGAAAATCGGTTCCAAAGAAATCACATTCTGGCCGGGCGTTCTGACGATTGTGCCCGGATGCTGATTTCTACAAGGCGAGACGGATTCCAAACTGGTTGATCGGTTCATCCACAAATGAGCCGTGGATGCGCTGATAGTTCAAGCTCAGGTTTTTCCAGACTCTTTTCACGATACCGACTTCGATGTAGTAATCATAGTTTACACCGATGGTTGTCTCCCAGTTGAAATCACCGGTAAATTCTACCTGAAACCAGGTGCCGATCTTTACCTGATTTATGGCCACTATTTGAAGAGTGCGTCCCCTGGTATTGAAATCATCGTTGGTATTGANNCGAAAGTGCGCGCTGAAAGAAGCGGTGTTGCAAGAAAAATAATTAATACTGCCGATAAAAGCTTCTTAAGCATTATTGACCTCCCTGTTTATGTGATCAATTTTTAGAAAGACACAAATTAAAGGCTTATTCAATTCTATGCAAGCGGTCAAAGAGGGCGTAGATACTGTCTTCCATGTACATTACCTGATCCAGCTTCTGGTAGGCTTTCACTGTGTCGGCTGTCGCTATTTCCTCCCAGACCGAGGCCGCCTTGATTTCTCCGAATGCTATCACCGCGCGTCCGACTTCTTTAGTATCATAAAGGGTGCATTCCAGATGAGCGCGGGACTCATCCACAACAGGCGCCTTAATATTTTCGGCGTCGCTCAGGTTGAATCCGCATTTTTTGATACGCTCTTCCCCGAACCATTTAATGCAGTTGAAAACCTTGGTGACCATCTTGGAATCAACCAGATTGACGCAAAAACACTCGGTTTCGAGTATATTCTTGACTGTATGGCTGTTCTTCGTTCCAGAGAACATCAGCATTGGAGGCTCAAACGATGCCATCTGAATCCAGCTGATGGGTGCGATATTGGGTACGCTGTCTTTGCTGTAGGTGGAGACAAGCACAATCAAGCCCGGAATCAGGCCGGGATGCCATTTGCGCTTATCAATCGGAAAATCGACTTTTTTCATAAGCCGCCCCTTTCGGAATATATCTAAAATTAATAATTATTTCACGATCATAGCTTTCATGAATTCCTTGATGGTCGACACGTTCTCCATATTGAATATCATCTCATGGACTCTACTGCGTTGATCATCACCCATGAATTCAGCCGTAAGACCATAAAATTTGTCTTTTAGATCATCATCGGTCATCGGTTCGCGCGGATCACCCTTGGCATAATCGACACGCTGGCTGAATTCCTCACCCGATTTAACTTTGATATCCACCACCGAGGGTTGCATGGCTGGAAATTCCTCTTCCAGCTTCTTGTCAGCCACAACTTTGATTTTCTGGATCAACGCCAGAAGCTCGGGATTGGAGATTTTCTCCGGCTTGAACTGAAGCGGGGTTATCATGCGATCCATTATGGCTGCGCCTACGCAATATGGCATCGAATGGTCGGCTGTCTCCTTAGAGGTTGGACGATATTTCGACGGATCTGCAAGGATGTCTACTGCACGCGCAATTGTATGGACCGTTACTTCCTCGACATCCTTCCAGTCGATATCCTTCTCCTTGACCAGCTTGAGTGCGGCAGTCACCGGAGACTGAGTAAGAAATTCGGTCGGGAAAGCTTTGTAGGAGCAGTCTTTGATCTTGAAACTGTCCCCCAAGCCTTGTGTAAGCTCGTTATAATCGAAACCTTCTCCCATCTGCTGGCAGACACCCTCTTTGCCCTCAAAAATCAACTCAGTACCGATATAGCCTTCTTGTGCCAATAGCGCGGCCATAACACCCGACTGGGTAGCCATCGGATCGACAGTGTTTTTCATCATCGTAAGCTTTCCCGCAGCTACCGCACCTAGGCTGAAATTGTGGCATCCGGAGATACCGACAGCATTGGTGAGCTGGATCGGATCGAGATCGAGCATCTTACCGGCAACAAGCGGAGATACAAGCTGTGTTAGCGAGGCATGATGCCATCCGCGTTCACGGATTCCCGGCTTGAAGAATTCACACAGGCGCATCTCCAGCTCATGCCCGATCACCACTCCCAGAAGCAAGTCCTTGCCGGATTTGCCCTCGCGCTCACCGACTGCAAGCGCGGCCGGGATTATATCTGAAGGATGCGAAGGATCCTCTTTCCAGTAGATATCGTTGAAATCCATTACACGAACCATCAGGGCATTGGCCAGTGAGGCCATGTAGGCGTTGGTCTCGAAACCGGTGGCGATCAGGGTTGCCTCTGGATTACCGCCCATCTTCTCGATCACCGCGAGCGAGATTTCACAGTCCTCGGCGCGATGCCCGCCCAATGCGCAACCCATAGCATCAAACAAAATCCGTTTGGCATGATATATTGTCTCGTCATCTAAATTTTCAAATTTGAGTCCATGAACCCATTCAGCCCATATTCGTGATATCGCTTTTTCCGGCATATTCTACTCCCTTGTATAAAAATCGATTTGTGGCCTAATATATATTTTCTTTCGAGCGGGGCAAGGGATATCGTATCGGAAAATTAGCCTTGCTTTTTTAGTAGGGGTGTCACGCCCAAACCCGCTTTGGGCGTGTTTTCTTATCGGTACCCCAACTGAAATTTGGGTTTATCCGACCATTCTGATATATTTATCATGATAAGAAAACTCAGAACATAGGTAACAGTCCATATTTGAATATAGCCTTCTTCTTACTTACTGCGCCACAATTCTCTCTATCAATTCCGGATCGTCCGGCAATAGACCGGAGTCGACCAAGCGAGGTACAAGAATCCGCCAGTTTTCGTCCATCTCGAAAACCTTCTTAAAAATCGGCATGGCCATATCCTCTTCACCGGCAGAGACCATAGTCGCAGCCTGCCAGAAGAGAATCTCGGCATTGCCGGGTGCAAGCTCTGCGGATTTTGAATAGGCTTCCATTGCCTTCTCAATCTCGCCTTCTGCAAAGTACTCATCCCCGCGGTTCATATATTCATAGGCCCGGTTGATATTTATGAGTCGTCTCAGCTCTTTCAGGGGTTCGGGGGAGTCGTCAACACGCAGATCGACTATCCGATCCACCCATGGCATTCCTGTCGGCTCTCCGGTCACCACCAGCATAGCCGCCGACTGTTTGCCGCGTATATCGCCCCCCTCGGCCTGTGCAGCTTCAAGCGCGGCCATCATACGGTCTGCCAGTTCTCCCTCAGCATTCTCGAAAGCCTCAGCCATAGCATCCCAGACCGTGGAATTTTCCATCAGATTGGCCTGCACCGAGTAGTTCGGGCCTACTTTATGCCCGGCCATGGCGATGCAATTGTCCCCGGTGTGAGTCGCGATATTTCCCTTGCTATCGATCATCGCAACCTGTCGCACATCCGAGTGCGGATCAGAAGCTTTCAGTCCGTCGAGTGCCTNNGAAATCGGCCAGCGACTGAGATGCCACCACGCCCACATCCGGCTCAGCCCAGATAACATCTGCGACCTTGAACCAGTGTGACTGCACCGCCGCCCCGAACTGCCCGGTGACAGAATCATAACATACTATTGAATATGTATTTACAGGATAGAATTGATCGGGTCTGGTCTGATCTTCAGATTGAGCAGCGCTTATAAGTAGCACAAGTGCGATTGAGATCATAAATATCTTTTTCATATTCTCCTCCTTGTGACAAAATATAATGACGGTGATTTTAATTAAGATTAATTAATGTTGATGGCAAGTGAAATATTTTCATGTAAAGCTAAGTGCTATCTTCTAGTATTATTTAATGTGATAAGAACAAAAACAGGCGAAATCCTCAGAGATTCCGCCTGCTCTACGATAGATAAGGTTTT
>JAABVY010000208.1:3183-5448 GCA_011777135.1 Candidatus Zixiibacteriota bacterium | reverse complement strand
CGGGATCGATATATTTCAAGGGCGGGGTCATGGAGGTCACTATACCGATAAGGATCTTCTGGTTGGTGGTATCCGGATTGGGAATCTTGACCGCACAGAACTCGGCGCGTGAATCATCGAATGAGACAGAATCATAGTACATTTTCTTCTCGCCGGCTGAAACAAAGAACGGCAGGGACATAGCGTTTATCGGCTTATTATTGACCAGAAAGATTTCAAACTCGTAATGGTTTTTGTTCTCAGTCGGCCGGACCCTTACCTCACAAATATTTTCCTCATCCCCCTTCGATTCCTGGGCTATTAGAATAGCAGATGAAACGATAAAGACTAATGCTGTCAGCAATAAGATCACCTGTTTGGGTTTCACCAGTTCCTCCTTAGGATATTATAAAGTTTCAATACTTTGCATTGCCAGTTCGCTGGGACGCAGCCCGGGATAGACATCGATCTGCTTCTGATAATATATACGTGCCGAATCGAGCTGATTAAGCCTGTTTTGAAAAATCGCGCCTATTCTAAGGTATGCATCACCTGCAAATCTGAAATCTCCGTAATCTTCGGCTAATCGTTTCAATGCCTTCACGGCATCGTTCCATTGTTCATATTTTATATAAAGCCGGGCCAGATATTCCTGCGCCGCGGCGCCGACTGTCTTCCGGGCATAACCAGTACGCATATCCATGAAGAAAGCCTCTGCTCTATTATACCACTGATCGCTCAATTGTTTCTTGCCCTGTTTCTCAAAAAATTCGGGCAGATAAAGGTATGTCTCATAGGCAATTGAGTGAGTGGGATATTTCTCTATTATCGCTGTATAGGCATCGCGGGCCTGATTGTACTGCCCTTGCTCTTCGTAGCTGACAGCGATCATGCGCTGTGCCAGGGGATGATGTTCGGAGGCATATTCCAGGCCGAGGAGTTGGTCCAGAACCTGGCGAGCCTCCTGATACCGTTCTTTCCGAAGCAGTGCGCTTCCAAGCTGAATCATCGCTGTGGGTGCATAGAGGCTGTCAATCCCGTAATCCAGCACCTTGCGGTAATATTTTATGGCGCTGTCGGGCTTGCCGAGATCATCAAAAAAGGTCTCCGCCGCCAGCATCATGGCGCCCCGGCTGACTGTTCCTGTGGAATCGACCACGGTAAGCAGTAGATCGACTGCCGCCCGAGGCTGATCGGTCGATCTATAAGTTTCCGCCAACAGCCGTGTGGCGGCTGTCCAGGCGGGAGTCTCGGGGTAATCATTGCGGAGCTGATTATAATAATCGATCGCTTTCTGTGTATAGAGTCTGGCCTTCTCTTGATTTTGAACGCCGTGGAAATAGGCTGCCAGATCATGGGGAAGCCCGAGTATATCCATGTCCGGCCTTCCAGCAGAATCAATCGGAGGAGAATAGGCCTCGATTAACTTGTTATAAATACTCTCGACTTTCTCGGCGTTGCCCTGCGAGTCGAATAAAACGGAGAGCTGCAGCCAGGCCATCTTCTGCTGTTGGGGGTTGTATTTAAAGATGTTTTCAAATTCCTCCAGGCTCTCGATAGCCTGAGCCGTGTCGTCCAGCCGTAGATATAGCCTTCCTGCGTTCAAAAGGCTCTGTCCCGCCAGATTGGATGCATAGATTTCACTTTCCGAAACATCCTCCTGCTCCTGGATCTGAGCGAAGTTCTCTTTAAAGTACTGTACAACCTCTTTATGCTTCTCTATGACAGCTCTAAGGTCGGACTCAGATGCCAGTTCCGGCTTGATACTCAGTCTCTCCTCAGCTTTCTGAGCCTCAGCCCTGAGCTTTTCCAAACGGTACAAAGCCTCTTCATCAGAAGTGTCGCCGCATCCATTAAGGAGCAGGACAAATATAAATGTTACAACAAGATATAATAGACTTTTCATGTTATCATTGATCTTATCGGATATCGCTGCCCGATATTCAGCCTGATATTTAATAAAAAACGGCCGCTTTTACAACAATTTTTAAGGACCGGCGTTAATTAAGTATTATATAGATATTTGTTGGATTATAGACAATAGAACCTTTTTCTGCAATAGTCGATTAAACATGGAAATTGAGCTTAAGCCACGGCCGCCATTTGATTTCGATCTCTCGCTCAAATACTACTCCCGCTCCAGATTTGAAGCGGTGGATCTTGTTAATGATAGTCGTTACTATCGTGCTATACGGTGTGATGGAGATGCCTATCCGGTTGAGGTTAGATCAGTCGGGTCCGTTGAGAAGCCAGTTCTCGTGGCCAAAATACTTTCAGGATCGCCCG
>JAABVY010000208.1:1233-3168 GCA_011777135.1 Candidatus Zixiibacteriota bacterium | reverse complement strand
AGACTATGATTTGAACCACTTCTACGAATTTTGCAGAAAGGATAGCATTCTCGATAGGCTTACAAGGAAATATTACGGCTTGGTAAATCTCCAGACTGTCGAGCCATTCGAAATTCTTGTCTGGGCCATAACAGGGCAGCAGATGAGTTTGAAATTTGCCTATAGATTGAAGCGCAGGCTGGTGGAAAAATATGGAACAAGAATTGAGATCGACGGCAAGACCATCTATACATTTCCCCAACCGGAAGTCCTGGCCGGGGCAAAAAGGTCGGATCTTCTGGAAATGCAATATTCGAGAAACAAGGCCGATTACATCAAATCCCTTGCGGCTTCTGTGGCGGATAGAAAAATTGACCTTGAAAAATTGCGCGGATTTGATGATAATACGGTTCGCGAATTTCTGACCGGGATCAGGGGAATCGGAAGGTGGAGCTGTGAGTATGCCATGCTGCGCTCGCTTGGACGGGATGATGCCTGTCCCTCAGCTGATGCCGGATTGAGAAGGGCGCTGGCGGAAAATTACGGCATTGTGGAAAAAAGCAGTGAAAAAGAGATAGATAATTTTATGGAAAGGTTCAGGCCCTTCCGGGGTATGGCCACCTACTACCTCTGGTTCGGGCTTTTGGAAAAATCTACAAAGGATGGAGTACCATGAAAAAAATATATTTCACAGAATTTGACAGCGGCAAATGGAAAATTTATCTGGCTGCCAGCGCTAAGGGAGTGGTGAAGATTTCCTATGGCGCAAGTTCGAAGTTCGATTTCTTTGCCTGGCTGGAGGATAAATTTCCCGGCTATATGTTCGAAAAAAATGATTCAAAAACAGCGACTTATGCAAGAAATATAAAGCGTTACATCAATGGTAAAATCAAAAAGCTCGATATTCCCATCGACCTCCAGGCCAATGGTTTTACCAAAAAAGTCCTGACGAAATTGAAGAAGGTACCTTATGGCAAGACTGTAACCTATGGCGAACTGGCGGCCATGGCCGGTAATCCGCGCGCCAGCCGTGCGGCCGGAACAGCCTGCTCCAAGAATCCGATTCCGCTGGTGATACCATGCCATCGGGTAATTGCCGCCGGAGGACGAATCGGCAAGTACGGCGGGGGAGAGCGCCTGAAGCGCAAGCTCCTGGAAAATGAGGGTGTGCTCGGGCTTAAAGATTAATGATCTAATGATTTGAAAATGATCTTATTCACATAGAAAGGAAAATCTGATGGATCCCAGGATTGAGAAACTTGCGGATGTGATGGTTAATTATTCGCTGGAGTTGAAACAGGGCCAATGGGTGAAGGTGCAGGGTATTAATACCGCCATGCCGCTGATCAAGGCCTTTTTCAAGGAGGCGCTCGATGCCGGCGCTCATCCGTATTATCATGCCATGGTCGATGATATCGAAGAGATATTCATGAAATATGGTTCCGATGAGCAGCTCAAATTTATTTCGGACACACAGAAAATCGAGGTGGAGAAGCTCGATGCCATGTTTGCAATTATGGCGCGTGACAATTCTAAGTATCTGAGCAATGTCGATCCGGATCGTCAGGCGCTGGCGCAGGGAGCACGTAAGGAATTGTTTATGAAATTCATGGAAAGGTCGGCCAAACGAGAGTTGAAATGGGTCGGCACGATGTATCCGACAATCTCGGCGGCGCAGGATGCCGATATGTCGCTGTCGGAGTATGAGAATTTCGTGTATGAGGCGGGGCATCTGAATGATGATGATCCGGTGGTCTTCTGGAAATCGATGTCTAAGACTCAGGATAAGCAGGCCGAGTATCTTCAGGGCTTTAAGGAGATTCATGTCAAGTCAAAAGATACTGATCTGAAGCTCAAGGTCGAGGGACGCAAATGGGTCAATTGTGATGGCAAGTTCAATTTCCCGGACGGCGAAATCTTCACCACACCCATAGAGGATTCGGTGAATGGTCATAT
>JAABVY010000208.1:0-1112 GCA_011777135.1 Candidatus Zixiibacteriota bacterium | reverse complement strand
GATGAGGGCGCGCGGATACTGGGCGAGTTTGCAATCGGCACCAATTACAATATCGATAAATTCACGAAGAACATATTGTTCGATGAGAAGATCGGCGGGACGATTCATCTGGCGCTGGGTGCGGCGCCTCCCGAGACCGGCGGCACTAATAAGTCGGCATTGCACTGGGATATGGTCTGCGACCTGAAGGACGGCGGCGAGCTTTACGGCGACGGTGAGGTCTTTTACAAAGACGGCAGGTTCGTGAAGGAAAGGAATTTTAATCGTTTTGTCGGGCGCACATCCTGATGCGCCCGGTTGGATGCCCCATCCGCTTTAGCAGTGGGTTTTGCAATTGGTTGCGAGGGGCACGGCTGTCTAAAAAAAGATTGACGCTGCGTTCGATATAATTATTTTAGATTTGACACCGGTAGACGTCGGCCATTGGTCAGACATTAATAGAGATTATTAAGGATACGCTGAGGTTATACTGAAGATTGACATAGCAGGATGACCGGAATCTCCCACATTTCATGTGGGGTACCAGTGTGTCCATCCTCAGGGAGACATTAGATGGAAAAACCAGCAAATATACTTCTGTGAGACTCTGGCGGGTGAGGATATCGGTTTAAAGCAAATTGATGATCGCTATTATCAGCTCTATTTCGCACATATAAAACTGGCTATTCTAGATGACTGCCAGGTCAAAATCATCCGTCCCAAAATAACCTCAAAAAGGAAAACAAGAAAAAATGATTGATATCAATACACTAAAGTGTTACCTATCTGCCCGGTCTAATCTGTTACCTATCTTCCCGGCTGTACAGTGTGTGGATTGTATATACTCATACGGGACAGAATGACGGCACCCTCTGGATCATGAGCCCCGATGGCAGCCAAAAGCGCCAACTGACATCATTCGAGGATATATCAATATAATGAAATATTAACTTGCCGAGGAATTTGGAATTGCTTATCTATATATCGGTAGGGTAAGCAACAATATAATAATCTGTGGAAAGAATATTTGTAGATTGCCATTTATTATGCTCTATGCATAGGGATGTAGTAGCTAAGTCATTAGGAGTGAAAATTAATATATAGGGGATGAATATGAAAAGGCACCTTCCATT
>JAABVY010000044.1 GCA_011777135.1 Candidatus Zixiibacteriota bacterium | reverse complement strand
GGTGCCGAAGATCACTCCCAGCGGCGACTTCTTGAATGTCGACAGCACATATTCAGGATTGCCCGAGATCGACTGTCCCAGAACCTCGAATCCCGAGGAGCGCAGGCTGTGTCCGGTATTATTGTAAAGGTCATACAGGAGCTGGTTGGATGTACACAACACCAACGACTTCTTTCTTATGGCTGGAAGTATCTTGCTGATGAATGCAGCCAGTGAACGGGAGTAGTAATCAGTTTTGGGAGAGGGCAGGTAGACCGGGCAGAAAAAGTCGATTTGTGAAAAGAAATCGAAGGACGAGCCGAAAGATTTACGGATCACTTTGCCCTCCGGAAGCAGATTCAATCCAACCGACCTCTCGAAGAATTCGAAATACCCCTCGACACTCAGGCTGGCTGAAGTGAAAAGTATTGATGAATATCTTTTGTAAATCATCGACTCCAGTTCCGGTCCTACATCGAGCGGAGCATAGGCAACCTTGCTGAAGCCCCTTTCGGATATCTCCAGCCAGAAGACATAGCGCTCGCTGTCACAATCATAAATGGTGCCTATATGTCGGTAGATTTCATTAAGCTGCCCGCTGATCCGGTTAAGCTCCTCCGCGATTATCTGCGAATTCTGGTCGAGTTCCAGCGAACTGACAGCATTGTAAAGGTCGCCCAGGCTGGAAAGCAGTTTTTTCATGGAGATCTGCAGCTCTTCAAGGGACTGAAGAATCCGGCTGTGGAACTGCCCGCGTCCTTTGAAGATTTTCTTGAAACTGAATGTTTCAGCCTTGAAGCCCTTCTCCTGCCGGAAGTCCTTTATATCCTCAAAAAGCGCGGTCAGGTCGTTGCGGGTTGCCTCTACCCCATCCTTTATGCGCTTGAACAGAGCGAAATTGAAATCATCCCGCTCGGCGACATTTTTTTCCACCATACTCTGCACCCTTAATAATATGGACTGCTCCTTTTCCCGCCGGAGATAGAGTTCGTTCATGACTGAAAGCGGATAGAAACGGTCGAGCTCACCGCCCAGGTGCGAGGTGGCTGTCCTTTCGAGACGATGGGCCTCGTCAAAAATAGCCAGGTCCCGGTTGCCGATTATTGAGCCTTCCGCGAGAACATCGGTGAAGAAAAGGGCCTGATTGACAATGGTCAGCATGGCTCTGGATGCCTGTTTACGGGCTTTGAAGAAATAGCATTTATTATAAAACTGGCAGGCCTGTTTGAGGCAGAAGTTGGAGTCGGCATATATATCCCGCAGCAGGATTGGATTATCCAGCCCCAGCTCGGCCAGGTCACCGCTTTTTGTGAGCGATTCCCAGACTTCGACTTTGGCGAGGCTAAAATAGTCTTCCGGCAGCACCTCGGAGGAGGCTCGGGATTTCAGGATCGCTTTTTTCAAGAGACATAAATAATTGCCGCGTCCTTTAAGAAGCGCAGCCGTCAATTGACGACCGCAGGCTCTTGCAGCCAGCGGAAGATCATTGAAAAGCAGCTGGGATTGAAGTGTCTTGGTGTATGTGGCCACCACCGCTTTCTTTCCCTGCGTTGAAGCATATAGAATCGCCGGCGCAAGATATGCCAGGGACTTCCCGGTACCTGTTCCAGCTTCGGCCACAAAGAACTCATCATTTCGGATTGCCCGCATAAGCATCCGGGCCATCTTGGCCTGCTCCGGGCGATAATCGTAATCCTCAATAAGCTCTCCCAACCTGCCGCCATTGTCAAATATCTGCCCGATCGGATCGGGATCATCCCCAACGGGATCATCCTCTTTGAATTTGAGAAAATGCAATGGGAATTCATCTGCCAGCTTTTGCGGCATTTCACGCTGCTTCTCTTTCAGGCTGTCGAGCCAGTCTGCGATTTGAGGATAAATTGGAGACAGAAG
>JAABVY010000301.1:1154-5315 GCA_011777135.1 Candidatus Zixiibacteriota bacterium | reverse complement strand
CGGGCGGAGCGGTTCAGATGCACAATGCGCCCGCTGTTGTCCACTCCGATCAGGCCGGAAAGCATGCTTTCGAGAATATATTGGTTGAATTTCTCCAGTCGGTCGGCACGTTCCTGGGAATTGCTGTACAGCTCCTGGAGCCTTTCTTCTTTTTCCTCGAGGCTGGCTATGGTGGCTTTGAAAGTCTCCACTATCTCCTCCACCGATTCTCCGCTGGCCTTGTTTTCATCTTTGATCCTGCGGGCCTCATCGGCAATTCTCTTGAACGGATTTAAAGTCAGCTTCAAGTAAGCATAGGCAACCAGCAATACCGCCAGGAGGCCTGCTAACTGAAAAAGATAATTGTATTTCATCACAGTACTGACAAGTTTCAATCCGGAGGCATTTTTGAAGAACAGTCCAATCCAGTGCACTCCATCTTCATCACTGAATGGATAAAGTGCCGCAATCTTATCGTTGTCTTCCCCATACCCGAAGCCGCACTTAATTACTTCACCTTCTCGAAGCTGTTCAAGTTCTTTTTCAGTCAAAGCGGAATAATATCTTTTGACTGTAACCTGACCGTCATATGATTGTGGTATTTCATAGCTGTCTGCAGTCAGTTTTTTTTCAGGGAGGTATTCTGCTCTCACAATTACGGTTGAGGCCATCAAATCCCTGTAATTTATGGTAGAACGCTTGAGGTTTAAGTCGTCTTTGATGTAATCGATCAGCTTCGCCGCAGCGCTGGACAATTGATGATAATTGTCCTCCCGATAGATGCTGGCCAGTTTTCCGGTAATTCTCAGAGAACTGAAACTGATCAGAACCAGAAAGAGCAGGATCAGGAGCAGTGTAGTTTTGAGCTCGGTTTCATATGATCCGGCTATTCGCTTCGAAAATAATGATCTGATTGAAAATCGTTTTCTATCGCTATTCATACTATAAATTTCGACAGATACGGACTTTTGCTTATATGTTGTAGAAACGAGTTATATATAGATTGATGATATAGTCGCCGAATATGATTGCGGTCACGGCCGCGGCTGCAAGAAACGGTCCAAAGGGAATGCGATGATTTTCACGCACGTTCTCTGAAAAGTGCATGGCAATGACTGAGGCAATCAGCCCGATCACCGAGGCTGCAATGAACACAAACAACACCTGCTGCCATCCCAGAAAGGCGCCCAGCATGGCTGCCAGCTTGATATCACCGCCGCCCATGCTTTCCTTCTTGAAAATCCAATCGCCGATCAGGGCTATCAGGAAAAGCCCCCCTCCCCCCAGCAGCATACCAGTGATAGATTCCAATATAGTAATCTCGGGATTGACAAGTGAAAAGGCCAGTCCGAGGACCATTCCCGGGTAGGTAATCTCGTCCGGTATGATATAATGTTCCAGATCAATCATGAAAATCGCCAGGAGCGACAAAGTCAGCACAGTGTATCCCAGAAATTGCCATGAAGCGCCCAGCCAGAAATAAAAACCCAACACAATCAACCCTGAAATTAATTCTACAAATAAATATCGGGGTGAGATTTTTGCAGCGCAGTGCTTGCATTTTCCCCTCAGAAAAAGATAGCTGAATACAGGAATATTCAGATAGAATGGGATCGCTTTTCCACACGTGGGACAGGCAGAGCGAGGCTTTACGATCGATTTTCCCCGGGGTAACCGATAGATAACAACATTCAGAAAGGATCCCAGGATTAGTCCCATGAAACCCAGAAAAACATACACCGGCCATGTCTGTGTCCAATCGAATGTCATAATAATATTTTCGGAAAAGCGGGAAATTAATTAACAGGGCTGAGATTATTCCATCTCCCCCAGAATACTGAGGGCCATCGAAGTAAAAGCAAGCGCGGCGGTTTCGAAGCGCAACCGCCTGGGGCCCAGCGAGATAGGCAGCGCACCCGCATTCTCGAGAGTTATCTTTTCCTCTTTACTGAAACCGGCTTCAGGACCGATGACCAGTAATATCCACTTTGGAAGATGCCCCTTTAATGCGGTCTGAAGGGGCAAAGCATCCTCATTGAGGTCTGCATAAAGACATATATCGTAATATCTTAAGCATTTATCAAAATTGTGAGAACGGCCTATATCCTGCATTTCAGGCAGAACGCATCGCAGCGACTGTTTTATGGCGCTGATGCCCAGTCTGCGATGCCTTTCTATCTTTTTCTCTATCCTGTCATCATCTTTCTTGATAATCGATTTATCGGCAGTATAATAGACGAATTTCGATACTCCAAGTTCGGTAGCTTTGGTGATGATCAGGTCCAGCTTCGGATCCTTCGTCCAGGGCAGCGCAAGAGAGAGCTTAGTGTGCGGCTCATTGATATCCATATCCGTATTGAGGATTTTGCCCTCCACACGTTGAGGCGTGCACATGGTTATTTCCACGAGGTAGCGGTTGCCAATCCCATCAACAGCATAGATCTCATCGCCAACATTCTGGCGGCAGACTTTGGCTATATGATGGCTTTCATCCTCTTGAAAGGCTATCTCTTCCCCGGTTACCAGCGTGGGCGGAATGTAGAAATAGGTGAATGACTCCTGCACGTTCTCAAGTCCTCAAGATGTAACACAGCCATTCATTCTGCTGCATTATTTCTATTTCAAAAGATGCTTTAGCTTTGATGAAGTCCGTTAATTGACTCTCCTGTTCATCGAGAATACCGGACAGAATCATTTTACCGCCCGGTTTAAGCGCATTCAGAAAATCATCAAATAGTCTAACAATTCCTTCATAGATCAGGTTCGAAATTATCATATCATAATAATTGTTTTTGTCAACCTGCTCCATCGAACCGGTCCTAGCTGCAAATATATCCGAAACATTGTTAGTCTCCGCATTCTCCATGGCGTTGGGAACAGCTTCAGGATCGATATCCAGACCCAGGATTTCAGAAGCGCCGAGCATCGCGGCATAGATTGATAAAATACCCGATCCGGTTCCGAGATCAAGGATTTTCATTCCCGGCACCAATTCTTTTTTGATCGCTCTCAGACAAAGCTGAGTGGTTTCATGCTTGCCAGTGCCGAATGCCATTTTGGGCTCTATTACAATTATCCTCTTTTCTGGAAATTCAGTCTTATCCCATGGTGTTTTTATCGCCAGATCATCAATCACAACCGGCTTGAAGCCCTTTTGATATTCATTGATCCAGTCGATTTCCTTGATGTTTTTTGTCCTGATATGCTCATCGATCAGATCCTGCGGGAGGATTTCCATGAGAAAAAGATATCTCTTTATCTTCTCGATTTTTTCTCCGGGATTATTGTCCTGCGGAACATAACAGACAATTCTTACAAGCTCTCCATCAAGGTCTTCTGTAACCAGCCCGAAGGCAACCTCTTCGATTATGAAATCTGATACAATCTCTTCATGCTGGAGAGGAATGGTGAGAGCCACCTCCAGGTAACCCCGCCCGGACTTTTTTCCGGGCCTGTCAGACACCCAGGGTCTCCTTTAATTTCTCGAAGAAGCTTTTCGATGATTTGGGAGGATTGATTTTTTCGTTCCGGGCCAGTTGCTCAAACAGCTTTCTTTCTTCCGGTCCGAGTTTTGTCGGCGTCCATACCGTAACCCGAATAAGCTGATCCCCTCTGCCAAGGCCGCGAAGGTGCTTGATGCCCTTGTTTCTGAATTTGAAGACTTTTCCAGATTGCGTCCCGGCCGGTATATGCAGCTCACTTTCACCGTCAAGCGTAGGCACATTTAATTTGGTACCCAGTGCAGCCTGGGAAAACGAGATCGGAACCTCGTAGACTATATCATCTTCGCTACGGGTAAAATGTTCGTGTTCTTTCTCAGTGATAACCACGATGACATCGCCTGCAGGACCGCCCCTCGGACCATGGCTTCCTTCTCCCGACATAGTCAGGTAGTTGCCGGTAGTTACCCCGGGAGGAATCCTGACCGTGATGGTCTTTTTGTCATCGGTAAGTCCGCTGCCATGGCATTCTGGACAAAAATCGGTTATTATGGTCCCTTCTCCCTTACAGTAGTCGCAGGGTGCTACACGGACCATCTGTCCCAGTAATGATCGTGTCACCTGACGAACCTCGCCAGACCCTTTGCATTGCGGACAGGTCTTTTTGGCTTCTTCACTGGCCGCCCCGCTGCCACTGCAAGTTTCACATGTAGCTTTATGGTTGACCTTGATCTTCTTGCTG
>JAABVY010000301.1:0-1145 GCA_011777135.1 Candidatus Zixiibacteriota bacterium | reverse complement strand
CCGAAACCTCCGAAAATATCCTCGAATCCTCCGAATCCCCCAAAATCACGCATGAATGCGCGCAGGGCATCGGCTATATCGAATCCGGCGAAGCCGCCTCCGAAACCGCCGGCGCCCGCTCTCTGCTTCAGTCCGGCATGACCATACTGATCATATATCTGGCGGGTCTGGGGGTTTTTCAGGACCTCATAGGCCTCGGTGGCCTCCTTGAATTTATCTTCAGCCGCCTTATCGCCCGGATTTCGGTCGGGGTGATATTGCAGAGCTTTTTTTCGATAAGCCTTCTTTATATGCTCCTCGGATGCATCCCGGGAGATTTCCAGAATCTCGTAGTAGTCGCGCTCGGTTGTCATGATTGATCGGAACCCTTCCTATTTCTTGTCGTCGTCCACAACCTCAAAATCGGCATCAACTGTGCCCTCTTTAGACTCTTCCGATTTGGTCTCTTCTTCTCCGGCGCCCGCCTGATCTTCGGCCTGACCCTGTGTCTGCGCCTGCTGATACATCTGCTCTGCAAGCTTGTGCGATGCCTGCATCAGGTCATCCATCTTCTGCTTGATGATCTCGGCCTGATCGGTCTGCAGGGAGGACTTGAGCTTCTCTATACCATCCTCGATATTCTTCTTTTCCTCTTCAGAGACTTTGTCGCCATGTTCCTTGAGAGTTTTCTCAGTTGTATATATCAGCTGATCGCCCTGATTTCTCAGGTCAATCAATTCCTTCTTTTTCTTGTCTTCTTCCGCATGTGATTTGGCATCATTAACCATCTTCTCGACTTCAGATTCTGAAAGACCGGAGGAGGACTCGATCCTGATCTTCTGCTCTTTGCCGGTGGCTTTATCTTTGGCGGAGACATTGACGATGCCGTTGGCGTCAATATCGAATGTAACCTCTATCTGCGGCACTCCGCGCGGCGCGGGAGGTATGCCCACAAGATCGAACCTTCCCAGCGTACGGTTGTCGACGGCCATCTCCCTCTCGCCNNATGAATCGATACAGCCGGCTGGTTATCCGATGCCGTCGAGAATATCTGGCTTTTCTTGGTCGGAATAGTCGTGTTTCTTTCGATCAGTTTGGTCATGACACCGCCCAGTGTCTCGATTCCAAGCGAAAGCGGGGTAACATCCAGAAGCAAAACGTCCTTG
>JAABVY010000136.1 GCA_011777135.1 Candidatus Zixiibacteriota bacterium | reverse complement strand
CACCAAGACTGTACGAATCCCGATCAGTCTTAACAGTCACCTTGATTCTGTCGGGCATAAATTCCTCGACCTGGAACTCGGCTCTTCCTATTTCCATCTCTTCACCGATATGTGCTATCACCGAGTAGATTCCGGTTCGGGAAAAATCGGGCAGCAGGATTTCGTGTTCAAGGAATGATGTCCCGCCTGTCTTCACCCTGAAGCTCTTGAATTCCCTGCCTGAAGGATCGTTTATAGTGATAATATATGGAAATTCATTGGGAACCCGGCCTTCGGACTCACGCACTATTGAGGCCAGGTGAAGCGTATCTCCGGGTCTGTATATTCCTCTATCGGTGTAGATGTATGCCTCGTAGCCCGAGGTGATATATGGACGCCCCTTGACATCGAAGTCGCTTATCGGAAGTAAAGCATCGTCAAATTTAAGGAAGGATAGGTCTCCATCATTCAGGGCAGTAATGAGAAATGGATCGAATCCTGCGGTTTCATCAGCTATATTTTCGAATATACAAATTCCGCGTGAATCAGTTTCAGCCTGTACCAATGGCTGGTTGTTTTTGCTCCACAGGGTTATCTCCGCTTTCTTTACGGGGGAGACATCATCAAGCGAATTAACCCAGACCATCAAGTAATCGTCGGACATGCGCGCCATGATTCCCATCTCGGTCAGCATCACCAGACGCGAATCACTATCCCAGCGGCGTTCTTTGTTTCGAGCAGATATCTTGAATATTCCGAAAAGTGTATCGCCTATTATCGCACCCAGGTCAACTGTGGTTGTGAGGGCCTCATTTGTTTCGCTTTCCAGGTTCACAATTGTATCATAGAAGGTTCTTCCCAGTACCGCAGTATTGCTTCTGTAACCATAACCCATTGTATTTCCCGATGCTAAAGCATAGACTAGATTATTGGCAAAATACTGCTCCACCTCCACCGCCAGCTCATCGATATTGATCGTCTCCAGTTCCAGGAGATGTGATCCCTCTCTGGGAAGATATATCCCGCGTGAAAGAAATCTGACTGTCGGAGGTATGTCCGGTATGACTATTTTCGAGGAAAAATCCTTTTCCAGAACCGAACCGTCCCTTGAGGTCAATCCCTCCGAGACTGCGACCTCATACGTTTCACCGGCTTTGAAGTCTCCATAAAGCGTTATGCTGTTATATCTAACCTCAGTTCTAAAATCAATTTCGGGATCGATGCTGATATATTCTTCCGGTTTCTCAACCATGATCTGCGTGGAGAATGGTATCTGGATGATCGGCTGCAGATCGGAATACCATGTATTCAGTTCCCTGACAAAGAGCCTCCTTTTCGGTTCAACATATACTGTGGTGACATATTCACTGCTCTTTACATCCCCGCAGTTTTGACATTTCAACCCCTCATCAATCCTGAGACGGTAGCTTTGACGATTCTCGCTCAACTTCACAGGCTCGGTTACGATTTTGATATAAGTGTCCGCGCCGGGATTGTCGGGCGAGGCCTCAGGATCCATATTCACCGAGCCGACCTTGAAATCAAGCTGCTCTTTTACAGCCTCGCGCTCGCCATCAATCGAGACTTTCGGCTTGAGTACATCCGGATCAACTGCATAATTGAACTCCATATTTATGTTGATCCTGACCTGGCCCGGAGACTCCGGAGCTGTTGTTGTATACGATTGAACTTCCAGTACACGCAACGGCGCGGTATTGACTTTGAATACCTCATCTTCATTGATCCGATTGCCGTATAAGTACACTTTATCCGATTTAATCCTGAACTCGTAACTGGTTGCGGGAATTAAGGGGTTATCAGGATAAAACCTGAGGATATCATTGTCTATCCAGCGCGCCAGACCTGAAATCTGCGGCTCTATCTCAAGCGGAGGGTTGAGCACCGGAAGGTCCAGGCTGTCATCCGGGACCATATCCCGCGAAAACTCTATGGTAAAATTTGTCCGAAGATCCATCTCACCCCTTGGAGAAAAATTGCTGACCTCGACATTGAGATCCGGCTCCGACTGTGGTTTGGATGAGAGGATATTGATCAAAAGAAGAAGGGCCAAAATAAATGCGGCCGCAAAAAATGTTATACGTCGCCCGTTGCGCGAGAACGAGCCGCGATAAAGCTTTTTCATGGAATGCTCCCCGTATTTATTGATTTGCGGGAGAAGGTCCCCTTGATAAGCAGGTCATTTATATTATACAATATATAAAACTCCCGTGTTCGAAGAATATAAAGTAAACCTGATGGCTTGTAAATTCAAGATTTTAAAAAGGGAAATGTCAAAGTCTTAGACACAATTCGTGCTTTATCCCTAGGCCAGATCTATGTATAAATTGTGTCGAAGCAAATGTAAGTATTTACCTGGGAAAGGCTTAAGTGCTGCAATTTGATGTTCCACTAAGGGTGAGGCTCCCTAAATGCATAAATCTAAAGAGCAAAAAAATCTATACGAATATCTAATCCTTAATATTTGATAAAATTTGTCCTATATCGAAACTTTTTTGACGAAATCTCGTTGTAGACAACCAATGGAGAGAAAATTAGTCTTATTTTATAATCATTAACACTTTAAAGGAGAGTTGAAATGGGAGTCGTTAATTCGAAAATTGCAGGTCTGATCATAGTCGCCCTGGCGGCTTTGATAGTAATCGGATGTTCATCCGAGAATCCAACCGCACCGGCTCAGAGCGCTTTAAGGTCAAGCAGCCTGGAGGATCCCTCCGACTCAAGGCCAGGTATTCCCGAAGATAAATATGAGTTTGTCTATACCGGGCGTATCTCCACGATCGACAGGTCCAATCGTTCTTTTGAGTTCGATGACAAGGCCGGCTTGACCATTCTGGTTGACCGGGATGCCAAGATTTATGCTTTACCTGATTATGAGGAAATTCCCTTTGGATCAAGAAGCGCTGATTATGAGACCTTGACGGTACCGGCCGCGCTGGAACCGGGAGCAACTGCTACTGTCTATGGCGAGTTTAAAGGTGATGAAACCGTTATCGCCAAAATCGTATTGGTTGAGGCTGCGCGAAGCAGTGATGAGCTTGTAACAAATGGCTTTGAAGTCGGCGATCCGAATGATGACAGGGACTATGAGGTAGTCTTTACCGACAGACTCGCATCTGTCGATTTCAGGAACCGCAGCATTGTTCTGGCCGATAGAATGAATTTGCAGGTCTATGTTGAGCAGGATGCTCCGGTTGTTTATATGCCCAGCAGGTTGGTCTATTCCTTCGAGCCACAGGGTTCCGAAGATGACCGTTCCTCCGATCAAAATGGCATCTTTGTGGAAAACGCTCAGATTGGTCTTTATGGATTCTTCAAGAGCGACGAACTTTTCATTGCCCAGAGAGTGGATGTCTGGGAAGTTCGCGCCAACGAAGAATTGATTGCAAACAGTATCGTTATATCCGATCCTTCTGATATCGATCGTAATTATGATTTTCAGTTTGAGGGACGTGTCTCAGCGATTGACTATGAGCAGCGCAGCTTCGAACTGGCAGAGAAGGAAGGCCTTCTGTTCCAGGTCGTCAGAGATGCCAGAATCATCAGCATTCCCGATGGCGAAAATCTAAATTTCGTTGCCAATGATGCCAGATCCTCCTCAGACAGGAATATCGGCAATGCTATCGAGGAAGGTTCAAAAGTAGTGGCTTACGGTACATTTAAGGATGATGAGAATTTCATAGTTGAATTGATGGAAGTTTACAACAGTTCATTAATCGGAGATCCTGTTATTGTAGGTGATAACAACAGGTAATTGACCCGATCTAATAAACTTCACTGACAGGGCGGGATTAAACTCTCGCCCTTTATTTTTTTGGGATTTTGAGATACATAATAAATATGAAGCAAAGCCGGATATTCATGCACAGAATTGACACATGAACCCGCTTTTGGGGAACCGCTCTGGAGCGAAAATGTTATATTCATCGATATTGGGCTGGAATTGCATCAAATATCACTGATTAAATTTATTATGAAATCTGTTAATTTGAAATCTTTCATTTTTCAGATCATCGCTCTGATGATTCTGTTTGGTCAGCCGGTTTTGAAAGCGGAGCCGGTCAGAATCGGCCATCTCCGGGCCGAACTTGTTTCCGAAGTCGAATCGATTAAACCTGGTGAGCCGTTCTGGGTTGCCTTACATTTCATTATGGATGAACACTGGCATGTTTACTGGCAAAATCCTGGAGATGCCGGACTTCCACCCCGAATCGAATGGGAGCTTCCGGCAGGCTTTAGAGCCGGAGAAACCCAGTGGCCCTATCCCGAGCGTTTTGATGTTCCCCCTTTGACCAGCTTCGGCTAT
>JAABVY010000130.1 GCA_011777135.1 Candidatus Zixiibacteriota bacterium | reverse complement strand
GGATTTGCAGGCTGATGAATTGAAATTTAAAGATAATTATTGTGTGGGTGTAGTGATGGCTTCCGGCGGTTATCCCGGCAGGTATGAAAAAGGCCTGCCAGTCGAAGGACTCATGAAGGCTCAGACCGAAGGGCGCCTGGTCTTTCATGCAGGCACGGAAACAAAGGATGGTAAGGTGGTCACCTCAGGCGGACGGGTCCTCACAGTATGCGCCCTGGCAGACAATCTTCAGGATGCAATTGCGAGCGCCTACGAGGGAGTCGAAAAAATAAGCTTCGATAATGCGCACTTTAGAAAAGATATTGCCGCCAGGGCTTCAAGAAGAAAATTTAAACTGTCAAGGCAGGTGTAAATGGCTGACGTATTAATAATTCTCGGATCAAAATCAGACATGCAGTTTGGCGAAAAATGCCAGGAGACTTTAAACAAACTGGATATTTCCAATGAGCTGGTAATTTCTTCGGCTCATCGTGAACCGGAAAAAACAGCGCAACTGGCTTCCGGAGCGAAAGAAAAAGGAACCAGGGTGATAATCTGTATGGCCGGTATGTCTGCTGCTCTCCCGGGTGTCACGGCATCCAAAACAGATCTCCCGGTCATAGGCGTTCCCCTTTCGGGTTCCGCCTTAATGGGTCTGGATTCTCTGTTTTCTGTGGTGCAGATGCCCAAGGGCGTACCTGTTGGCGCAGTTGGACTTGACAAGGCCGGAGCGGAAAATTCTGCCCTTCTGGCCGCAAGAATTATCGCCCTCGGCGATTCTGGTGTGTATAACAAATTGAACCAATATCGAGAAGAAATGTTGAAAAAATAGATTATCAGGAAAGGAGACAATTCAAGTGATTACTAAAACGGTAGTGATGAGAATATTCCTGGTTATGATTCTGGGACTATTGATCGCTGGAACCTCCCCTATTGCGGCGCAGGGTAATACGGCTGCCGAGCACTTTAACAATGGCGTGGACGCCGAGGCCGCGGGAAATACGGCCAAGGCGATCGAGGAATACAAAGCCGCCATCGCGGCCGATTCCAGTTTTGCCAGCCCTTATTATAATCTCGGCGTTATTTATTATTCACAGAAGAAATTTGCGGATGCTCTGAAGATGTTCGAAAGAGTAACCCAGCTCGAACCGGATAATCTGGATGCCTGGAAAAATATGGGACTCTCCGCAACCGAAACCGGCGACCTTTCAAAAGGTGAGAAAGCCTTCACAGAAGCATTGAGACTGGAGTCAAATGACCCCGAGCTGACCGAGCTTTTCGCAATGCTGTTTTACAAAAATGATGCCTACAAGAGAGCCATCGGAAAACTTGAAGATCTGGTCAAATTGAAAAGCCAGGATAAAAAGACCTTTTATGCGCTCGGCAAATCCTACAAAGAAGCAGGCAATAATGAGCAGGCTATTATTAATCTGCAGAGTGCGACCAAGATCGATCCTGAATACCAGATGGCCTATTTTGAACTTGGTAATATCTACCTC
>JAABVY010000191.1:403-4368 GCA_011777135.1 Candidatus Zixiibacteriota bacterium | reverse complement strand
GGGAAGTTCATGTAGACAAAGTCGCAGCCAGCATTATAGTAACCGCCATAGAAAATATTACGGCCGGGAGCGGTGTTATGCCACATATCACGAATCGTAATCTCATTGGTGTAAAACTGTCTTGTCGGCGCAAATGTCTGAGCTATGGATTGGACACCATAGGGCTTGACCGGGCTCATGACCTGCGTCTGCTCACGATCGTCAGCAAAAAGCTTGGCCTCACGGCCAGCCTCATCGTTGATCAATCCAGCCTTAAGATCGAGATCCCTGGCTGAAGCAGTCATGCCCAAGACAAAAATCGCAAGGAAAAGAATAACTGAAAGCTTTTTCAGCATCTCATACTCCTTTCATGAATACTTTGGAAAAGACAAGTTAAACTTAAGGAAATGTCGAAATCTAAGCAATTTTCAGACTTCGACCGAATAAATCGTGACCAGTCACCTCCTCTCAAATATATTTTTTGCCTGCGTTTTTGTATTTGACTTTTGGTCCTGTCAGTCCACTTTACTGCACATGACGCTGTCCCGCAAAAGAAAACGGCGGACGTCGCAAGTAAATGCAGCGAATCCCTCAAAAACGGCGGTATTCGTAATTGAATCTACTTTTGATTTTTTGCTTACCCAACTTCCGGAGAGCTTTCCAGCTTCCTGGGTGTGAGCTCGATGTGATACCAAATTGAGGCGATTTCCACCCGGAATTGGCTGAAAATAAAATACAATTTTAGAGTTTTCTTGTCAAGATCATTTTATTATCGAAAATCGCATTACTAAATCCTGTATTTCATCGTTTTTTAGCGGTTTTTATATCAGACTAATATGACCTTATTTGCCAGTCTCTTTGATTAATTTGTTAGAACTAAAAAGCCCGCAGCAAGAACTACGGGCGTAAAGCAGGTTGATCTTTCAGCCAGTGTTTAAAGAATGCATGTCGGCGGGCAAGTTGGGCCCTGGCAGGGAGCATCGCCACCAACGAAAACGAAGTTGATTATTGAAACTGCATCCGATACATTCACGGAACAGTCGCAATTAGAATCTGCTACGAAATATGGAAATGGGGCATTTCCTCCCACAAATACAAAGTTGATTATGTAGACCGCATCGGAGACGTTTACAGATCCATCTTCATTAGCATCGCCGAAAGTATCTGCAAGTATTCACATTCGAATTTTTACTTGATGATGTTGTTTAAATTAAGTTCTGGAGTCCCTAAAAAATAAAACTGCTGAAAGACCTATATCTCCATAGCTGTGTCATAGCCGTCGCGGACGGCATCAAAAATCTGGCCCGGCTTTTTTGCATCTCCAATCACCCGAACATCGAAACCGCGATCGCTCAGTTCTGGCTCAAGTTCAATCGATGGACGCATACCCATAGCCGCAATCACGGAATCGAACTCTCCCAGGTAAACATCCCCCTCTTTTTCCACCGCATAAGCCTTTTTCTCCTCGAACCAGCTCACGTTTGTCCTGGTAAATATCTTTACGCCCATTGCAGACAGCATCTTTAATGTCAGCTTGCGGGTAAGCGGCTCCATATCGCCCGCCACTTCATCAAGGATCTCGACAATTGTCACCTCATGCTTTTTGGAAGCGAGATATTCAGCCAATTCGACCCCCACCATTCCACCGCCAAGGATCAGGACCCTCTTTCCGGGATCAGACTTTGCGTTCAGGACATCCTCGGCGAAAAGGACATTTTCCAGTCCTGGAATAGCTGGAAGTACCGGCTTTGCCCCGGAAGCCAGGACCACTACATCGGGATTTTCCTCGGCGATCAGATCAGGTGTAGCTTTCCGCGGGATCCGCAGTTCGATCGGGCTTCTCTTCACCTTATTTATCAGTCCCGTCAAAGGTTTTTCCATCATTTCCTTGCCGGGAGGCATGTAGGCTAGATGAATTTGCCCGCCGAGCCTCTTGCGGTCGAAGAGGACGACCTGATGGCCTCTCGAGGAGGCGGTCAGGGCAGCCTGCATTCCCGCAGGACCTCCACCCACAATTACGACTTTCTTTGAGCGGTCAGGTTTGGCAAAGCTCTCATATTCTCTTCCTGCTTCCGGATTAATCAGGCAACCGATCTGATGGCCCGATTTCAAGCGCGCCAGGCAACCCTGCAGGCATGCTCCGCACTGGATGATTTCATCATCCCGACCTTCTTTCATCTTGATCGCAAAATCAGGTTGAGCCAGAAGCGGACGCCCCAGGGCGACTGCGTCAACCATCTCCTCATCCAGAGCTTGACGGATCAAATCAGGCATCCCCATTCTACCAGCGACTATAACAGGAAGGCTGACCTTCTCTTTGATTTCACCCGCCCATTTGAGATTCTTGCCTAAAGGCAGACGCATATGCTGGAAATACCATGGTCCGGAATCGCATGCTGAACCGCTGACAACATGCAAAGCACTAACACCGCGCTCCTCGAGGAAGTGTGCCAGCTCTATGGCGTCATGGATATTCAGACCATCCTCGATTATCTCTGTGGCTGAAATCCGTACCATGATCGGAAAATCTCCGTCTGTTTTTTCTCTTACCGAGGCAAGAACCTCTTCAGCAAAACGATATCTACCATCTCCCCGGGTGCCATATTCATCCTTTCTCAGATTGGTGTGGGGCGATAAAAATTGGGCAATCAGATAGCCAAGCCCGAACTGCAGCTCAATAATATCGAATCCGGCTTCCCGTGCTCTGCGCGCAGCTTCACCGAACTGGGAGACTACCACACTAATCCGCTCAACGCTCATCTCCTCCGGTACATTTTCGCTTGCCGGGCACAATACTGCGGATGGCGCTTCCGGCGGAGAGCCGGAGGCCTTCGGATTTGCGGCCCGCCCGGCATGGTTTAAATGGGCGATTGCTGCAGCGCCCTTCAGATGAATAGCATCAGTGATAGCTTTTAAGCCGGGAATATAGCTATCCGCTGTAATACCCATTTGCAACGGATGTTCACGACCGCGCAGGTCAACATAAAGAGGTTCCAATGTGATCGCGCCTGTTCCACCTTCTGCCCGTGGCTCGTAAAAGGCAAGGTGTTTTTGGTTTGCTTCACCGGATGGACTTCCCAGCCCGGTTTTCAGCGGCGCCATAATCAGCCTGTTTGGAATCTCGACTGAGCCAATCTTGAGAGTTGAAAATGTTTCCACATGTCTCTCCCATAAGATTCAGACAGTGTTATCGAGTGGGTGATTACACATTCTAAAGTAAGCTTAAATTATCCAAATTTCAATCAAATATTTTGAAATGCATTGGAAAATCAACCCCGATGCAAAAATACAGCGAAAATAAATGCGCGGCAGGTCAATGGCAGATCATTCTATCTTTCGTAAGGAAACCCGCCGCGCGCTCAGCGAGGGTCACAAACCCTGTTTATGCTTCTTGCAGTTATGACCTCCTGCCTCTTTGAAACCGGGTTCATCACATAGGTTTCCGGAGGTCTGGAGCTCTCCATTCAAAAATGCCAGTGCGATATCCTGTGGATTCAAGGATGGCGCGCCGCAGATTACCTCAATACCTTTCTGGCTGAAGAGACTTATGGCACGATTGCCCATACCTCCCGCAATTATGATATTGCATCCGGTTTCACCTAGCCATTGAGGCAGAAGTCCGGGTTGATGGGGAGGCGCAGATACTATCTCAGTTCGAATAATCTTCCTGCTTATCGGATCGGCCTCGATCAATGCAAACTCGGCACAGTGCCCAAAATGGGGGCTCAATACGCCCCGCTCCACAGGTATTGCAATTTTTAACAAGAATACTCCTCTCGATTTCACTACTTTCGTGTCATCTTTTCCCCGCATTTGGGGCATTTTATGTCATAGCAGGGTACACCTCTTTTATGCGCGACGGTTTCGCCGCAGCTGGGGCAGACGCACTGTCCACCAGGTCCCAGACCGCGACCGCCCATTCTGCCACGGCCCTGGCCCTGACCTCGGCCCTGCCGATTGCCAGAACCGCCTCCCTTGCCTCCCCC
>JAABVY010000191.1:0-351 GCA_011777135.1 Candidatus Zixiibacteriota bacterium | reverse complement strand
ACATCATAAAATCACCATCTTTCTTGCTTGCTTAAGTTTCTAAATACTGGCTTCTGACTACATAGCCAGATTATCAGCTTTTATCTCTCATCTTTGAATTTTCCAATATTTCGCCGCAATCCATGTCTGCGTTTAAATCCATGCCCTCTGCCTCGACCATGACAGCCCGGTAACCTCAGCTCTTCTCTGTCCAGCGCTCCCTGGGTAAACGCTGACAGGATCAGGTCAACCTTGCCTCTTATCCAGGGATAAATCCGGATATTTATACTTTGTAATTGAGTTTCCAGCTGAGCCGAGATCGCCCCGCAAATGAGTATATCAATTTCCATCATTTCCAGAGTTTTTATGAGC
>JAABVY010000206.1:1645-2807 GCA_011777135.1 Candidatus Zixiibacteriota bacterium | reverse complement strand
TCAGCGCATTCTCCGCAGAAGGTGCATTTTTCCAGATCTATTTGCGGTATCAGCACATTTACTGCTGATTTGGAATTGATAGTCGGCTTCAGAAAGATGCCGCCATTGGGCTCCTCCACATCACAGTCGAGATAGGCCACGCGCTTTCCCTTCATACTCAAGGTCGCAGCAAGATTTGTGGCGATGGTTGTCTTACCTGTGCCGCCTTTTCCACTGGCGACGGCTATCTTGATCAAATCAAGTCCTTTCCGGCCGGCCGAAAATTATGTTCGATATAATCAGGCTTCTTTTTCTTCTTCAAGGTCTTTTATGCGTGCAGTGATATCATCCAGAGCTTTGTTTAGATCTCTGGCTTCACGTTTCAAATACCGCAATTCATCTTTCTTGATATCGCGGTTGCGCGCACGTGGCTCGGGATAATCGGGATAATCCGGATCATAGGGATAATCGATATCATAAGCCCCGTAGGCATAATTACGGTGACGCCATCCGCGCCCATATCCCATTCCGAAGCCTCTTCCCCATCCAAATCCGCGACCTCGTCCAAAACCGAAAAATCTCCCAAAATGACTATTGGCATAACCGGGCACCCTGTATCCGCTGCAGTAGCCTGCTGCGCGGCCTGTCCTTGGTCCCAGACCGAGAGGGCCTGTCCTGTCTCCACCTGGCATTTTATGCTCCTTTCTTTATATGACCATTAGATTATATCTGATTACTGCCAATGCCCTTCAACATTGGCGCTCTGTGTAAATTCAAGTTGATTCGTCCTGGNNTCAACATTGGCGCAATGAGTAAATTCCAGTTGATTCGTTCTGGCAAGTTCAATCGCCTCCGAGACTTTGCCCTCTGACCAGAGTGCGGTTTTAACCCCTGAGCTGTTTAAAACCTGAAATGCCTTGGGGCCGAAATTTCCTGATATAACTATATCCGGCTTAAGTGATACCACTGCCTGAGATGCCTGCACACCGGCTCCCTGCATGGCATTGACATTCTCAGAATTGTTGACAGCTTTAAAGTCATCCGTCTCAGTATCATAGATTATAAAATACGGTGCCCGCCCGAATCTGGGATCAACCATACTTTCGAGTGTGGGACCCTGGGCCGAAATCGCCAAAATCATATATCCTCCAGACTGGATTTAAATTTCCAAACTGATATTACA
>JAABVY010000206.1:0-1595 GCA_011777135.1 Candidatus Zixiibacteriota bacterium | reverse complement strand
ATTGCAATATAATGAAATATTTTATGTTGCATTAATGCAAATACTGAAGATTGACTATCTTGCATTGAAGCTCATCAGCTAAACCGAATGAGAGGGTCTTTGTGCACTGGAAGGAGGAACAGTATTCCTTTCCAATGTGTTTTAATTGAAATATCATCAAAGGAAGGCGGGCCGTAATGATATCAGCATCAATCTTCTTAAATAATTGGTTTATTAATAATCCTGTAAGGAGTGTCTCATGAAAAGGAAACGCATAATTACATTATTGCTGGCTTTGAGCTTTAGCTTTTTGTTATCAACACCTTCGGCTGAGGCGGATGTTCGTATAGGCGGAGGTCTTCACTATCTTAGAACCCTAGGCGATATCAAGGATGCTCCTGAATTCGATGAGAATGCTATCGGATTTATGGGCTCGGTCTTGTTCACCCATATGATGTTCAGGCTCGAGGGAGATATTGAAGTAATCCCCGATTATGGTGCCAGTGAGAAAACCTTGTTTGAGCCCCAGGCATATGCTATGGTCGGGCGGTTTATCTACGGCGGTGTGGGTATCGGCATTGGCTATCTGGATGAAGGCTGGCAGAGCAATCCGTTTTATGCACTTCGGGCCGGCGTGGACTTCTATGTCGGCGGTCTGGATCTGGACGTCTTCGCCTCCTATCGTTTCCAGAAAGCCAACGACCTTGAACATCTCGGAAGCGATGATCTGGATGCGATCACATTCGGAGCTCTCATTCGCTTTAGTATTAGATAGAAATCGCATTTAACAAAATACGCACATTCCTCCATTGGAAACATGACAGCGTCAAGATGTAAAATGATATAGATTTGAATTATCAAAGACTTGGAGGAGTTTCATGAAAAAGTCCAGGATTTCTGCCAGGCGTTGGGCCGGGAGAATAATGCTTATGTCGCTCATTTTATTGGGGATATCCGGTCAGGTCTTCGCCCATTGTGACTCGGAAGATGGCCCTATCATCCCTCTGATACGTGAATCGCTCGAAAATGGCGATGTCATGCCTTTACTTAAATGGATAGCCCCGGAAGATGAAGCTCAGATCAGGGACCTTTTTGAGCGAGTCCGGACTGTACGTACCGACTCTGAAGAGGCCAAAGCCATCGCCGATCGATTGTTCATCGAGACTTTCATTCGTCTGCACCGTGCCAGCGAAGGCGCGCCATATACCGGGATCAAAGAAGCCGGAAATATTGATCCGATTTACATCGAACTGGATAAAGCACTGGAAACCAGAAGCATTGATGCCCTTGCAGACAAGATAGCAAACACCGTCCGTGAGAAAATCGTCGANNNNTTACATGCATTTCGTCGAAGGTCTCCATAGTTATCTCAGCGGGCAAGGCCATGAGGGTCATGCAGGTGGTGAACAGATTCAAGGGCACTGATTGGCAGTAAAGTCTGTATAGTACAGCACTATGGCTTGACAAAAGCCTGATAAACCGGTACAATTTTGCTGCATTCTTGATGGTAATTAAAAACAGGGGCAATTTTTTGCATACGATATTAACGAACATAAAGAATGAGGTTCTGCTGGATTATGCCGCCCAGAGCGATTTTTAAGGCTGTACTGCACGTT
>JAABVY010000059.1 GCA_011777135.1 Candidatus Zixiibacteriota bacterium | reverse complement strand
TCAAGGGCTTGAAGCCGGATTCAGATGAGGAGATCAGCCGGCCGGTATCCGAAGGCGCGCCTCCGGTGATCTTTATTTTCAAGACAGTTTCAGAATCGCATGTGGGGGAGCTGGCTTATTTCCGGGTCTTCACCGGATCGGTAAAACAGGGTGATGAGCTTTATAATACCTCATTCGAGGATACTGAAAAAATAGCCCAGATGTATAATGTCAACGGCAAGAACCGCAAAGAAGTGAGCAAAGTGGGGCCGGGAGATATGGGCGCGTTTGTGAAGCTGCGCAAGACCCATACCGGGGACACATTGACCTCCAAGAGCGATCCGTTGATGATACCCAAGCTCGAGTTCCCTGAGCCGGTTGTCGATATCGGCGTCAGGCCGATCAGCAAGGGAGATGAGGAGAAGATCTCGGGCGGTCTGGCCAAGCTGCATGAGGAGGACCCGACCTTCATGATGCGGGTCGATCCGGAATTGAAGCAGACGCTGCTGTATGCTCAGGGTGAGCTGCAGATGGATATTATTCTGAACAAGCTCAAGAAGCGTTTCGGGGTTGACGTCGAGACCGAAAAACCCAGAATACCTTATCGTGAGACGATCAAAGGCAAGGCCGAAGTCCAGTATAAATACAAAAAGCAGACCGGCGGCAAGGGTCAGTATGGCGATGTGCATGTTCGCGTTGCTCCTTTGCCGCGCGGCGAGGGCTTCGAATTCATAAATGCCATCACCGGCGGGGTGATACCATCTAAGTTCATCCCCTCGGTTGAAAAGGGTATTGTGGAGGCGATGACAGAAGGAAGCTTGGCCGGATACCAGGTTGTGGATCTGAAGGTGGAGCTGTTCTACGGGTCATATCACACGGTAGACTCCTCGGATATGGCTTTCAAGATCGCCGGCTCGATGGCTTTCAAGGATGCTTTCCTGAAGTCTAACCCGGTTCTTCTGGAGCCCATATATAATTTGGAAGTGATTGTGCCCGATGATTATACGGGCGACATTATGGGAGATGTATCCTCCCGCAGGGGCAAGATTCTGGGTATGGAGCCGGAGGGTCCGAACCAGAGAATCAAGGCCCAGGTTCCATTGGCCGAGCTCTACAAATATTCCACCAGCGTGCGTTCCATGACCCAGGGAAGGGGCGTGTTCTCAAGGAGTTTCTCGCATTATGAAGAGGTGCCGCGGGAAATCCAGGATAAGATTGTGGAAGAGGCCAAAAGAGAAAAGGAACAATCCTAAGCGATTTTCGTAATAAAAAAATCAAAAGTTTTTGTTGAAATCGTTTAAGGGGAAATTTAGATTCTCGCAGATAAGGCTGTGTAAAATAAAAAGTTAGATTGAGCGTGATCAAGATCTGCTTTTAAAGAAGAGGGAGGTGATGAAGGAAGCCATATAGTGCTACAATAGTATCATTTCGTTCGATTATTTCACGGAAAATTAAAAAAACCGTACAAGGGATTTGCTTNNTTTGTGTTCGGCGCCTTTTCGATGGTCAGCGCGCAGGACCTTCAGGGTATGTTCAACATCTCGCCATATTTTGGCTTGGGAATTCCCATGGGCGATCTGGCTGATGATGATCCGGAAAATGAGGACGCTCTCTACCGTTCGATGGGTTTCAAATTTGGCGCTTCGGCCGAATATTTCTTCACACCTGCATTCGGCGCTGGGCTTGAATTCTTGTATGCAATTCATGGTGCAAAGGAGCTAGACGGCTTCGAGCCTGATGATAAACTGCATACAATGAATATAGGTGCACATATTAAGTATGTTTTCATGCCCGAAAGCATGTTTCGTCCTTATTTGCTGGCCGGCGGAGGATTGACCATGAATAAGGTCAAAGATGTCTTGATAGACACGGAACAGACTGTGGAAATAAAGCTCGATACCAAGATGTATCTGGTCGGCGGAGTTGGTGCCATGTATTGGGTCTCCGACATGATTTCACTCTTTGGTGAATTCGGCTTTGATTATTTGTTGCTGGATGGATCAGGTATTGAAATTGATGGTACTGAGGTGCCAGATGATGAGGTTGCAAAGAATTATTACTTCCTCGACTTCAAGGCCGGTATCAACGTCTGGTTTGGCGGCACAGAATAATATCTGAGAAGATATAGATATTTAAAGCCCGGCTTTTGCCGGGCTTTTTTTGTGCTTTTTTTGTTGAAATCGACGTGGATTAAATGCATATATCAATAGCATGGGGGCAGAATAAGAATAAGGAACGGCAATTCAGCTCGCCGGGCATCAGCAGTCACCTTTTCCATAATCTGAATTCTGTCTTAATAAAACGGATAGCAGGTTGCGGATATTTATGGGGAGGCAGAAAAATGAAAAAAGTCGCAGGCTTTGCAGTAATATTAATCCTTGCCGGATTCCTGACATTGTATGGAGACGGCCTTGAGGGATTATTCAACATTTCACCTTTTGGAGGATTTGCGTTTCCGATTGGAGATATGGCGGATGGGGATTTGCAGAATCCGCGGGCAATCTATCGAAAATCAGGTTATGAATTCGGGATTTCCACAGAGGGTTTTTTTGAGCCCGGGATCGGCGTTGGTTTGAATTTCCGTTACGCAGTATTTGATTCGAAGGAACTGGAAGGTTTTTCTCCTGATGATAAGCTTCAAACTATTAATATCGGCGTCCATATGAAAAGCGTCTTTTTCCTGGAGAGTATTGT